>JAQWJQ010000094.1 GCA_029248265.1 Planctomycetota bacterium
AAGGACGCCTCGCCCCCGTCGCCGAAGGCCTCGTAGCCCTCCGGCATCTCCCCGTGGGATTGGGTCTCGTCGAAGACGTCAAAGCCCTGGGCCGGTGCGGGCGCTGTTCGCTCGTGAGCCGGCACCGCTTCCGGGGCCTCCCCCTGCGAATTCGCCGCCCAGTCCATGGGCAGCGCAGGCACGGCCTCGTGCTCCACGAACTCGACCCCCGGGTCGGGTCCAACGTCCAGGAGCCACGAGTCTCCCAGGAAGCTCGAGGCTTCAGGCTGAGCGGGGCGCTCCTCAGGAGAGGGCGGCGGAGTGGGCTGGTTCGAGTCTTCCGACATCACAAATACGTCTGGCTTGCAACCTGGGGAAAGATCACCTCGCCCTGCCAGACCTGGCAGGGGCGCGACCAAAGGGCGTATCGACCCCTGCGCAGCCCACCCTTTGGATAAGGAGTCGATTCCAGCCCCTCGCCTGTCCCGCACCGGGACCCCGCCCCCCCGTGATCCAAGCGCGACGTCCCCGCCCCACCGCCCGCGGCCCGGAAAGTTCTTCCCTGTGCCGTCGCAGCGCTCGCCCTGCCCCCCGCTCGCGGCCCCCATGGGGCCCGCTGCCCGCGGCCGAGGCAGACGGTCAGCGCCGCTTCAGGACGCGGCGGCCCGCCTGCCGGAGGGTGAGGCCCTCCGTGTCGAAGTGCTCGAGCAGCGGGATCAGGAACTTGCGGGTCGACTGGAGGGCGTCGCGCAGCTCAGGGATCTCCAGGTGGCCGTTCCGCTCGCAGTTGGAGGTCACGGCCTCGCGTGCCTCGGCCATGATCTCCGCCGCCATGAAGAGCTCTCCGCCCACGCGCTCGATCGACCCCTCGTCCACACAGAGCTGCAGGACCGTGTCGATCTCGACCCGCGACGCGCCGAGTTGGTCCGCGAGCTCATCCGGAGAGGGCGGCTGGAGCCGCCCCGCCACCATGCGGCCGAGGATCTCGCCCCGCAGCTTCGCCTGCGCAGGGTCAAGCGCGACCTCGCGCCCGGCGAGCGCGATCATCCCGCCCGCCTCCAACACGACGCGGCCGCCCGCCTCCTCGCGCTGCAGGAGCTCCGCGACCAGGCCCTTGTCCATGGAGAGCGTGCTCCGCAGGTCGCGCACGTCCATCCGCCCACGCATGGGGTTCTTCTCGAACCAGCCCCCCAGCTCGTCGCGGAGGCTCGAGAGGCAGAGGTCCAGGGTGTCGGCGTGGATCCACCGTTGCCCCGAGGCCATGGGGCTCGCCTTGCCCTCGGACTCGAGGCCGCGAAGGAGCTCCTCCGTATCGCCCCGCGAACGCTTGAGCGCATGGGAGAGCTCTTCGATGGGCGCCCACCGTTCCGGCGTACGGGCGAGGTGAGCCTCCAGGAGCGCCTCCGTGGAACCGAGACTGGCCGCCTGACGCTCGAGCTCCTCGATCACGAAGCGCTTGAAGCGCTTCAGGCGGTAGCGGCTCTCCTCGAGGATGGCCCCGCCACCGAGGGTGATCACCGGCGAGGCGAGGCGCAGGACGAAGCGGTCGCCCGGTGCGCAGACGAGCGGGTGCTCCATGCGGAACTGCACGAGCCCTGTCTCGCCCGGGGCGATCTCCTCCGAGTCGAGGAGGACGACCTCGCCCACGGCGTCGGCGGTCCCCGTGTGCACGCGGACCTGCATGCGGTTGGCCACCGCGAGCCCAGAGGACTTCAACGCCGTGAGGTTCGCGCCGACCATGGTCTGCGGCTTGAAGTAGCCGGGCGCGGCCACCACGTGCCCGCGCTCGATCTGATGGTGGTCCACGTCGGCGACGTTGAGCGCCGTGGAGTGACCCGCGCAGGCGACCTTGGCACTCTCGTGATAGGCCTGGATGCCCCGCAGCTTGCCCTTCTGTCCGCCAGGGAGGATCTCGACCACGTCCCCGACCCCCACCGTCCCTGAGACCGGGATGCCGGTGAGGATCGTCCCGAAGCCGCGCGCGGTGAACACGCGCTGCACGGGCATCCGGAACACGCCATCGGAGGAGCGCGGCTCCGTGGAGGAGGCCAGCTCTGCGACCAGCGCGCGCAGCTCATCCATGCCCTCCCCCGTGATCGCCGACACCCGCAGGATCGGGGCTCCCTCCAGGAACGTGTCGGCCACCGCATCGGTCACGTCCTCCTCGGCGAGCTCGACCATCTCCGGGTCCACCATGTCCACCTTGGTGAGGGCCACGAAGCCGCGGCCGACGCCGAGCAGCTGCATGATCGCGAGGTGCTCGCGCGTCTGGGGCATGACCCCGTCGTCCGCGGCCACCACGAGGATCACGAGGTCAATCCCGGTGGCCCCCGCGACCATGTTGCGGATGAAGCGCTCGTGACCGGGGACATCGACGATGCCCACGCGGCGGCCATCGGGGAGCTCGAACCGAGCGAAGCCCAGGTCGATGGTCATACCGCGCTCCTTCTCCTCAGCCCACCGATCGGGATCGATGCCCGTGAGGGCGTTGACGAGGGTCGACTTGCCGTGGTCGATATGACCTGCGGTGCCAACGACGATGGGCTGAATATCCAAGGCGGGTGCGAGGTTGCTGAGCAGGATGTTATCGCCCGAGGGCGAGGCGCGTAGCATCTGAGCGATGACCTCTCCCCCGATTCCCTTCCGCACCTTCGCCCCCTGGCTAAGGGAGCGCTACGGGCGCCCCGTCTACCGGGTCGCTCTGGACGCTGGCTCGACGTGCCCGAACCGCGACGGGACCAAGGGCTTCGGCGGTTGCACCTACTGCGACGTGGAGGGGTCCGGCACGGGGGCGCTCAAGGGCGGGGCCAGCCTCGCCGCGCAGCTGGAGGAGGGCCTCACGCGGATCGCGCGCCGGGGCGACGGCGTCGGCGCCATCGCCTACCTCCAGAGCTACTCGAACACCTACGTGGACGGTGCCCGCTTCGAGGAGGTCCTCGACGCGCTCCGCCCGGCCATCGAGGCCCCCGGGAGCCCCGTGGTCGGCGTCTCGGTCGCCACTCGCCCGGACTGCATCCCCGCCGACACGCTCGCAGCCCTCGCTCGCCTGCGGCAGGTCACCGACGTCTGGCTCGAGCTGGGCCTGGAATCGGCCAACGACCAGGTCCTCCTCGACATCAACCGCCTCCACACCCTCGACGAGTTCAACGACGCCGCCGCCCGCGCCCACGACGCGGACCTGCTTGTGGTCGGGCACGCCATCCTCGGCCTGCCCGGGGACGGGCGGGAGGGCGCCCGCGCCACCGCCGACGCCCTGGCCAGCTCGAGGGTCGCCGGCGTGAAGGTCCACAACCTCATGGTCCTCGAGCGCACCCAGATGGCCCATCAGTACCGCAAGGGCGAGCTGTCGGTCCTCGAGGCCGAGGAATACGTCCAGTGGTTGACGGACTTCGTCGAGCGCCTGCACCCCGATCAGGTCCTGCATCGCGTCACCGGAGACGCGCCCCTGGAGAAGCGCATCGCGCCGCGTTGGGCGGTCTACAAGAACGAGATTCGCGAGCGCCTCGCCGCCGAGCTCATCCGCCGGGGCGCGGCCCAGGGCTCAGCCTGCGGCGCCGAGCGCGGCCCCTCCGCCTCCGCGCTCCGGTAGCAGGCGCAGGCACCTCGGCGGCCGGCTGCACCCGGGCCTCGGCGTGCCCAGGCCGCGGAGCTGGGCCCACGCCACCGGAGACGGGGCGCACCCCGCCAGGCGGCTCAGTAGTTGTAGAGGATCCGGTCGCAGGAAGGGCACTGGACCAGCTCGGTCCCGCGCGCCAGCCGCACCACGATGTTCTTCGGGAGGTTGACGAAGCAGCCCTCGCAGAGGCCGTCTCCGAGCTCGGCGAGCGCCTCACCATCACGGGTCTTCAAGAGGCCATGGTAGACCTCGAGGCTCGCGGGCGGGATGCCCTCCGCGGAGCGCGTCCCCCGGTCGGCCTGGAGCTCATCCAGCTTTGCCTGCGCCGTCACGGTCTCGGACTCGACGTTCTTCTTGAACTGCTCGAAGGCCTCCTGCTCGTCGAGGAGCTGCTTCTCCATGGCGACGATCTCCTCCTCGATCTGATCCGCGCGAGACACCCGCTTGAGGCCATCATCCTCGGCCTGGCTGGTGTTGCGCTTGATGTTGCGCATCTCGTGCTGGTAGCTCGCGATGAGCGCCGCGTCCGCGGTGCCGGTGGAGGACTCGTGCTCGAGCTTCTTCAGGCGCTGGCGCATCCCCACGGTCGCGTGCTCGATCTCCTTGATCGCCGACCGAAGCTCGAGGACCTCGCCGCGCTTCTCGTCCAGGTGGACCTTGCGGAGGCCGAGAGTCTCGACTCGTTGAGCCAGCTCCTTGGGGAGCCGCTCGAGCTCCGATTGCACCTTGAAGATGTCGCGGTCGACTTCCTGAAGATTGAGCAGCGAACGGAGGACGGGGTTCATCGGCACTTG
>JAQWJQ010000101.1 GCA_029248265.1 Planctomycetota bacterium
GTCGAAGTCGACGCGCAGGACCTGCACTTCGAGTTCCTGCTCGAGCTGGACCATCTCCGAGGGGTGGTTGATCCGGCCCCAGGACATGTCCGTGATGTGGAGCAGGCCGTCGATGCCACCGAGGTCGACGAACACGCCGAAGTCGGCGATGTTCTTGACCGTACCCATACGGATCTGGCCCTCGGTGATGTCCTTGAGGAGCGTCTCCTTCTGCTTCTGGCGCTCTTCTTCGAGCAGCTTCCGCCGGGAGACGACGATGTTCATGCGCTCCGCATCGATCTTGATGATGCGCGCGCGCACCGGCTCGTCGATGAAGTCGGAGATGTCGTGGGTACGGCGCAGCGCGACCTGGCTGGCGGGGAGGAAGACGTTGACGCCTTCGACGTCCACGAGCAGACCACCCTTGATCTTGCGCTGGACGATGCCCTGGACCTCGTCGCCCTCGTCGTACTTCTGGGAGACGTGCTCCCAGGCGCGGAGGCGATCGGCGCGGCGCTTCGAGAGCACCGACATGTCGTTCTCATCGAGGCCCTCGAAGTACACCTCGAAGACCTGGCCGCTGGTGGGCAGCTCGTCGCCGAACTCGTTGAGCGAGATCTGGCCTTCGGCCTTCCCACCCACATCCATGATGACGAGCCCGGTGCGCTCGTCGACGGTGTCGACCTTGGCCTCGACAATCTGGCCAGGGAGAATGTCAACGATGGATTCGTTGAGGCTTTCCGCGAGATCTTCGAGGGTCTCCGTACCGAAGGATTCGGCGACTCTCTTCTCGAGCTCGATGGGGTCAAGCTCGTACTTGCGGACGCGACGCGAGGCGACGGCCATGGATGAAACGTGTTGTGTCTTACGGTCTCGGACGCGGCCCTGCGTGGTCGGTAGGACCCGCGGGGGAGTTGGTGGCGCCGAGGCCTGGGCCTTGGGAATCAGCCGACGGGGAACGCTCCCGTCACGCTGTCGAATCGGGCATTACGCACGCTTCGAGCCGAAAGTTGTACGCGCTGGCACCCCGCGAATCGACCCCTGAACCCGGTGTTTCCCGCCGTCAGGCGCCCTTTCGGCCTCTTGAGGCCCCCTTCACCCCGGTCGGCGGGCCGCCGCAAGCGCCGCCGCGCGGTCCAGGACCGCCTCTGGCGAAAGGGTGTCGGTATCCAATCGGACGGCGTCATCCACCTCCAGCAGGGGCGAGTCTGCCCGCTGACTGTCGTGGGCGTCACGCCGTGCGAGGTCCGCCTCATAGGCGGGGGCCAGCTCGGGTCGGCCCTCCTCCGCAGCCCTGCGCATGGCCCGCACCGCCGGGCTGGCCAGGAGGAAGACCTTCAGGTCAGCCTCCGGGAAGACCACCGAGGTCGTGTCCCGGCCCTCGGCCACGACCCCGCCGCCCGCCTCCACCGCCGCCGCCGCGACGGCTCGCTGAGCCTCCACGAGTGCGCGGCGGACCCCGCTGTGAGCGGCCACCTCGGAGACGTGCCTCGTCACCTCCCCGCTCCGGATCGCGGGCTCCCCCGCCTCGCCCTCGATGAGCACGCGCCCCTCCGGATCAAAGCCGAGCCGGAGAGTGGCCGCCAGCGCTGCGCACTCAGCCCCCTCAGCCGGCGAGAGGTTCCGCTCGAGCGCCGCGAGGGTGACCGCGCGATACATCGCGCCGGTGTCCAGAAAGGTCAGGCCCAGGCGCCTCGCCAGCGCGCGCGCGAGCGTGCTCTTGCCAGAGGCCGCCGGCCCGTCAATCGCGATGATCACGCCCTGCCCCCCAATGAGGAGCGACCATCCATGGAGCGGAAGGAGTTCATGGGGCGGAGATGTTAGCCCACGAATCCAGATCCAGACGGCCCGCCTTGCCGATCTGGAGCAAGTCTCGATCCCAACCCCAAGCTCCGACGACGATCCAGCGCTGCGGCTCCGCGGCCGCCCGGGGCACGGGCTCGTCACGCGCGTCGTGAGCGTGGCCGCACACGAGCACCGAGGCGCCGGCCTCATGCATGACCCGCCGTATCGCGTCCCCTTGGATGGCCTTCTCCTCGGGCAACTTGGTCGGCTTGGTGGCCTCGGAGAAACCTCGCAACCGTGAGCCCACGCGGCGCGCGAACCACAAGGGCGCGAGCCAGGAGATGAGACGCACGGGCCAGAACCTCCACAGGGAGCGCAGCCGGAGATAGCTCTTATCGAGCGTGCAGAGAGCGTCCCCGTGGACGAACACCGAGGCCTCACCCCCTGGGAGTTCACCGACAAAGCCGTCCCTGTGCAGCTTCCCGCCCGTGCGCCTCTCGAACCAGGCGCCGAGCAGCGCGTCGCGGTTGCCGGGCACGAGATGGACCTCGGTCCCGCGCCTCACCAGGCGCTCCAGGGCGTCAAGGACGGGCGCCGAGCCGGCCAGACGGACCTGCCGGCGACACACCCACATGTCGAAGAGGTCGCCCAGGCAGACGAGAGCTGGGACCCCCTCAAGCTGGTCGCAGAGGCGCACAAAGCGGCTGGTCCGCTCGTCACCAAAGGGTGCGAGATGCAGGTCAGTGATCACCAGCGTGCCCACCGGGAGCGCGACCCGAGTGGACGGGCAGGCCCCGGCCGGGAGCCGGCTCGCGTCAGCACTGGGTCGCTCAGCTTGGCTCACCGGATTCCTCGGGGTCGATGCCAAAGTCCCTCAGCTTCTCCCACAGCACCTTGCGGGAGATGCCGAGTAGCTCGGCCGCCTGGGACCGGTGGCCCCCCGTCGCCTCCAGCGCGACCTTGATGTGCTCCACCTCACACTCGCGGGTCACCTCACGCAGCGGACGGACCTCCACCTGAACCTCCGCCGTCGAGCGCCACCGACCGTCCTGAGGCAACAGGTCCTCCGCCTCGAGGCGCGTCGCCTTGCCAGCCAAGGCGATCGCACGCTGAACGGAGTTCTCAAGCTCGCGTACGTTGCCCGGCCAGGCGTAGCGCTCGAGCATCTTGAGCGTCGACCGGGTCACGTCGTACGCGCGGCCGCCGCCATGACGCTCGATCATGGCCTGCAAGAGGAGCGGCACATCCCCGCGACGCTCGCGGAGGGGCGGAAGGCCCACCGGCACCACGTGCACCCGATAGAACAGGTCCTCGCGGAAGCTCCCCTCACGGACCAGATTGCGGAGCGGCACCTTCGTCGCGACGACCACGCGGAAGTCCGAAGACAGGGTCTCTTCGCCGCCGACGCGCTCGAACTGGCGCTCCTGCAGGACGCGCAGCAACTTGACCTGAAGCGGCATCGGCATGTCGTCGATGTCGTCGAGGAACAGGGTGCCCTTGTCCGCGAGCTCAACGCGGCCGCGCCGGGCCTGCTTCGCGTCCGTGAACGCGCCCTTCTCGTGACCAAAGAGCTCCGCCTCGAGCAGGTCGGGGGGGAGTGCGCCGCACCCGAGCGCGATGAAGGGTCCCTCCCTCCTGGGGCTCAGGTCGTGAATCGCGCGCGCGACCCGCTCCTTCCCCGTGCCACTCTCCCCCTCGATCTCGACCGTCGCCTCGGTGCTCGACACCGTGCGTACTCGCTCGAAGACCGCCTCCATGGGCGCTGACGCACCGATGATCCCGTCGATGCCCGGCGGCCCCGCCGCCACCAGCTGCTCCCGAAGGACTCGATTCTCCTCCTCGAGGTCGGAGACCCGCGAGAGGGTCTCGAGCCGACGCAGCACGGCCTCGTTCCGGAACGGCTTCTGGATGTAGTCCACCGCGCCGCGACGCATGGCGTCCACGGCGTCGTCCACCGTCGCGTAGCCGGTCATGAGCAGCACTGGTCGGTCCGGATCCAGCTCCATGGCTCGGCCCAAGACCGCGAGGCCACCTTCGCCGGGCATGCGGACGTCAGTGACCACGGCGTCCGCCGCAGGCTCGAGTTCGAGCGCCTTGAGGGCGCTGGCGGTGTCTGTCGCGCCGATGACCTCGTGCCCCGCGTCCTCCAGGGCGTCGCGCAGCGTCACGAAGATGGTGACCTCGTCCTCCGCGAGGAGCACCCTCACTCTAGATCGGGGTCGGGGGCGGCGTCGACGCGGCGCTGCTCCATCACTTCGCTGGCGGCGTCTCGGTAACCGCCCTCGGTCGCGATGGTCGCCAGGGGATGCACCTCTCCCAGCCCGACCCGGTCCGGTCGCACGAAGCCCGCGCGGTTGCCGCCGGCAGCGACCGCCTCCTCGAGGCCCTCGTCCGCACCCTCGAGGAGGGCGTCGAAGAACAACGTTCGCTCACCGGCGCCGCCGGGGTCATGTGCCCCGCCCAAGGAGAGCGTGACGCGGATCTGGCGGCCATCACTGATGAATTCAAGCTGGCGGGCTGCGCCCAGCAGCCGTGCGCCCATCACGTCGATGCCCTCGGCCTCGGTGTGGGGCACCACCGCCAGCAGGCGGTCGTCGGCCATGCGACCGAGGAAGTCGGAGCTCCGAGTCTCGGCCTTCAAGAGCCGGATCATCGTGTCGATGATCTCCTCCTTGGAGTCGTAGCCGTACATGTCGCGCAGGTGCCCAAGGCGGTCCACGGCGATGATGAGGCAAGAGATCGCGTAGCCATAGCGCTGGGCACGGCTGAACTCGACCCGCATGAGATGCTGGATCTGAGCGAGCGAAAAGAGGCTTTTGTCGGCGTCGTTCTGGGTCATCGCGTCAACGGATCCGAGCAGTTGGAGAGGGATCCGAAGTGAGTCGAAGTCAATCAGTGATTGTTTAGAGGCCTCCCCCCGAACGGGGAGGCGGGCAGGCGCAAATCGCCGTGTGGGAATCTCAAGGCGAGACCGCTTCGACCATGGAGTCGATGATCTCGTTCAGGTCCCACTCGTAGCTTATCCGTGCGATGATCAGCAGGGCGAGAATGATCGCGCTGTAGACCCCGATGGCGACCAGGTTTGCGACCAGGTAGGCGGTGGTGTTCCGGGCTGCGCCGCGGAGCTTCCTGGAGGCCCCCTTGGTCCCTCGCTGGAAGGACGACATGAGCAGGTCCCTTTCCAACCTCCCAGCGCGCTCGAGGAACTTCGGGTCCGCGGTCCCGCCCGGCGCCCCCGCCAGGATGGCCCTCGCAGCGGCATCAGCGTCCCACTCGTTGGCAATCACGGCCGCCTGCCACCGCTTGACCGTCCCCTTCTCACCGAGACCAACGTCCACGAGGATGCCCGCAGCCACCCGCTCGAAGGCCTGAACCTCGGCTGCGCCGAGGCCGTGGCCTGTCTCGACCGGAGGCACGGGGGGTACTGCAGCTGCAGGCGCAGGCGCGGGGCTGATCTCCTCCAGCACCATGCCCGCCAGATCGAGCTCAAATCGGGCTCCGCCCCACTCAAAGCAGGCTCCGTGGTCGAGCTGGAAGTCCTCGACCTCCCGCCCCCCGACCAGGATCGGCGTCGCCCCGCTCACCCGCACCACCTTGTGGGGGTCATCCCAGAGGTGAAGCTCTCCATCGACGCCTGGAACCCCCACGTGCACCCCCCGAGCCCCTTCCGCCCCGATCCGGGTCAGGCCAGGGCGCAAGGCGACACTACGGGTGTTTCCGGAGGACTGGATGGTGAGCGTGGCCTCGTTCATGTGGGCAGGTGATACTCGATGGGGCCTCTGGAGCGCCACCTCGATGGCGCTGGAGTGGGCCTCCCCCGTGACTCCGCGCCTCCACATCGCTAGCCAACCCATGAAGCCAGGCCACACCACCCACCTGCGTCGTTCGACCACGCGCGCGCTGACCGCGGCGGGCATGGCCCTTGCGCTCGGCCTCACGGTCGTCACACAGGCCGAGGCAGCCCTCCCCGTGGGGCTCGGGCTGGAGGGGCCGTCCGCCTCCGCACCTGCTCCTCCGTCGCCCATCACCGCCGGCTCCTCGGCCGCGGGGAAGCAAGAGTCGGACTGGTCCGTGGTGCCCCTCCCCACCGGGACGCCGAGCGCTCCGCAGCACGGAGCGCTCCTCGACGGCCGGCACCTCCTCGCGCCGGGCGTGTCGCTGAGGCCAGCCACCGACCTCGGCCCCGAACTCCCCAGGCGCCTTGCCGAGGAGGTGGCCATCGGTGCCGCGAACTCGGTCGCCGGGGCCAAGGTTGTCATCCTGAATGGGTCGCTGTTCCTGCGAGGTCCGGTAGAGGCTCGGGACGCCGCGCAAGGCCGCCTCGTCGCCCTGGACGCCGCCCTCGCCCAGCTCCGCTTCGACGTGCGCGTACGCCTCACGACCGCGACAGCAGGGAGCCCCCCCCTTATCGACGACCACCGGCTCGTACGTAGCGGCGGTGTGGCGGCCTTTGGGCGCCGCGAGCGACACGCCTATGTCCACGGGTACGGGATCGAAGTAGCCACGGACGTCGCGATCGGGGCGCCCGAGATCGGGACCGCGCTGATCGGGGAGATGGTCCACCTGTACGCGTCCACCACGATCGGCGACAACGGGGCGAGGCAGCTCTTCGTTCAGGGCCTGCTGGACGTCTCGAGGCTCGCCGCGATCGAGACCTTTGACACCGAGATCTCAGCCCTCGGCGACCTCGAGCTTCCGGCCGTGGACTCCGTGCAGGTGATGTTCTCCGGGGCCGTCCCAACCTCCGGCCCCTTGAGGCTCACGGTCTCCGGCCCGACGGAGGCGACGGCGGGACTCGTGCTGGAGATCGAGGCCTCCCCGCGGCGGCAAGGGGCCGCCGACGAGGGCGTCGTCGATCTCGCCCGCGGACTCTGGCGCGCCCAGGTCGGCAAGCCCCATGTCCTCGCGGCGGACCTCCCCTCGTCCATCCGAACCGGCGAGACCCCCGCGGGGCTGGCGCAACTCTACGCTCGACAGTTTCCGCGCCGGAGCGCGGCGAGCCCGATGGCCACCGACACGCTGCTGCTCGCGCCTGCGGACACACGGGTGGGCGCCCGCTTGCTCCAGCGGCTCAGCCAGGCCCTGGACCCACTCTCGACGCCCGCCGCGGTCTCCATCGCATGGGAGGGCTTCGAGGCCAAGCTCCCGACAGTGGACGGCGCTCTCCTCCGCGTCGCGCGGACGAGGGAGACCACCATGGTCGTGGGCTACGAGCCCCAGCTGGCCAACGACGCCGCCCTGTGCAGCCCCATCGTCGAGCGCCTGGTCACGGGGACCGTGATCGACGCGGTGCTTGATGGAGAGCGAATGCTCGGTCATGGACGGAGGCAGTTCGGTCGGGCAGAGCGCCTGCACGCCCCTGGGACCGGAGATAGCGGTCGCCTCCATCTCCCCGTTCGGAGCCACCTCGCCTTCCCGCTAAATGCCGAGGCAGAGCGCGAGCAGCACCCCGCCACCGGCGTGACCCTCTCATGGAGATCAGCGACGGACCAGGATCGCTGAGAGGTCCGAGGTCTAAGCGACGACCTGGGTCGTTAGGCTGGGAGCTCGCGCCTCAGCCCGCGGTCCCCCTTTGAAGTTAGGTCTCAATCAATCCGCCCGCCTGGAGCAGCGACTGATCCAGTCGCCGCAGATGATCCAGGCCATGCAGGTCCTGCAGCTCCCGCTGCTGGAGCTGTCGGAGCGGATCGAGCAGGAGCTCACCGAGAATCCCTTCCTCGAGGTCGTGGAGCCGGACGGGGACGCGGCGAGTTCCCAGGATGCAGGCCCCGATGAGGCGTGGGCCGCGCGCGCAGACGCGGGTCCCGCGTCCGACGGCGCGGACGCCATGCTCGATTACCTCGAGCGTATGGACCGCGACTTCGGCGACGGCGGACCGCCGCGGGCCGCCGGCGGCGAGGAGGGCGACCGGAAGTACGAGGCGATGCTCAACGCCCCCGAGGGTGCCCGGTCCTTCGCGGCTGACATCCTCGACCAGCTCAGCGCCCTCGAGCTCAGCGACCGCGAGCGCACGGTCCTCGAGTACGTCGTGTGGTCCCTCGACGAGCGCGGCTACCTCACCGAGACACCGGCGACGCTGGCCCACGAGCTGACCCGGGAGGTCCAGCGCACCCTGGGCGTCGCCGGCGCCGAGGCCGTCCTCACCGAGGCCCCGGCGCCCAGCTCGGTCTTCGCGGACGACTCCACGGCGGGTGGCTCCGCCTCCACCACCCCCGCCGCTGGTGAGACCTCCAGCCCAGCGTCCCCGAGCGACCACCTCCACGGCTCCCCTGCGGGTCCCTCCCTCGAGTCGCCCGAG
>JAQWJQ010000111.1 GCA_029248265.1 Planctomycetota bacterium
CCCCCTGCGTACTCCCAGTACGCGAAGTCCGGCACCGCGAAGACCTTCGTGTCGAACAGCTCGAAGGTGCTCATGTCCTCGCAGGCGAGCCAGTCTCCTGGCTGAGACTCCCGCGCGGACTCCAGCCGGGGGTCGTCGAAGAAGAGCCCAAGGCACCCGGTCATACGCTCCACGTATCGCTTTCCGTAGTCCCCCGCCGCGCCGGTCCCTTCGTCAATCCGGTCCTCGGCGTAGTGGTGCTCCGCCAGCCGGACGGACTTGGCGGGGCTGGCCTTCCAGGAGCCGTCACGAGACTGCTTGTACCCAGCCCGAAGCTCGTCAACGGCCCAGGTCGTCGCCTCCTCACGGGACCAGGGGATCCCCTGGTCACGGCGCGCGAAGTACTCGGCGATCGCCCGGTGGACGATGTCCCCCGCGAGCATCGGCATGCGGGTCATCTTCTTCAGGAGGTACGCCCGCCGACGCTCTGGATCGGCCTGCCGGCCCCACCCCTTCCAGGAGAGATAATAGACGTAGTAGTACCGCCGGGGACACGCGGTGAACAACCGCGCCCTCGACGCAGACCAGGAGAGCTCGTGGACCAGTGCCATTGCAGGCTCCAGAAGAGCCCTTCACTCCCCGCGAATCAAGGACCACCCCCGCTCCCTTCACCGGACGAACCGTCCGCCTCCTCGTCCCGGCCCGGCGGAGCCGCAAGGGACGCCTACACGCCCCCAGCTTGGCGCGATCCGCCCAGGCGAAATCAGAGTCCCCGGGATCGGAGTCCCCGGGATCTGGGCCCCCGGGATCAACCAGCGCGGGAAGGTAGCGGGGCGGCGGGCGTGCCCACATCCTGCACCCGCACCTCTCCGCCCTCCACCGTGACGAGGCGCTCCTGCTCACCCTCGAAGGTCAGGAGCTGAACAGGCGCGCCCCAGAGCCCGCCGATCGCCTTCAGCACGGCCCCCGCGTCCTCGAGGTGGAGGTCCCGCCCATCGTGGTGGTGTCGCAGGAGGAGCTCACGGCGCCCACCACCCCCGACGCTCTCCAGCGCGATGCGCGGCTGGCCGGCCCACGCCATCGACCGGAGGAGCTCCTGCTTCACACGGGAGTGGTCACGGGATTGGATCCGCGCCGGCTCGCGACCCGAGCCTCGCTCGGAGACGAACAGAGAGGAGCGTTCGATGAACTCCTCATCCATCACCTCGTCGACGAACGAGACGTCGTTGTGCACTGTGCGCAGGCGGAACAGGTCCAGCCCCCGGCGCTCCGCGTGCCGGAAGAGCTCGATCCCCAGCTTGTACGGGTTGAGCTGACCGGGCGCAGCCTGGGTCGCGGAGGAATGGCAGTCCGCAAAGTCCACCAGCTCCCCCGCGGTCAGCAGGCCCCCGGTGAGGAGTCGGCTGTGCCAGAAGGACGCCCAGCCCTCGTTGATGATCTTCGTCATCCGCTGCGGCAGGAAGTACTCGGCCTCCGCGCTCACGATGCCGAGCACATCACGCTCCCAATCCTCGAGCTCCGCGTGCTCGCCGAGGAACCGCAAGAGGTCGAAGGTCGGGAGGTCCCATCCACCCGGGAGGGCCGCCTTCCCGCCGGTCACCAGCCGCAGGTTCACTCCGCCTTGCGGCGGCTGGCTCGCCTTCATCGGTCCACCGCCGCCCTCTGCCCGGCGCCTCTCGGCACGGTGCCGGCGCTGCGGTCCGTACGGGTCCATCAGGGGCTCGAGGCTCAAGGCCACATCGAGGAAACGCTCCACGCGGTCCCGCCCGTGACGGTCGGCGTACCCCTGAATCCGCCGAGCGTGCTCGCCAAAGCGCGGCATCATCGCCCGCTCGGTCGGCGCAAACCAGGCGTTGTGACGGAAGAAGTCCGCGTGTCCAAAGACGTGGGCCATCACGAGCTTCTGCTCCAAGGCGCTGTTCGAGCGCAGCAGGTAAGCGATCGTCGGGTCGTGATTGACGACCAGCTCGTAGATCTTGGAGAGCCCCCATTCATGGCCCTTGGAGAGCCGCTCGTACTCCATGCCGAAGCGCCAGGACGGGTATCTGTTGGGGAAGCCCCCATACGCAGCCACGGCGTTCACCTCCGAGGCGTCCAGCATCTCGAACACCACCTCGAAGAACGAGAGCCCCGCCGCGGTCGCAGCCGACTCCGCTCGCTGCGCCGCTGCGAGGAGCTCGGGTGTCAGGGAGGGACCGGTCACCATGCCTTCAACGCCCCTGGCCAAGGAAGGCCTTGATCGCCCCCGGGATGCCACCGCGGTCGTCGACACCTGCGGTGACCAGGCCGCACTCCTCCTGGAAGGCGGCGTCGAGGTCGTGCTTGAATTGGCCGGAGCCGTACGCGCTCTTGACCTGGCCGTAGCAGAACTGGTTGACGCGAGGGAGGAGCTCATCCCGCACCAGCGTCACGCAACGCTCGGTGTCACGGGCGCTCCAGTTGTCACCATCGGAGTAGTGGAACGGGTAGATGTTGTAGTCGTCGGGGTGATAGCGCTCCTTGATGAGATCGAGACAGAGCTCGTACGCTGAGGAGATCTTGGTGCCACCAGACTCTCGAAGGTGGAAGAACGTCTCCTTGTCCACGACCTTCGCCCCGGCGTCATGGACGATGTAGACCACTTCCAGGTTGCGATACTGGCTGCGCAGCCAGGTGTCGATCCAGAAGGCCTCGATGCGGACGATGTCCTTCTGCTCACGCCCCATGGAGCCCGAGACATCCATCATGTGCATGATCACGGCCGAGGACTCCGGGCGCGGCTTCGGCCTGAGCGCGCGATAGCGCAGGTCGTCCGGAATCGGCGTCACCACGGGGTGTGCGGGATCGAATTCTCCAGAGGCGATCGTTCGCGCCAGCGCCCGCCGAAAGGTCCGCCTGAAGTGCCTGAGCGACTGGGGCCCGTGGCTCCGAATGCCGCTCCACTGACCGCCCGTCGCGTCCAGCTCATCCTTGCCGCGGGGCAAGATATTGGGGAGCCCGAGCTCCTCACCCAGCATGGCCGCCAGCTCCTCCAGCTCGACCTCCGCCTCCATGATGTGGGCGCCCTCTTGCTCCCCTGCGCCTCCTGCGCCGCCGTCGGCGTCGCCGTGGCTCCCGTCCGCCGCGTCACCGACCTCACCCGGGCCTTGCCCCACCCCGCCCTCGTTGGCCCCAAACCGGAACCTGGGGAGCTCCACCGATGGAACGGGAACAGAGACGGCGCGGTCCCCACGCTTCCCGATGAGCTCCGTCGAAGCGAGGTAGCGCTGTAGGTCCTCACGGATCCGCCCCCGCACCACCTCCTTGAAGCGTGCGCGGTCGCGGTCCATTCTGTGAATCTGCCCGGCCATGGGACCCAATCAGGCCGCGCGCTCGGCGCCCTCGGCGTTGTCGTCAGCGGCAGCCTCAGCGGCCTCGACCCCCTCGCGGGCGAAGAGCCCAGCCACGTCTTGGAGGACGGTGGCAGCCGACGCCTCGTCATATCCAAAGAGCGCACAGAGGCGGGCGCGGATCGCCGCGACCTTCTCCTCTACCTGCGGGTCCACCACCTCCGAGATGAGCGTCGTGAGCTGGATCGAGTCACGCTGGTCCTCGAAGAGCTTCAGCTCCAGAGCGCACCGAAGGCGCCGGTTCTCTCGGTGGTCGAACTGCTCGCCCTCGAGGTGGACCGCGGCGATGTAGTTCATGAGCTCGTGCCGGAAGTCGTCCTT
>JAQWJQ010000147.1 GCA_029248265.1 Planctomycetota bacterium
TGATCCCGCTGGCGGTGACGTCGTAGAGGGGATACATGCCGGCCGCCCGTTGGCGGTTGATTTCACCCCAATGGACGTCGCCTGAGATGAAGACCACACCCTCCGCGGCCGTGCTGCGGATGAGGCTGATCATCCGACGGCGTTCGCCGGGGATGAGAGTCCAGCTCTCCCACCCGTTGTAGCTGTGCCCGAACTGGATGCTGGTGGCGATCACCCTCAGGTCCGCCGGCTCACGGAGCGTGGTCTCGAGCCACTCCCACTGCGCCTCGCCGAGCAGGGCCGTGCCTCGGTCTGGTGTGGGCTTGTATTCGTTCTTGAACGGCGGCAGGGGGGACTCACCGGTTCTCACGAGGGGGTCACGGAACGAGCGGGTGTCCAGGAGGATGACCTGCAGGCTCCGCCCGTCCGCCTCGAACCGCTCCGCGTGGTAGATGCCCTCATGCTCACGCCGCGGCGACGCCGCGGGCTCCCGCCAGAAGTCGAGGAAGAGCTCGCGTGAGGTGGCGCGCGCGGGGTACTCGGAGCCGGCGTCGTTCGCCCCGTAGTCGTGATCATCCCAGATGGCGAGGCTCGGGCAGTGGGAGCGCAGCGCCATGAATTCCGGCCTCGCCGCGAGCATCCGATACTTTGCCGCGAGGACCTCCATGTCCTCGGTGTCCCCGTAGATGTTGTCCCCGAGGTAGATGAACAGGTCGGGGTCCCGCTGCACCACCTGCTCGAGGATGGGCTGCGGGCGTTCCTGGTCTGCGCACGAGCCGAAGGCGATTCGGCCGGGCAGTTCGTTGCGGACGAGGACCTGGTCGCCAAAGCCGAAGTCGTTCACGGCGGGCGTGCTGCAGGCGGCGAGCGTCAGGACGAGTAGCAGCGGGGTGCGGGTCGTGAGCATGGTGCGATCCTTGGTGCGGTGGGCAGGTCGCGGCCTGCAGCAGGACGAGGGTGAGAGTGTCGGGTGAGCCCGTGGCTCAGGTGGCCTTCTGGCCGGCTGCGAGCTCGATGTACCGGCGGGCGGCGAGGCTCCAGCTGAATTGTTGTTCCACATGCCGCCGCAACGCAGCCCCGAGGCGCTGTCGTTGCGCTGGGTCCTGAGCGACCTCCAGCATGACCCTGGCGAGCTCCGCCGGCTCCTCGGTCGGGACGAGTCTCCCTGTCTCATGGTCGTCGAGCAGCTCGCCCACTCCGCAGATGTCGGTCGCGACCACAGGGAGAGAGAGGGCGCCCGCTTCGAGCAGGCAGATGGCAAAGGACTCGATCCTCGAGGCGAGGACAAAGGCCTGAGCGCCAGCCATCAGGTCGAGGGTCTGGGCGTGGGGCAGGTTCTCGAGGATGTGCACCCGCTCCGTGAGTCCGAGCTCCTTGATCAGGGCCCGCGTCATGCTTGAGGTCTCGCCGTCTCGGCCGATGAGGACAAGGTCCACCTCGCTGTTCTCCGACACGAAGGCGCTGAAGGCACGCAGGAGGACGTCGTGGGCCTTCTTTGGTTCGAAGGTGCCGACATTGCAGAGGTAGGGGCGCGGGAGGGGGGCACGGGGAGGGGCGCTGTCGCGTGTCCGCTCGATGTGCGCCGGGTCGATGCCGTTGTGGATCGTGGTGACCCTCCCCTGCGGGAGGCCGTACTCGCGCGTGACCTCGTCTCGCAGGCCGTCCGAACACGCGATGACGTGGTCCGCGCGCCGGAGCATCCAGGCCCACAGGCGGCGCTCCATGTTCCGCATGCCAAAGGTGGAGCGGACCTCGAGCCCGTGGAGGGAGAGGACGATGCGATATCTCGGCCCGCCGATGGCGCGCGCGAGGAACCAGGTCAGGGCGGAGGGCGTCGGGAAGTGAATGTTCACGACCCGGACGAGGTTCCCTCTGGCGAAGGCTCGTAGGGCGGCGAGTCTCCAGGGGAGGGTCAGGGCGTACTTGAGCCCATGCACCGCGCTGGCGCCGGTCTCCCCAAGTGGAGAGGGGACCCGCAGGAAGGTGCGCCGGAAACCACCCTCGGTACTGGACCGCGGCCTCGCGTCCTCCCAACTGTTGACCAGCAAGGCTGGCTCGAGGAGGCCGGTCTGACCGAGCTCGGAGATCAGGGCGCGGACCACCTGGCTGACCCCGCCGATGGCGCCCAGGTCCCACGGCAATACGAACAGGAAGGTGCCCTCGGGGCTGCCTTCAATTCGCGGCTGGCCGACGCCGCTGGCGGCGGCGCGGGAGGGGGGAGCGGGCACGGGGGTCAGTTCCTCTGTGGCTGGTGCGAAGGGGGGCGCCCTCGGCGAGAGGCCTCAGGCGAGAGAGGCAAGGAGAGACGCGGGCGAGAGAGCTTACCCAAAGCGAGAGGCCCCGGTCCCTGAGTCGGACACAGGCCGTGAGAAGGCGGCGCCTGACGGTCGGAATTGAGTCAAGTTCCTCGCCAGCCTGGGTCGCGGGGCTGAGGCAGGGGTATCGTGCAGCTATGTACCTTTCTCCACGCCGGTCCAGTTCCAGTGTTCGCCTCGTCTGCAGCCTCGCCTCTGTGCTGGGGCTCGCTCCAGCTCTGCTCGCCCAGGCTCAGCTTCCGATCGCCGAGGAGCGAGCGGGCGCGCAGGAGCCGGCCGCCGCGCCCTCCACGGAGGTCCCGGAGACCGACGCCAGCGCTCCCGTCTTCGTGGCCCATGACCACTTTCTGAGCAGCCCGGGGGAGAACAAGCAGGCTGCGCTCCCGCGGCTCCGCGCGTCTCGCGCACCGCGCAAGCGGGTGGGCACCATCGGGGACGTGACAGAGTGGAGGCGAGGGGCGTCGATTGTGAAGCGGAGCCTCGAGTCCGTGGTGCCCAAGGGGTACTCCCAGTGGAGCTCCAACCTCCACAAGAAGGCCTTGCAGCAGCGCGGAGGGAGCTACACGTGGGACAACGTCGGGGTGACCGCCGCCCCGGACGCTGGCCAACTCAAGTGGGGGACCCGTGAGTACAACTGCCCCGACCGGGTCTTCAAGGACTGCGACTTCACGAGGATCCCCCAGGAGCACGGGCTGTACGTCTCCAACTACGGAGACACCACCCTCGACGGATGTACGTTCCTCTTGGTTGGGAGCCAGGGGGCGCAGTGGGCTCATCGTCCGCTGGCCTACGCGCAGTACGGCGCGGACTGCATCCCGTACCAATCACCCCCGACCCATATCGTGCGGGACACTCACTTCGTGGACTGTGGCTTCCAGGGCGTCAGGCCGTCCTTCAACCTCACCTACTTCGACCCGGGGACCTCGGCGAATCCCGGGACGCTGCTCGTCGAGGACTCCTCCTTCGTGAGCCGTTGGACCAAGGTCCGGGGCGACGGCGCCCGCTCGACGGGGGCGCTGGTACTGGCTCACATGTCGGCCGCCCCACCGCTCGACGCAGAGATCGGGCCCATGATGGAGAGCGTGACTCTCCGCAACGTCCTCTTCGACTTCGACCATGGGGATCGCCCCATCGTTGAGATCCGCTCGGCCGCTGAGCTGGTCATCGAGGACTGCGCCTTTATCGCTCGTGATCACCCGCAGCCCTACGTCATGGTGGATCGCGACAACAGCGGCAACGACCTCGGCGGAACCAAGACAGAGCGCATCGTGCTGCGTGACAATCGCTCACGGGGGGTCGTGCTCCTGCTCTGCCTCTCCCCTGCCGCGGGCGGCCCGTCGCAGATCAAGCTGCCCTTGCACTGCCCGGGTGAAGAGATCGTCTACAGCGGCGTGACCGGCCGCCTGATCGCCCGCCGGCAACTCGACGCGCCTGAGTCGAGCCGGCCGGGGGATGCGCCGGACGCGCCGGCGCCTGAAGGCGGGCTCTGAGCGGGGCTCAGTCGTTCCCGGTGGCGTAGCCGAGCTCGGCGAGCTGCGCGCGGAGCTCGGGGGAAGAGCTCGCGCCGCTCCCTTGCCAGCGGCGGGGGTGGGCCTGCCTCAGGGCCTTCAGTGCCTCGGCGGTTCCTTCAACGGTCCACTCGAGGCTCGAGACCCCGGCCTGTTCGCCGGGGTCCGACTCCAGGCGGAAGATGGTCGTGCTCGGGTTGGTGTCCTCGGGGCGGAGGTCCTCGGGGTACCACATGAGCTTCACGCCGCGGCGCTCGAGCGCGTAGGTCATTTCCTGCGACCCGGACGGCCGATAGAGGACCCAGCGACTGGGGTCTTCGTCGCCGCCTCCGCGCGGCTCGAGGAGGGAGCGTCCGGACCACCCCGGCGGGACCGGCGCGTCCGCCACCTGGGCGATCGTGGGCGCGATGTCCACGGCCATGGCGGGCACCTCGCCGCTGAGTGAGGCGAAGGCGTCGGGGCTTGGCGGGAGGAGGATCAGCGGGACCCTGAGCTGCTCCTCGTACAGGCTGTTGCTGTGGTTGAACTGGCCGTGCTCGGCGAACTCTTCACCGTGGTCTGCGGTGATGACCACGAGTGTGTTCTCGAGGGCGCCGGACCTGCGGAGGCGGTCCATGAAGTCGCCGAAGGCGTCGTCGAGCTCGCGGATCTCCGCGTCGTAGAGGTCGCTGAGGTAGCGGGCGTCTTCGGCGGTGTAGTCGTGGGCCTTGTGGGCGGCGGGCACGTCGTCGACCCGCGCGTTCTCCGGGAGCGGGCCGTCGTAGGGGCGGACCAGAAGCTCCCGTGCTGCGCCCGCCGGGTCGTAGGGCGTGTGGACCTTGTAGGTGTGCACGAAGGCGAAGAAGGGCCGCTCCTGCTCCTCGATCCAATCGGCGGCGCCGTCGAAGGTCTCGTCCACCTCGGCGAGGGCGCAGCGGAACCGCTGGAACCCCTGGGCGAGCCCCAGCTCCGGGCGGACGTAGCCGGCCTCGGTGAAGGCCGCGGTGTCATAGCCAGCGTTGAACAGGACCTCGGCAATGGTCTCGGCTTCCTCGGGGAGGCGGACCGAGGCGTCGAAGACGCCGTGCTCCACCGCGTGCAGGGAGGAGAAGAGGGACGCGTGGGAGGGTAGCGTCCACGGGGCGGCGCTCCAGGCCCGCTCGAAGAGCACACCGTCGCGTGCGATGGCGTCGATGCGGGGCGAGGTGGCTCGCTCGTAGCCGTAGCAGCCGAGGCGGTCGGCCCGCAGGGTGTCGAGGACCACGAGGAGCACGTTGGGCCTTGGGCGCTTCGTCGGCCTCGCGGCGAAGGCCGGATCGAGCCAGTACGCCCTCCCCGCGCCGGAGGCCCCCGTCTCGGTGGCGCGGACCTCGAAGGTGAGCCTCGCGCCGTTGGCGTGGTCCGGGAGCATGGGGATGCTCGCTTCGTGTACGGCGTCCGCCTGCTCGGCGGTGAGGGTCGTCTCCCAGAGGGTCTGCCTGGGCCGCCCCTCGGCGCTCCAGGCGATGGCGAAGTGCAGGGCTGCGTCGGATTGCTCGTTCACCTCGAGCATCGCGGCGCCTTCTGGCTGGGCCACGGGGCGGAGACTCCAGCGATCACGGGCGAAGCCGAACTCGAGGGGCCGCCGGGCATCCGAGGGCGCCAGGTCCCATGAGAGCGCGCTCCCCGCCATGGTCCGAACGGCGCGGCGCGCCTCACCGTCAAAGGTCTCGTGACGGCTCGGGGGGCGCTCTCCGGGGAGGGTGGCGATGACGCCGAGCCGCTCGCTGAGGGCGGACGCGCTCGTGGGATAGCACGGACGAAAGCCCGGTGGCTTCGCCTGTCGTGACGGGGTCGCGAGGTGCACCCCGGTGGGGTCCACGAGGACCTCGCCGGGCGCGACCGTGCCGGGCTTCATCGGGGCCTCCAGCTCGCGGCCCTCGTGACGGGCGCCGGGCCCGGTGAGGTCCTCGATGCGCGCCAGGAAGCCTGGGCCGGAGACGGGCATCGTGGGGACGCCGCGCCATCGCTGCGGGGTCTCATCCGGCGGGGTGGTGGGGAAGACGTTCCAGGGCTGGAAGAGCTTGTCGAGGAACCACACCTCGCCGGACGCCCCCAGCGCGGAGAGCACCGGGTCAGCGCTCGGATCCGGGAGGGCCACCTCGGCGATGGGGCGGTCCATCAGCCCGCGGGGGAGCCTGGGGCCTCGCGCCTCGGGGCCCCTCCCGCAGCCGGCGGCCGCACAGAGCGCGAGGGACAGGAGGAGGGTGCGGGTCATCGGGGTGGGGCTGGGTAGGGCGGTGGCCCGGGATCTTGTTGGATGGTACCGATTGGACCGTCCCGCCCCATGGGGCCTCGCGGCCTTCCGTGTTGGCTGCGGCTCCGGTTCCCTTGTCGTCGCCTGGACGGCGCCGGGGCTCCGGAGGCTCGGCCCGATGGGGCCCGCCCTTGCCGCCCGGGATCCCTTCGAGGTGCCCAAGCCTCTCAGGCCCGCCCTTCGACGCCCCGTGGCGGGGCCCCGCCGCGGTCCTCGCCAGGCTCACGCTGCCACGGGCGTGGTCCGCGATGCGGAGCCTTGGGCGCTCCGGGCGCTCCGGGCGCACTGGGAAAGTCGGGAGCCCCGAACCGCGCTGCGCGGCTCGGGGCTCCCGTCGTGACATCTGCGGCGCGGCGGCCGCGCGGCGATCAATCGGGGTACTTGATCGTCGTCAGCTTGAGCGTCCCGTTGAAGGGATAGGGCGCGTCGTCGTAGTAGTCCAGTGAGACCGGGGAGCCGAGGTCGCTACCCAGGTCCAGGCAATCGTTGGCCGTGAACGCGAAGGGTGCGGTCATGGGGACCTGCCCGCCAGCGACGCGCTTGCCGTTGACCTTGATGGTGATGTCCATGGGCGAGGCCGGCTTGGCCGCGGCGAGGCGCGAGGACACCTCGATGACCGCGGGGCCTACCGGGAGCTTGGCGTCGCTCGTGAACCGCGTCCGCTCGATCTCGAAGAGGTTGTACTCGTAGTTGATCTTGCCGTCCTTCATGTAGACGGTCATGCCGCCGGAGAACGAGCCGAGCGCGTAGAGCACGCCCTCCGCGTTCTCGGGAATGTCTGCCTCGATGCGGACGTCATTGTCGAACTTGCCCAGCTTGGGCGCCGCGAACTCGGGCATCCGGTCGATGGTTCCGCGGAACGTCCAGTCCCGGTAGGGGGTCGCGGGTGCGTCTTCGGGGTGGTACACGACGGACCAAAGGCCGCCGCCGATGGGGAGGTTGTTGTTCCTGACAGACTCCACGAGGAACATCTGCTTCATCGCCTCCACCTTTTCGGGCATGGCGCTGGCGAGGTCGTTCGCCTGGCTCCAGTCCTCGTCGATGTTGTAGAGCTCCCATACGTCGTTCTCCGGCGACCAGGTCGCGATGCCCGCCGGGAGGCCCGGGAGCCACGGCGTCCGCACCCCGAAGGTGCCGGCGAACCACCCGTCGTGGTAGATGCCCCGGCTGCCCATGATGTCGAAGAACTGGGTGTTGCGCTCGCCCGGCGCGGCCGCGTCGTTCAGCGAGTACTTCATGCTGATGCCGTCGATGGGGTCCTGGGTGATCCCGTTGACGGTGCGGGGGTGCTGGATGTCCAGGATCTCGTAGACGGTCGGGGCAATGTCGGCCACGTGGTGGAACTGGGGCCGGGGCGTGGCCTCGGCCTTGATGCCCTTGGGCCACGAGACCGCGAGGGGCTGGCGGGTGCCGCCGAAGTGGGCGCCCACGAGCTTCATGGAGCGGTACGGCGTGCTGCCGGCCCAGGCCCAGCCGGCGTGGTACATGTTGTCGGTCTTGGGCGTCCCGAGGGCGTCGAGGCCGCCGAGCTCCTCGAGGGCCTCAAGGTGCTGGTCGATGGTGGTGGGGATCGAGTTCTGGGCCAGGAGCTCGCTGATCGTTCCGTTCTGCCCTTCGCCCGAGGAGCCGTTGTCTCCCCAGATGTAGAAGACGAGGGTGTTATCGAGGCGGCCCTGGGCCTCGATCTCGTCGATGACGCGACCGGCCTCGTGGTCCGCGTGTTCGACGAAGCCTGCGAAGACCTCCATCAGGCGGGACTGGAAAGGCTTCTCCGAATCGGGGATGGAGTCCCAGGAGGCGAGGTTGTCGGGGCGCGGGGTGAGCTGGGCGTTCTGAGGAATCCAGCCCATGCGCTTGGCCCGCTCGTACGTGCGCTTGCGGTACTCGTCCCAGCCGTCGTCGAACTTGCCGGCGTAGCGGTCCGACCACTCCTTCATGATGTGGTGCGGACCGTGGGCGCAGCCGGTGGCCCAGTACATGAAGAACGGCTTGTCAGGCGCGAAGGCCTGCTGCTCACGGAGCCAGTGGATGGCGTCGTCCGCGAGGTCCTCGGTGACGTGGTACCCCTCCCGGTCGATCTCCTCGTGGTCTACCGGGGAGGTGTTGCGCACCATGTTCGGCTCGTACTGGGAGGCCTCGCCGGCGAGGAAGCCGTAGAAGTGCTCGAACCCGTAGCCCGCGGGCCAGCGGTCGAAGGGACCCTTCGAGGTCGTCTCTTCGGCGGGCGTGTTGTGCCACTTACCCCAGGCGCCGGTGTTGTACCCGTAGTCCTTGAGGATCTCCGCCATGGTGGCGGAGGACTTGGGGATGGCGCCGCTGAAGCCGTCCCAATCGTTGGCGAGCTCACAGATCTGGCCGTTCCCCACGCGGGTGTGGTTCCGACCGGTCAGGAGCGAGGCGCGCGTCGGCGAGCACATGGCCGTGGAGTGGAACCGGTTGTACGAGACCCCCTGCTTTGCGATCCGATCGAGGGTCGGTGTGTTGATCTCACCGCCGTAGGTCGAGGCGGTGCCAGGGCCCACGTCATCGATCAGGATGACCAGGATGTTCGGCGCATCCTCAGGGAGCCGTCGCACGGCGACACGCTTCTTGTGGACCGAGTCCTTGATCGTCAGACCCGGCGTGGAGGCGCTCGGGGTCGGGGGGAAGGGGAGGGTTTCCTGCGGGACAGGAAGTACTGCTGCCAGGAGGAGCGTGGCGAAGTGAAGCATCGGGAGTCGTAAGTTTGGGAGGTGGACGGCCGAGGTCGCCAAGACTTGCGACGACAGCTGACACGGTGTCAGCCGAGATTGGACGGGCGTGCGGCCATCCTTTCTACTGGGGCATTCCCTGAACTGCTGCCGGGCTTCCTTTGCCCCGCAGGGGCGCCACATCCACCTGGTGGGGCCCGCGACGGGTGCCGTTATCGAGCTCGAGGGTCACGGTCAGGGAGAGCAGGGTGTGGGCGGGGAGGCCCTTGAGGCTCCCGCTCAGGGCCCGGGTCGCGGGTCCCGTGGCGGTCCAGCGTCTGGTCTGGACAGCGCCTCCCCCGGGTCCCTCGAAGGCGAACTCGGCGCTCACGATGGTCCTCCCGCGGGGGGCCGTGACGGTGGCTCGCAACGGGCCCGGTCGCGTGAGCTGAACCCTCCACTGGCCGTTCCTTCCCCAGCCCTTGTCCTTTGCTCCAAGGGGGCGCCAGTCCTGGATGGTGAGCGTGACAGGGACCTCCCCGAGCGAGGCCGGCGGCGGGAGGAACCTTTGCAGCCTCTGGTCGTGGGTCGCCGTGCGCGCGCCGGCCCCGACGACGTCGTCGAACCAGCGCGCGTAGATCGCGGTGAGGTCCTCGACGACCTGTGGCCGCTCGTCAGCGAGGTTCGACTCCTCGAAGGGGTCTGCGGGCAATCGATACAGCTCTGGAGCCCAGGGCGGAGGGCTCTCTAGCTCGGACCAGGGCCGCGTGGCCTGGACGAGCTTGTGCTCTCCGAGGCGGACGAACGCGTGATGGCCGTACACGGGGGCGTCGCCACGGTGCCACTGAATGACGAGGGGCCGAGCCTCGGAATCGGCTGCGGCGCCGTCGTCGCCCCGGAGCAGTGACAGGGCCGAGCGCCCATCGAGCCCAACGGGGGCGTGAGCCTCGGCGCCGCAGGCCTCGAGCACGGTGGGGAAGAGGTCCACGTGCGCGGCGTAGCCCTGGTCGCGGATTCCGGGCTCGAGGGCCCCTGGCCAGCGCGCGAACAGCGGGCTGCGGACGCCGCCCTCGTAGACGCTCCCCTTGGCATCCCGGAGTCCAGCGTTGAATCGGCGCCCCTGGGGGCCGTTATCGCAGAGGAAGAGCAGCAGCGTGTTCTCTGCCAGCCCCTCGGTCTCGAGGAACTGGCAGAGCCGGCCCATGTTGTCGTCGATGTTCTCGACCATGGCGTAGAGCCGAGCGAGCTTGTCCTCGTCCGTGAAGGTCGCCTTTCGCCCTGGCTCCCCGGCGAAGCGCTCGGGGCTGAGGTCCATCGCGGCGTACTTCGCGCGCAAGTCCTCCGGGACGTCGTGTAGCGGCGTGTGGGGAGCGTTGGGTGTGATCACGCAGAGGAACGGTCGCTGGTCGTCACGGCAGCCGGCCATCCAGCGCTGCGCCTCCTGGAAGAAGACGTCGGTGCAGTAGCCATCGAAGGGCTTTGGTGTCCCGTCCTCTAACAGGACCGGGTCGGTGTAGCGGCCCTCCGCGCCCAGGGGGTCAGAGGGCTGTCCGATCCCTCCCCCCCGGTGCACGACGCTTCGGTCGAACCCCTGGTCCATGGGGCGCATGGGAGGCGCGTCACCGAGGTGCCACTTGCCGAAGAGGCCGGTCTCCCAACCGGCCGCGCCGAGCGCCTCGGCGATGGTCACCTCTTCGGGGCGCATCATCGCGCGGCCACGGTAGGTGTCGATGGCCCCTGTTCGTTGGGGGTGTCGCCCGCTCATCAGGGCGGCGCGGGTGGGGGTGCAGACCGGGTGCACGTAGAACTGTCGCAGCTGAACGCTCTCTGCGGCGAGTCGGTCGAGGGCCGGGGTCTCGAGGGCCGGGTTCCCATGGAGAGAGAGGTCCCCCCAGCCCTGGTCGTCGGTCATGACGATGATGACGTTGGTCGCTGGCGCGATTCGGTGCGGTACGTCCCCTGGAGCGGGGCTCGGACCCGTAGCGTGACAGGCGCCGGCGGCAAGGGCGCTGGCGAAGATGCCGGGGAGGAGCAGGCGCAGCGGGTGGCGGTCGACGGGGGCTTGTTGCATCAGAGTCCGGGGGTTGCGGTCGTGTCCTCGGGCGAAGCGGTGGCGTGTGGCGAGGCCGCTCGCCGGGCGGCAGCGATGGCCTCGCTCAAGCGCTCCGGGTCACGGGTGCCGATCCGGAAGGTTCCGCTCTCTCGGAAGCCGACCTCCACCGCGTCCAGCCCGTCCAGGTTCCAGAGCCAGCCGTGCGGAGTGAGTCGGATGCCAAAGCCGTACCACCACGGGTTGCGGGCCGGGCGCTGGCTGATGATCCGGGTCATGGGGATAGAACGGCGGGGCCAGCCGCTCCCAAATCGAAGGTGCACCGCGTGTTCATCGACGGTGACCCTGAGCGAGCGGAAGAGGAAGTAGAGCAGCAAGGCTGCCGCGGCGAGGGAGAGAGCAGCCCCCTTGAGGACTCCCACGAAGAAGAAGCTGCCCGCGACGATGAGGAGCCAGATGGCCTTGAGCCATCGCCCGGCAGGCTGGGTTTCGTCAAAGAGAATGCGCGGTGTTGCCATGGTCGGAGGATATCAGCGGCTCAACGAAACAGCGCGTGGGCGGGCGCGGGGCGCTCTGGAGCGAGATCGGCGCGGGCGTGCCCGGCTCTGGTGCTCCCGGGGAGCCGCCCATCCCCGCGGAGCGCCCGCAACGGAGCCCGGACTGGCACGTCCCGTGGAGGGTGGCGTCGTCCGTTCGGCGTCCGTGCTTGGGTTCGAGAATGGAGGAGCGAGCGTGATGGGTTCTGTCTGGTTGGGTTGGGGCGTGGGCGCGGCATCGCTCACCGTCATGGCGGCAGCGGCGCTGTCAGGTTGTCGGGCCACGGGCTCGGGCGAGGTGGGAGTCTCGATCCAGAGGGATGTCCCGGGCCTTGGCCCGGTGACGTTGGACTTCAGGGGGGGATGGGAGGCGGCCTTGGCCAACGAGGAGGTTTGCGGTTGCCTGGTGTTCCTTGGCCCAGATGGTCACCCCTTGGCGGGGGTGGCCCCGGGCCGAATCGTGGGTGGGCGCGGTGGAGGTGCCATCCCTCCCGGGGCGACGGGTTGGACGGCGTTCCTGACGGACCAGGACTGTGACTCTCTTGACTGTGACGCTCTGGACTGCGACGGCAGCTTCTCGTCCCGGTCCCTGTCTGCCGCGCTGGAGTGGCTGGAGGCGCCGGCGGGAGGCTCGTCTACCTTCACCATGCTCGGGTTGAGGTGGCTCGGTGAGGATCACCTGGTACAGGCCGGTGATCTCGGTACGTGGACCCGCCCCCGCTTCCAGGAGTTCTCGGCCACCGTGGTGACGGCTGACCGTGGACTCGCCGTGGCCTTGTTGGAGCTCTACCTTGAGGCGGGTCCAGCTGCTGGGCTCTCGGTGGACCAGCAGGGCCTGTTGGGGGACGCCGTGACCGTGCACGAGGCCATTCGGCTCGACGTCGTCGGCTCTCCGTCGCTGCCCCTTGGCTTTCGCGGGGAGGTCCTGAGGAGCGGCTCGATGGTTGGGCTTCAAGTGCGGGTGAACGGGGGGACCGTTGCCCAGGGCCCATCGGCCTCCTCAGGGGGATGCGTGGGCCTGGAGGCCTTGCCCTTCCAGATCGGCCTGGGCTTGGTGGACTTCGATGCCACCCTGGGCAGAGCCCTGGCCAATGACCTGGTCCTCCAGTCCAAGCGGCCGGGGGAACCTGTGAGCAGGACCCGGCTCAAAGTGACCTATCGGCCGAAGGATGCCTAGGGGAGGCCATCGAGCCCTGGTGGCGGGGGCTCTCACCTTCGCCGCCAGCTGCGGGCCGACACGTCATTGGCTTGCAGGCGTGGTGCCACTGGTCGAGGCGATGAACGTCCAGGTCGCGGAGGCCCACGGTGCGGCGCCGCTGGATCGGGTGGTGCTCGCGCCTCTGTACGGTCCCCCTCCGGTCATGGCGAGGGCCTCGGCCCCGGGACTCATCCAGGTCAGTCCTTGGGCGCTCAGGCTCCCACGTGGCTTGTTGCTCTGGGTGGTCACCCACGAGCTGGTGCATCTCTACGGGGAGGCGGTGCACTCCCCGCGCCCGGTGGGTGACTTCGCGGCCCTCGTGGAAGAGGCTCGAGCGGAGCTCGTGGTCGGAGAGCTTCTCCCTCGGCTGGAGCCCGCAGCCAGAGCACTGCGTCCGGGCCGTGTGCGCTGGCTCGTGGACGCGGCAAGGGCGGGCGCCGCGCTCCTGCGGTCAGGCCGTGGCGGGGTCCCCTGGATCTCCGGCCTGGCCGGTGACGGCGCGAGCGTCGTGGAGGACGCGTTCGAGCTCCTTCAGGTAACGCATGAAGGTCCGGCGCCCCAAGGCGGTGAGGCTCAGGTGGGTGTTGGACCCTCGACCACTCCCGGAGCGCTTGGCCTTCAGGAGGTTCGCTTCCTCGAGGACCTTCAGGTGACGGCTGAGGTTTCCGTCGGTGAGCCCGCAGAGCGACTTGAGCTCGGGGAAGGAGCGACCGCCAGGGTCGCTGGAGAGGGCCGTCAAGATCGAGAGCCGTGCTCGTTCATGGAGGAGCCGGTCGAGTCCCTCGTAGTTGTACTCGCCGTCAGTCATCGGGATGGTGCATGGTTTGGTTGGGTGGCGAGGCCCCTTCAGTGGGCACGTGCGGGATCTCCCGAAGAATGGCGGCCGCCACCAGTTGCCCGGCGCCGTAGGTGAGGCCCATGGGCCATGGTGAACTCAATCCTGCCCCGGCGGCGTGCGCCATGACTGTCCCTGCGGTGACGTAGAAGAGGCCCAGGATTCGAATCGGGCCCGGGAGGTAGGGCGCGGAGGAGAGGAGCCCGACGCCGAAGAGCATGGTCCAGATGCCCGGGAGGAGCTCAGCTTGCCCCCAAAGCAATGGGGCGATGGCCACCCCTACCGCCAGGGCGGGCAAGAGTTGGCTTGTGGCGATCCTCGCGGAAGGGCGCGGCAGGCTGGGCCACCGCAAGGCCAGGTCCACCAGGGATGCCAGCGCGCAGGCCGCCGCCACCGCGAGCCAGATGAGAGCGTGCATCTGCGCGTCGATCGATGCCCAGCAGTAGGCCTCCAGCGACGTGGTGACGAGGGCGAGGCCCGCTTGGCCCACCGCGATCTCCGCTCGGTATCCACGGAAGAACGAGGAGCGTGCGACCTGGGCGTGAATGTCCGCCACCTGCTTGAGGGCGTCCTCCACGTTGGATCCAGATCTAGGGAGCATCTTCACAACGTCTCGCTTCCGGATGTCGGTGTCAAGCCAGCGGACAGTGAGAAGGCCCTGCCGAGGCCAGGCTTGTGGGGTCGCCCGCCCGGTGCGGCCGAGCCCTGACGTCCTCTCACGGAGAGCGGCCACCGATCACGCTCACGGCAACGGGGCGCCGGCGGGGGGATGGGGTCGCGGCGGGGAGGGCGGCAGCTTGGGCGGGGGGGGGCTGCTTGCCTCCGTCACCTCAACGGGGGCCGGTCCGACCGTCCGGCGTCCGGGCCGTGCGTCCGGAGGAACGGCGTGCCCCGGGTGGCAGGCCACCCAGGAAGACGCCGACCAACTCGCGGTCTCCGCGTAAGACGAGGGTGCCGTTCCACCCGGCGATCTTGCCCCACATGCGCTTGCGCTCCTTCGGTGGGCTCCTGAACACATTCGCCGTGACGATCTGCTCGTACCGTTCGGGGGAGGCGAGGCAGAGGCGAAGGATTCCGCTCATCCCGTCCTGAATGAGGAGGTAGCGACCCACGGAAATCATGTGTCCACGCCCGAAGTAGGGGTCCCTGCCGGTGGACCACTTCTCCTCTCCGTTGAGGTCGTAGCACCGAAGGCCTCCCTGGCCGCGGCGTAGCCTGGAGATGTTGGTGTTCTCGTTCGCCAGGAGGTAGATGTGCCCGTCTCGGACGACCGGCGGGTGGAGCTGTGAACCCTTGTCGATGTGCCACTGCTCATGGGTCCGCAGTGCGCCCTGTGCGTCCTCCCTCAACTGGATCATGGTCGTCCCCCCTGCGTAGCCCCCTGTGATCACGAAGCGGCGGTCGTCGACGGCCACGGGCGGAGGGACGGGGACGTTGGTAAGCAGCGCAGTGTGGCGCCATCTGATGCGTCCCGTGCTGGGGTCGAAGGCCGTCACGCGGACCGGCGCGGGCGAATTCTCGCCGGCGCCTTGCTCTTCGCAGGAGAGGAACAGCACAAACTCCTCCCCAAGCAGTCTCATCAGGACCGGTTGCGACTGGCTGGTGCCGACAGGCGCGGTCCTCCAGGCGAGCTCACCGGTGGTCTGCCTCAGCGCGACGAGGCCGACCTCGTCGCCGAGGGCCGGCAGGATCACGAGGTCGTCGTGGAGCAGCGGGTCGGCGGAGTAGCCGAAGTCTGGCATCTCTCCG
>JAQWJQ010000163.1 GCA_029248265.1 Planctomycetota bacterium
ACGGGTCCAGGTGCGCCCCGCGACCGGCGTGGGGGTTCCGGCGGAGGCGATCCTCCGGGCCGGGCTCACGGCCGACGCGCGCGAGCGCAGCGCGGAGGTCTTCGCCTTCTTCCGCGGCGCGACCCCGCCGCCCTGGGCGCGGCTAGGGCTCTCCGTGATCGTGTCCATCCCCTCACCGGGGCCGAGCGTCGAGGTCGCCACCGCCGCGGAGGGGCTCTCGGCGCGGCAGGTGGAGGAGCGGGTCAGCGTGCCCCTCGAGGAGGCGCTGGCCGGCCAGGCCGGGGTCGGGGCGATGACCTCGACGAGCTCGAGTGGCGGCTCAGTGGTCCGCGTGGTCTTCGAGGCGGGCGTCACGGTGGCGGAGGCGCAGGAGCGGGTGGAGGCGGGCCTCGAGTCCGCGGCGGCCTCCCTGCCCCCGGGCGCGACGCCGTCTGTCACACGCGCGGCCTCCGCGTCCCGTGTGGCGGTTCCCACCGGGGCGCTGCGGCGCGACGGCGCAGAACGTGTCGTCTGGGTGGAGAACCCTGCCCGAGCTGTGGAGCTGCTCGCGGTGCCGGTCACCGTCCTCGAGGAGGGGCCGGAGTGGACCTTCATCGAGAGCCCGATCGAACCGGGGTACCGCGTGGTCGCCCGGGGCGCGGGCCGCCTCGCCCTCGCCGCCCAAGGGGCCAGCCAGAGCGGCGGGCACTTCCACGCTGACGGCTCGTTCCACGCCGAGGAAGACTGATGCTGACGGCCCTCGTCACGGTCTGCGTGCGTCACGCGGCGGCGGTGGTCGCGCTGGCGCTCGGGCTCCTGGCCGTCGCGCTGGGCGCTCTCGCGCGTCTCCCGGTGGACGTCTTCCCCGACCTCGAGGGGACCCGGGTGACGGTGATGACCGAGGCGCCCGGGCTCGCTACCCAGGAGGTGGAGCGCCTGGTGACCATGCCGGTGGAGCGCGCCATGCTCGGCGCCCGCGGCGTGGACCGGGTGCGCTCATCCAGCGTCAGCGGCCTCTCCGTCACCTACGTCGACTTCGAGGAAGGCGCGGCCATCGAGGCCGCGCGTCAGCGGGTCGCCGAGCGGCTGACCACCGTCTCGCGCGACCTCCCGCCCGGACTGGCCCCGGCCATGGGGCCGGAGGCCTCCCTCACGGGTGAGATCGTCCAGATCACCCTCGTGGCAACCGAGGCGGACCCCGCCGGGCTCGAGCTGCGGTCCTGGGCGGAGTTCGAGCTCCGCCCGCGGCTGCTGTCCGTGCGTGGCGTGGCGCAGGTCTCCGTCATGGGAGGGCGGCTGCCGGAGCTCGCGGTGGTCGCGGATCAAAGCTCGATGCGGGCCTTCGACGTGTCCCTCGGTGAGCTCGCGGACGCGGTGGGGCGTGCCCACAGCACGGGGAGCAGCGGCTACCTGCCGGACGACGCCGGCCGGGAGCTTGAGGTGGCCCAGCGCGCGCGCGTCGAGGACGAGGCCGACCTCGCGTCGGCCGTGCTGCGCACGGGCAGGAGCCGCCCGGTGCGCGTCTCGGACGTGGCCGAGATCGCGATCCAGGGCGCCCCGCGCCGGGGCAGCGCGGGGGTCGCCGTGGGAGGGGGCGGCTCTGCTGGCACCTCGGGGAGCGCGGTGTCAGCGGTGATCCTTGGGGTCGTCAAGGCACCAGGGACCAACACCCTCGACGTGACGGCGGCGGTGGACGAGATCCTCGCCGGGTCGAGCCCGCCCCGCGGCGCGCGCATCGACGCGCGCTTCGCGCGGCACGCCTCGTTCATCGAGCGCGCCGTCGCGCGGGTGCGGGCCGTGGCTTTCGAGGCCGCGGTGGTCGTGAGCGCGGTGCTCCTGGCCTTCCTGCTCAACCTGCGCACCGCGCTGATCGCCCTGTGCGCGCTGCCGCTCTCGCTGGGCATCACGGCGCTCTGGCTCGGTGCTACGGGCGGCGGCCTCGACGTCATGACGCTCGGCGGCATGGCCATCGCGATCGGGGTGCTCGTGGACGACGCGATCATCGACGTGGAGAACGTGCTGCGACGCCTGCGAATCAACCGGGCCCAGCCTGAAGGCGAGCAGCGCGCGGTGCCCGAGGTGGTCATCGCGGCGACCGGGGAGATCCGGCCCGCCATGGTCCAGGCGACGCTCATCCTGGCCCTGGCCTTCCTGCCGCTCATGTTCCTCGAGGGGCTCGAGGGCAAGTTCTTCCGACCGCTCGGGGCGACCTTCGTGGTCGCGCTGCTCGCCTCGCTCGCGGTCGCGCTGACGGTCACGCCGGCGCTGTGCCGTCTGCTCCTCGGAGGGACCGGCCCCGCCTCGGGCGCGGGCGGGCATGGTCCCCTGGCCAGGGTCCTCCTGCGGATGTACCGGCCTGTGCTCGGGCTCGTGCTGCGGGCGCGGGCGGCGGTGCTGCTCGGGGCGGCCGCGCTGGTGGCCGGGGCGGGTCTGCTCGCGGCACAGCTGGGGACGAGCTTCCTGCCCACCTTCCACGAGGGGATGGCCACGGTCTTCGTCTACGCACCGCCGGGCACCTCCCTCGTGGAGAGCGAGGCCCTCGCGGACGCGGTGGTCGCGCGCGTGGCCTCGGTGGAGGGCGTCGCCGCGGTCGCGCGCCGCACGGGGCGAGCGGAGCGGGACGAGCACGTGGAGCCGGTATGGAACTCGGAGCTCGAGGTCGCCTTCGCGGACCCCGCCGAGGCGAGCCGTCTGCGGGGGCAGATCGAGGAGGCGCTGGCGAGCCTCTCGGGGATCACCACCGGGCTCGGTCAGCCCATCGAGCACCGGCTGTCCCACGTGCTCTCCGGCACCGCGGCGGACCTCACGGTGGAGCTCTATCACGAGGACCAGGGGCAGCTTGAGGCGGCGGCGGCCACCGTCGCGGCCTCCCTGGCGGGCGTGCCTGGGCTCCGGAACGTCAACGCCCAGCGGACGCTGACCGTGGAGGGGCTCAGCGTGGACTGGGACCGCGAGGCCCTGGCTCAGGTGGGCCTGACCGCCGGTGAGGCCGCGGAGCAGCTCCGCCTGGCCGTGGAGGGTGCGCAGGTGGGCCGCCTGGTGGAGGGCGCGCGCTGGATGGACCTCGTGGTCCGCCTCGACCGCGACCAACGCCGCAGCGCGACGGACGTGCGCAGCGTGCAGATCGTGACCCCGTTCGGCGCCCGGGTCCGGGCGGACCAGCTGGCGCGCATTGAGGTGGACGACGTGCCCGCGATGCTCCTGCGCCAGGGGGGCCGCCGGAAGGCTGTGGTCACCTGCGGGGTGGAGTCGGACGCCAACCTGGGAGACGCGGTGGAGGCGGCGCGCGAGCGCCTCCGGCCCATCGGCGAGGCCATGGGGGTGGAGCTCCGCTACGCGGGCCAGCACGAGGCGGCCCAGCGCGGCCGCCGCACCCTGCTCCTGGCGGGGCTCGCGTCCCTGGGGCTCGGCATCATCCTGCTGCGCTCCACCGTGCGGAGCTGGATCGCGGCCATGGTCATCGCCCTCAACCTGCCGCTCGCGGCTGTGGGCGGCGTGCTCGCGCTGTTCCTTGTCGTGGACCAGCCGCTCGCGAACCTCGCCGCGCTCGTGTCCGGGAGCGGGGCCTTCCGGGCGCCGGTCGTGTCGCTGTCCACCCTCGTCGGCTTCGCCGCCCTGTTCGGCATCGCGCTTCGCGGCGGCGTCCTGCTCGGCGGGCGTTGGGAGGCGCTGACCGCCGAGGGCGTCCCGCTGGAGGAGGCCATCCGCACGGGCATCGAGGACCGGATGGTCCCGATCCTCATGACCGCGCTCACCGCCGCCTTCGGCCTCCTGCCCGTGGTCCTCGCGAGCGGCGAGCCCGGGACGGAGCTGCTCGCGCCCCTGGCCGTGGTGGTGCTCGGCGGCCTGATCAGCTCCACGGTGCTCAACCTCGTGGTCCTCCCCGCTGCCTACGCCACCGTGCGACGCTGATCGGTGGTGTACGGTGCCCAGGCACCCATCCACCGCTATTACCCCCGGCACCGACGAACTGCCAGGTAGCCAGCCTCTCCCACGGCTGCGCGGTAGTCCTCGGCTTCACGCAGCAGCCGTCGGTGGTGACCAACGAAGAGGCGTCGGCATTGACTCGGAGATCGCCCCACGAGCGCTCCGAGTTGCGCCCAGGTCGCTCCGGCGAGGTCACGGCCCAAGCCCACCCGGAGGACGAGGTGGAGATCCAACGGACGGCCTCTGCGACGTGGGCCCTCCCGGTCCAGCGTGGCGTCGTTGATCGCCGCTTGGGTGGAGGCCAGATCGGCAACCGGGAATGCCGCCTCGCAGCCGTCCGCCAGTTCCGCCTTGCGCCTCATCCAGTCGAGGACTCGCTTGGGATTCTGGAGGACGAGGTCGTCATGGGGTGTGGGCCCCGTCCTCCCTTCTGCCAACGTCTCGTCGATCCAGCGGCATTCCGAAGCACGCATTCGCGCGGGAAATCGGCTCCTGTATGCGGCGCCCCAGCCCGCACTCCGTACGAGGCTGGGGTCCAGTTCGGCTTCGATCCAGGAGGACTCTAGCCAGGGGCGGATCCGCCCATGACCGTAGGTCGCTGCGCTGCCCCATGGGTAGTTCCAGGGCTCATCTCGAACCCCCGCAGCAACTGGATTGTCGTCGATGTACCGCACCAGAGCGTGCCTGTATCGCTCAGAGTCCACGACCCTCGAACGGAACCGCCCGCGTACTAGAGGGCCGTCTCTCTTGCGAGAGCGGTTGTACCTACGCACGTACTTGTTCGTGGCACGCCCGATCGCCCCGCCCAGCTCTCCGACCGGACTGCGTACAAGGAGGTGGAAGTGCGTGGTCATCACGCACCAACAGTGGACCTCCAAGTTCCCAGCGCGGACCTCTTGCGCGAGGTGAGCGAGGAAGAGCCGGACGTCATGCCTGTTCTCGAACAGCGGCCTGCGCGCGACCGCGCGATTCATGATGTGGTGCCACGAGCCTTGGTCGTCCATTCGGGGTCGTCGTGCCATGTCGGGCGGTTGCCTCCGATGACGGACGAGCGTGGACGGTGTGGGTTGCGGCGGTGGCGCGGTTCGGCGGTGGATGGGTGGCTGGCACCGTACACCCGAACGCGCCCTTGTCCAGAATGGGGAGACCCAGGGGCAGGAAGAAGGCGATGGGCCGATTCGTGCCGAAGGCCTGCAGATCCACGAAGCAGCCGTTCTTGCTGAGGGCCGGATCCACGGCAAAGGCGTGGAGGACGTCCTCGCAGCAGTCGCAGTTCAGGCACGGTCTCGTCTGCCATTCCGGCTTCGTCAGCATGCGCTCGAGGGGGAGCTCCACGAGACGCTTCCCTTTGGGGTCGCAGAACACGAACAGCAT
>JAQWJQ010000214.1 GCA_029248265.1 Planctomycetota bacterium
CGGCCCTGGGTCGAGTTCCTCCAGCGGACCTTCGCGGTCGACGTGCTGCGCTGCCCCACGTGCGGCGGCCGCCGCCACCGAGACCCCACCCCTCGCGCCCGCCCGACCCGAGCCCCAGCAGCGCTTCGCCTGATCCGCCGCCCCAGGGCCACCGCAGCGCGCCCCGATCGACGCCGACGCCCCTCCCCTGAGGGCGCCGGCGGAACTTGGTGGCCCGACCGGGCGGCGCCCAGGCACATGGTGAGTACGGTGGTGAGTACGGAGTCGTAGCAACTATCGCGCACAACGCTCGGTGGTCTTCTCTTGGCCCGAGACCGCCATAAACCGCTTGAGCGGCCCATCCCTGGGCCGGGCCCTCGGCCGGGGCGGTCATCGCCGGTGCCTTCTGTTCCCTTTCAACCACCCCCACGATCCGCTGCTCCGCCAAGTCGCAGCTTGGATCGCTTATCCCCTGGCCCGGGAGAGGCCACGCAGCGGGCTGAAAGAGCGAAGGGCCTTGGGTGTGTGATCGGGGGGCGGCCTGCCAGCGCGGAACGTCTGTTCTCGGTGCGACTCAACCACGCGGCGCGACCTGTCCTGGGGACCCCAGGGGAGCGGGCGCGGCGGTACTCTCGCCGAGGACGGATGCTGGAGTTCACGCCACCCGGCGGTTTGGATGAAGGACGCCGGCGAAGCCAGTCACACTGGACGGCGCGTGTCATGTCGAGAGCGACCTGATGGACGCAACTCATGACAAACCCGACAAACAACCCCGAACTCCTCCTCGTTGAATCCCGTTGGCTGGATCGGCTCGCGTGCACGCTCGTTGGCGCCGGACCGGACGCAGATGACCTGGTGCAAGAAACGTGGGTCCGAGCCCTGGCCCATTGGCGAAGCCCTGATCGAGGCGGCGCCCGTGCATGGCTCGGCACCATCGCCAGAAACCTCGTCCGGGAACGACGGCGGGGCGACTCTCGCCGCAGCGCACGGGAGGAGTCCGTCGCGCGACCGATCGCCCACGAAGACGACGCGGTCTCGCGCGCCCAGCTGCAGCGCCGACTGCTCGATCGAGTGCTCGCCTTGCCCGATGGGGAGCGCGACGCGGTCTTGCTGTACTACTTCGACGACCTCTCGCACGGGGAGGTCGCGGCGAGGCTCGAGCTCTCCTCCGCCGCAGTACGCAAGCGCGTCTCCCGAGCCGTCGCTCGGTTGCGTGCGGAGTACGAGCGCGAGGAGCGTGATCGCGGAGGCGTGTTCGTTCTCGCACCGCTGGCCGGGTGGAGGGCCAGTGAGGCGGTGACACCCGCGGCGGCCGGACTGCTTGGGGCCGGGCCGAAGGCTCTTGTGGCCTGTGGGGCGCTGATCGGATTGGTCGCGCTTGCCGCCCTCGGGGGCGGTGGCAGCGCGGAGCCCATGGACCGACCCGCGACGGACACGACAAGCTCGGTGGCGCCGAGCGGGGCCCCAGGCACGATGGTCTCGGCCGCGACCGTGCCGAGGACCGAGGTCAGCGTTGCGGGTCGCCCGGCGGTCGTTCTCGGGCGGGTTGTCGAGGCCGGCACCGGGTTCCCGGTCGCGGCCACGGTTCGGTCGCAGGACGGGAGCGCCGTCAGCTCGTTGGGGAACGGCCGATTCCGGCTGGTGGCGACGTCTCTTCCGGTGGAGCTCCGCGTCGACCACCCCGCCTACTCCCCGCTCGTCGTCGCGTGCGAGAGCAACGAAGGTGTCTTGTTGGAGGTCACGCCACTTGAGCGCACCCGCATCCAGATCGTCGACGAGTTCGCCCGCCCCGTCGAGGGCGCATGGTGCGGCCTCGAGCAAGTGGACGAGAGCTGGGTCTGGAGCCGCTCTGCTCCACCCGATTCCATACCTCGGCGGTTCGATCTCGGCGCGACTGACGCTGACGGGTACGTGACGATCACGACCGGAAGTCGCTCCACCCTGGTCGTGAGAGGGCCCGGCGGCTCCGAAGCCCGTAGCCAGGTTCACCCATCGGTCGACCAACAGGTGATCCTCGCTGGGCCCCCGCGGCACCTACGCTTCGTGGACGATGCGACGTCGGAGCCGATCACCAACCGACTCGCCTTCGTTGAGTTCTCGTCGCTGAGCGGGCGCAGCGCGGTGTATGCACGGACGGATCCTGAGGGCGCGTTCGCCCTGCCTGGTGGGAGCGGGGACCTCACCCTCCATTACATCGTGCCGCGTCTCCTGATTGCGGCAGTCGAGATCGACGGCGTGGCCGTGCCGTCCACGGGCGAGGTGTCCAGGGTCGTCGCGCTGGGTCCAGGTGCCCGGGAGGTGACCGTGCGGCTCACGAATGCAGAGCGGTTGATTCGGCTGGTGGACGATCGGACCGGCGCCCCGATCGATGGAGCCGTGTGGTGGGGTGAGTTCAACGGCCGCGACCGAGGCTCGCTCACCCAGAGGTCGATCCTGGTCGACGGGGGCGAGATGGTGGTCGGCAAGTGGTTCACGACACGTGCACCGTCCGCCACGCGGGAGCGCTGGATCACCGCAGCTGGCTACGAATTGACAAGGTTGGACGCGACGGCCGACCTCGACGGGTCCACGGTACGGCTGCGACGGAGCGCCGAACGGTACCTCCGGGCCGTCGACTCTTCCGGTGAACCGCTCCAGGTCCACCTCCTGGTGGTGAGTTCGCTCGGTCCTGAGATTGAGCACGTGTCGAACCTCGATGGCGTGGTGGGGCCGCTGCCGTGGACTCCTGGCGAGTCCTGGACGGTGCACTCGTTGGATCGACGCTCTGTACCCGGCGCCGAAGTCGAGGTCGCGCCGGAGCGCATCGCCGCATCCTCGATCGTTGAGTTCGAACTCCATGGCGACACCGGCAAACTGGTCGTGACCGGCGTTCCGGATGGAGCTCCGCCGGTCTGGTCGTTCCTCGACCCATCCACCTCAGCCCCGCAGCCGCTCGTGCGAGACGGTTCAGAGCTCGTGCTGTCTGGTGCCCCGACCGGGAGGGTCGCCGTGGGGACCAGGTCGTTCCTGGGCTCATGCACGACGAGCACCTCGGGGGGCAGCTACGCCTCCCCGACCGAGGCCGATCGATACGAGGTCCGTGCGGGCGAAGTCACGACGATCCCCTGGGACCATCGCTGGTGGCAACGCGAACCGACGACCGGCCAGATGTGGATGCTGACGGGTCGTACGGAAGACCTGCTCGTCATGCCGATCGCCGGGACCCTTGAGGGCCAATTCTCGCTCCCAGACCTAGGAGCCTGGATCCCCGTCGCCGCCGACGGTTCATTCGAATGCCCGCCGGAACGTGCGCAGACGAGCGGGCTCGCCTTCGGAGTTCGCAGGTCCAACTCGCGCAGCGGCGACTCGGTCCAGGCGCTTGACGTGGTCAGGGTCCGCCCCGACGGCACCTACACCCTCGACCTCCCGTCGGTCGAAGTTCGGATCGGTGACCGAGGAGGCCTCCAGGCCTCCGCTCGGGTCCGCGTCCGGTCAGAGTTTGGTCGCACCTCTTCGAGCGGGATCTCCCTCGTGGGCGCGCCAAGCTGGACATGGGACACGTCCGAGCCGCTCTTGACCGGGCGACTCCCGCGAGCGGTCACCCAGCTGGTCATCCCCATTCCGAGCCGGAAGGAGCCCACGGTGATCCACGTCGAGCCGACAGGGCATCAGCGCATCACGATCGACCTCTCGGGCTCCAAGCCGGAGGCGACCTCGGCGTTGGAGGACCCGCCAGGTGCCGTGAGGCTTGGTACAGACCGCTGATCGGCCTGACGGACCGGCCCTCCATACCCGCTCGAGCCATGACGCGAAGCGGGCCCGTGGCTCGAGGCGCGCTCGCGCGCTTATCCCGCCAAGTCGCAGCTTCGATCGCTTATCCCCTACGGGCGCGTGAGGCGACAGGGTGGCGTGCGGGACTGGAGGGGGCCAGCGGCCGGGGCGAGCTCAGAGCAAGATCTCTGACATCGCTTCGAGGCTGCGGTCTAGGTTGTCGAAGACAGGGACCGAGGAGTGCTCTTCCAGCTCACGGCGAGCCAACGGGGCGCTCGACACGATGCCCGAGATGGCATCCGGGACGAGGCCGAATCGATCCTTGAGGACGCTCAATCCGCCGATGCATCCAAGCGCATCCCCCGCACAAAACACAAGTCTGTGGATTCGTGCTTGAACCTCTTTCGAGGCCAGCAGCATGGCGGTTTCTCGTTGAAGGACTCCGTCGGCCAGCTCTACGACCCAGTAGTTCTTAGCGTTGTTCGCGTACTTCGAGTCCACGCCCCGGAAC
>JAQWJQ010000065.1 GCA_029248265.1 Planctomycetota bacterium
GGTGACCTGGACCACGACCTGGTCCCCCACCTTGAGCAACTGGTCAATCGGTCGCCGCTCCCGCTGGGGACGGCGCTCTGAACGCCCGCGAGAGCGGGCCCCTCCCTTGGAGCTGCCCTTGCTCGCCTTGCGTCGCGAGGAAGCCTTCTTCTTCGTCTTACGCTCGGACTTCTTCGCGGACTTCTTCTTCGAGGACTTCTTCGCGCTGCCCTCAGATCCGCCATCAGACGAGGCGGCCTTCTTGCGGCTGCGCTTGCGGCTGGTGGACCGCTTGCGGCCCCCTTCCCCGGAGTCCGCATCACCGCCAGACTCGCCACCCGAGTCCGCCGACGCGGCCTTCTTCGTGGAGCGCCGCTTGCGCTTCTTGCGCGCCGGCTTTCCTTCGTCATCACCGCTCGGACGATCGCCGTCGTCCATGGCGGCCACGCGTGAGGACGCGGGGCGCCTCGAGCGCGAGCGCAGGGAGCGGGTACCGCGGGGCTCCTCGGCCTCGCTGTCCCCATCCACAATCCCCTGGGCGAAGCCAGGAGCGGGGCTGTCCGAGTCGTCGCCGGGGGGATCCTCATCCGGGGCGTCGTCGTCCCCGGCCTGCGGGTCATCACCCTCGTCGTCGTCCTCGTCCTCCGAAGTGTCGCTGTCACGCGGGGTCTCGGTGGGGCCGTCCGCCTCCTCGCGGGCGGCGTCCTCCGCCGCGGCAACCGGCTCCTCCTCGTCCTCATCCTCGTCGTCGTGGTCCTCGTCGTCGTGGTCCTCGTCGAGGGCGTCGGCCTCCTCGGACCAGTCGGCGTCGTGATCGCCCTCCTCGTCGTGGTGCCCGCCGGTGAGCAGGTCCTCCAGCTGGAAGTCGTCGTCCGCGTAGATCGGGAGGACATCAGAGGTGTGCAGGAACCCGTTACGCCCCTGGCCGAAGTCGATGAACGCGGCGCCGATGGCCGGCTCAAGGTTCACCACTCGGCCGCGATAGATGTCGTTGACGAGCGTCTTCTGACTCTCGGCCGTCATCAGGATGTCTTCAATTCGGCCGTTCTCGTAGACCGCGACGCGCCGCTCCTCGGGCTCCACCGCGTTGACCGCGATGGTCTGCGTCCGCATGGCCTCGGCTTCCGCGGCCTTCTCCTCGGCGGTCTTGGTCACGGCCGCAGCGCCCGACTTCTTGGAGCGGCGGCGGGTCTTCTTGGCAGACCGCCCTTCCCCGTCGCCATCCGGCTCGGTCGCGGCCGCTTCGCCGTCGTCAGCGCTGCTGGCTGCGCCCTTCCTGGAGCGGCGACGCCGGCGCTTCTTCTTACCGCCCTCGCCTTCCGATTCCTGCCCGTCAGCGGGCTCCCTCTCGGGCCGCGCTTCGCCATCGGCGTCGTCGCCGGAGCTTGCCTCCGCCTCGTGCTCGCTTGACTTCCGACGCGACTTGCGCCGGGTGCGCTTCTTCTTGCGCCCCGCGGGCTTCTCGCCGTTCGCATCGGCCTCGGAGGCGTCCGCGGAGCCGCTCTGGCGGTCCGCAAGGTCGTCCTCCTCGCCGGGGATCGCGTCGACCTCGGGCGAGTCATCATCCTCGCCGCGCTTGCGACGGCGACCGCCACGTGAGCCGCGCCGGCGACGCTTACGCCCGCCGCCCTCGTCAGCATCATCGCCGTCGTCCTTCTCAGACGCCGAACGGCGGCGCGAGGTCTTCGCGCCCGACTCGTCCCCGTCCGCGGAGGGCGGCGCAGCCGGGGCGGACCTCGCGGACGAGGCCGCCTCAGCGGCGGGCTCCTCCGACTCGGAGGGCTCGGCCTTCTTCCTGACGGCCTTCTTGCGGACCCGGCGCTTCCGAGCCGGCTTCTTCGCCGAGGCCTCGGAGTCCGAGCTCCCGCCGTCGGCGGAGTCGGTGTTGGCGCGGGCGTTGGAGTCGATCCCGGCTCCAAAACCGCCGGCGGCGCCGTCTTCGGCCCCTTCGGGGCTCTCCCAGGAGGGGTATCGGCCCGAGAGCGCGAGGCGGAGCATCGAGTCGACAGAGAGGTCTCTGCCAACGGAGTACTGATTTGTCATCGTTGTAAAGCGCCCACCGAGGTGGCGCGCGCCCCGTCATTCGCCTCCCTCATGAGAGGGCGGGACAACCGGGCGCAGCGTCGACAACCGCGGGGCGCCGCGCGGCCCGTGGTGGGCCGCAGGGTAACTGTGTTTCGAAGGGGAGGCGCGCGGCCGAACGAGTTCGGCGCAGCGCCCCGGTGATCCCCGCACGAGAGGCGGGGCTGGACGTGGTCGGGCGAGGTCGCTGGTCTGGGTGAGGGCCAGCGGGGCTGGCCTCAAACCCGCCCCCGGGCAACCCGGGGGACCAACAGGTCCTGTTCTGCTTGGTTCGAGGATCGCTCCTCGCTCCTGATGGACTGTCGCAGAGCCCATCCCCGGAGTCGAACATCCCCGCCCAAAAAGGCCCGGGGGAGCGCCCTGGGGCCCAGGAGGGGGTGCGTAGGAGGCCCTCCGCCCCCTGCCGCGGTGCCTGAGCACCGGGCTGAAGACGCCTGGGGGCCCCTGGGGATGGTCGAACGTGGAGGCCCCCCTCCGGGGGGCCCCCACGCCCTGGGGCGGGTCAATCGCCCTCTTCGTCGAGCAGCGCGTCGTCGAGCAACGCGTCGACCTCATCCGCCAGTCGGTTCTTACGGCGCTGGAGCTCCTGCTGGAGCAGGAACTCGGCGTCCTCCGAGTTGTGGACCAGGGTCGGGGTGATGAAGATCAACAGGCTGCGGCGGTCGCGGGCCTCGTTGCGGTACTTGAACAGCTCGCCGAGGACCGGGATGCGCGAGATGTACGGCACCCGGCTCAAGGACTTGGTCTCGGCGTCGGTCGTGAGCCCACCGATGACCATCGTCTGGCCACTCTCGAAGATCATCTGGGTAAACAGCGTCGAGGAGCGCGTCCGCGGCAGCGCGATGGACCCCTCAGCGCCGGTGGAGCCGACCGTGAAGACGTCGAATCCTGCGGGGGCCAAGGCGCTCGCCCCGGTACCCGAGAGGCTCGTCTCTTTCGGGATGACCTCCATGCGGATCTTGCGCGTGCCCGGGATGACGTTCGGCTTGACGAGGAGCTGGAAGCCGATCTCCACCGGAGACCCAGCGGCCTCGGAGACCGTCAACTGGAGGCCGCCGGCCTGGCCCTGCTCGGACTTGGCCTCGGCATAGCGGACCGTCTCACCGACGAAGATCGTGGCCTCGTTGCCGTCCAGCGTCACGATCTTGGGGGCCTGAATGACCTCCGACTTCGTGTCTCGCTGCAGCATGCGCAGCGTGGCCTGCACCTGGTTGAAGCTCAGCGCGCCGAAGATCGTCGCGGGGACCTGAGTGGTCCCGGCGTTGATCGGACCGCCCGCTGGGTCGTTCCCGGCATAAGGCCCGAACCCGGTGTCTGAGGCGATGATGCTGTCTTCCCATCCGCCCTCGCCCATGCTGAAGGGGAGCTCGATCGGGATCTGCCCGCCGCTGACCGAGACTCTCGGTCCCTCGTCGCCATAGTCGACGCCGAGGTTGAGTAGGTCCGTGTTCGACGTGGAGACGAACTTGAGGTCGACGAAGACCTGCCCCGGCTCCACGTCGAGGCGGCGCAGGATCTCCTGAATCGTCTCCTGCACCTGGGTGGTATCACGAATCAGGATCACGTTCTGGGACTCGATGAACGTCAGGTCACCGGTATCCGAGAGCGCGCCCTCGAGCGCGGCGAGAATCGAGAAGTGATCCGCAGCGGAGCCGATCGGCGGGGCCACTTGCCCCTCGACGAATTCGCTCTTCAGCACCGCCGTGCGCGCGCTCTTGGGTCGGATGTAGCGCAGCTGATAGCTGCGCGTGACCTTCTGGAGTTCGAGCTGCGCAGGGTCCACCACGCTCAAGATGTTCCGGGCCTCCTCGACCACGGTGTAGCCCCGCGCCTTGCAGATCTGCTCCAGCGCGTCGCGCCAGGGGACGTCTGTCAGGCGGACCCGAACGGTCCCCTCGACCTCAGGGGCGATGATGACGTTCGCGTTCGCCGCCTTCGCGATCGTGAGGATGACCTCCCTGATGTCCTGGTCATCGAAGACGAACTCCACCCGGACGGGGTGGCTGATGGTCAGGACGCCGGACTTGTCCTCCTCGACCACGCACCCCGCAGAGTCCGTGGCGTACTCCAGCGCGTCGCGCCAGTACACGTCGGAGAGCTTGAGCGCCTCGACCTTTCGGTCCCCCCCCTCGAGCACGACGATGTTGGCGCCGGACTTCTCACGCAGGTACTGAACGACCTCCGCGAGGTCCTTCTTGACGATGTCGATGTCCACCCGGGCGTCGAGGCTCGGGACCTGGGCGCTCGCGAGCGGTGTGAGCGCCGTCAGGCAGAGGCCGAGCGCGATAAGTTTGTTGAGTAGGTTCACCACAGATCCTTCTGTCCGACGAGCGGACGGTTGTTGGCTTGGATTGGCGTTGGTTGGTTGTTGAACGGTGCGGCTCCCGGGGACGGCGCAGGCCGCCCCGGAATCCAGCTGAGCGGTGCTCAGAACTCGCGGGTCACGATCGCGCCCCTGAAGATGAAGTCGACCTCGTTGGGCCTGACGCTGTGGACCACGAGCTCCTCGGCGACGAGGTCCCCCACGGTCCGCCGCTTGCCGTCGATGATGATCACGGGCTGGAGGCCCTCGATGATCGCCACCCCGCCGACCTTGAAGTCGATCGCGCTGAAGTCGCGGAGGATGGTCGCCTCCTCGCAGAGGAGGCGGAGCCAGTCCGCCAGCTCCTCGCGCTCCGGGTCATCGAGGAGCAACGCGAGCGAATCCTCGATCGCGTCGAAGGAGTCGAGCGCCTGCTCATACTCGAGGGCCTCGATGTAGCCGACCATCGTGTCACCGACGCTCTGGAGCGCGGTGATGCTCGGCCCCTCGATGGCCTTGCTCTTGTCCAGTGCGAGGCGCAGCACGTCGAGGGGGTCCGCCACGAGGGTGTCGATGCGGGTCTGCGCCGGCCGATAGGTCACGTGCCCCTCATCCTCGATCCGGCGGAGGTCCTCGCCCAAGCGCAGGATCAGCTTCTCAAGCTCGCTCCGCTGCACCATCCGCTCGAGGACGGACTTGGCGACGTTGGAGGCGGCCCAGTACCCCTGAGCCTCCTCGACCCGCGCGACGAGCTCGTCGACCTCTTCCTGCTGGCGTTGGACGGTCCAGGCGTTCGGGTCATCGACGCGCGCAGGGACGCGCGGGTCAATGAGGGGGTCGCGACGGCCACGGGCGCCCTGGTAGCGGTACGTCTGCAGCGAGAGGGCCTGGCGCCGGAGCCCGATCTCGCCTGAGAGCAGGTCGCGCTTCCGCTCGTAGCTTCGGATCTCGACCTCCCCCTCCTTGGCGCTCGGCGGCACGTACTTGTACGTCTCCACGTCCAGCACGATCCGGTGGCTCGCGAGGCCCTCATCGAGGAGCGCCCGTCGGTTCGCCGCGCGGATGTCGAACTTGGAGACCGCCATAAAGCGGCTGTGGGTCTCGATCCGGTTGAGGAACTCGAGGAACTGGAACGTGTTCCCCACGAGCTCCCACTGGTACGACACACGCTCGAAGGCCGAGCGCGTGCGCTGCCGGGAGCTGGAGTTCGACGTCGGCTTGAAGCCCTGGGACGTGACCTCCGCCTCTTGCATGTACTCCTGGAAGTCACGGATGACGTTGTTCAGGTCCTTCGTGTCCGGGAGGATCTCTCGGATGCGATCCGAGATCTCACGGAGGATGATGACCTCCTGCTCGACCTCCGGCGTCTTCCGCACGATGGCGCGGGAGTTGGAGATGCGATCACGGAGCGAGGCGACCTCTGCCTCAGCCGCGTCCACGCTCTGGTGCTCGCTATAGATGAGGTAGCCAAAGAGGCCGGCCAACGCGGCGGTGAGGCCGCCGAACACAGACCAGAATTGCTTGTCGTTCACTGCGCCTCTCCTTCCGCGGTCTCGCGGTTCTCAACTCGCTCTGCCGGGCTGAGCAAGTTCATCTTCAGCGGGAAGGACCACGTCACCGACGGGATCAACGTCTCATCTGGCCTCTCCTGAGACGCCTGCAGCGGCTCAGGCGCGGCGAAGATGTCCATGAGCGAGGACAGCGCGGGGTCCTCGAGGTCCTCGGCGAAGTTCGCCAGCTGGGCGTAGTCCTCCGCGCCGGACACGCCCGCCGCCTGGAGCTCTCCGTGCTTGGTGCGGTCCACCTTGACCTCGGCCTCGAGGTCGTTGAACCAGATGAAGTGGTCCACCCCCTCGCGGCCGTTCTGGACCACATCGATGAGCTCGTCCATCGTCTTGGTCCAGAGGACACGGCTCTTGGTGATCTCGGCCAGAGTCTGCTCGCGTTGCGAGCGCGTGGCGATCTCGGCCTCGAGGCTGTTGTGGTAGTCCACCTGCCACGTCAACCCCGAGAGGTCCGCCTGGAGGACATCGCGGGTGGTCGCGATGTTCGCGCTGACCCCGAAGTGGAGGTAGCCCCAGTAGGCGAAGAGCGAGGTGTTGATGAGGACCGCAGCGCTGATCGCCGCGATCATCCCGATCGGAGACTTCGCGCGACGGCGGTACTCTTCGGGAAGGAGATTAACGGTGATCATTGGTTCACCACCCGGGACGCGAGCCCGACGGCAACGACAAGGGACGGGGCCCAGGCTTCGAGCTCCTCGACGTCCACACGGTTCACGTCGACACGGAGCCCTTCGAGGGGGTTCCAGAGGCGCGTCGGACGCGCCACGGCCTGCTCGACGTACTCGGCGGCGCCGGGTGCGAGCACCCCGCCACCTGACAGGAGCACCTCGGAGACCGTGAGGCCCTCGTTGTGCTCCACGTAATCCATGGAGAGCATGAGCTCCGAGGCGAGGTCCTCGAGGACCGGCTCGATCGCCGTCCGGACCTCTGCCTGGTGCTCCTCGGTGGTGCGCTTGACCGCCTCCGCCTCGAAGCCCTCAAGGCTCAGGCGACGCGCCACGGCCTGGGTCATGTTGGCCCCGCCGATCGGGATCTCGCGGCTGAAGCAGCTGGCGCCGCCCCGCATCACGTTGATCGAGGTGACCTGCGAGCCGACGTCAACGAGGGCTGTGGCGCGGGTGTCTCCCCCATCAGGGCCATCGGGGGCCGGCATGACGCAGAGCTCCCACGCGTTGGCGATGGCGAAGAGGTCGAGGTCGATCGCGATCGGGACCAGGCCAGCGCTCTGGATCAACTGCGCTTGACCGTTCAACCGCTCGGACTGGCACGCCGCGACGAGGACCGACATGCTGGGGTCCTCCTCGGTTCCCCGTTGGAGCGGGAGGCAGTCGAGGATGAAGTCCTCCTCGGAGGCGACGATCTTGTCGGCCTCGAACTGGATGGCCTGCTGCAGTTCGCTGTCCGACATGCTCGGCATGGACAGGTAGCGCACCACGGTGTCCTGGCCGGAGACCCCGGAGACCACACGCTTGGAGCGGAAGCGGCCCTCCTTGAAGACCTGCTTCACGGCGTCATCGACGCTGCCACCAGGCGAAAGTTCAGCCCGGCTGAAACCGGTAATGACGGGCTCTTGCCCTTCGAGTGTGATCTCGACGGCTTTCACCACCGAGCTCCCAAGGTCGAGTCCGACCACCCTCTTCTTGCTCCGAAACACGTGCTCCTTCCCGTTCGTGGCCGGCCGCACTCGATGGGGTTTCCCCGGCGGCTCCATGGGGTGTGTCGTCCAGCCCCCGCAAAAGGGTTAAGCGGCCGTCCCAAAAAAGGGCACGCGGCGGCCTTCCTGAGGCCCCCCTTGGGGGTGCCCGACGCTTCCCTGGTGGTCCCAGGGACCGTGTCAGGGCCTGAACAGGCTCGGGACAGAGGGGGCGAGGCCTGGCCCCAAAGAAACCTCCGATTGCCCCGCCAGCACCCCCACGGCCACCGTGCTGGGGCCTGGAGCGGCTCTCCCCCTCCCGGATCGCCCAGCGTGGCCGTGCGCCACCGATCGTACGGGGCTGGATCGGGGGGCTGGCTCGGGGGGCTGGCTCGGGGGGCTGGCTCAGAGGCCTCGTTCAGGGGCCTCGCTCAGGGGCGGGCTCAGCTGGTGGCCTCGCGCTCTCCAAAGCCGGACTCGAACAGCGCTTCGAGCTCCGACAGAAGCGTCTCGGCCCCCTCACCGTCCGCCTGAAGCTCCAGCTCGAGGCCTGATCGCGCCTCCAGAGTCATCAGCTCGAGGATGCTCTTCCCGTTGACGTCCCGTGTCCCTTCCCCCGCCAGACGGATCCGGAGCGAACAAGGGTGGGACATGGCCAGCGAGACAATGGCGTGGCACGGGCGGGCGTGCAGTCCCGCCTCATTGACGACCGTGACGT
>JAQWJQ010000230.1 GCA_029248265.1 Planctomycetota bacterium
CGCCGCTCTCCAGGGAGTAAGCCCGGACCTGGAAGGACATGGGCTTCTCGGGGGCCTTCGCGCCGCCGCCGCGGCTCTCGGGCATGCGTACGCCGCCCATGAAGCCAAGGGGGCGGCCGCCGCCCTCCACGTCCGGCTGCACCGCCGTGGTGATGAAGACCCTGTCCTCGACGATCACGGGCGAGGACCAGCCACCGCCGGGCACCTCGACCTTCCACGCGAGGTTCTCCTCGTCGTTCCAGCGAACCGGGTGCGCCGCGACGACCCCGTTGCCGGAGGGACCGCGGAAGGACGGCCAGGTGGCGTCCTGGAGGGGCGCGAGGGCGGCGGGCGCCGCGACGAGGAGGGAGAGGATCATGGGGATGGGTGGCCCTTGGGCCGTGGGATCACTTCTAGCTGAAAGCGTGCAGGGAGTTCTGGGCACGCACAAAGATCATGGTGCCCGCCTCTCCCTCGACCGGCGCGGTCACGGCGAGGTGGCCCCAGCTGGGGCCCTCCACCAGGTCGAGCTCGCCCGCCACGTCGTACTCAGCGGGGTCCGCGTTGATCAGGCGCAGGGAGCCCGTGTTGGCCAACGCGAGGATGCGCTTGCCCTGGGCGACCAGCGACCAGTACTCGTCCCCGGTGGGTCCGGAGACCCAGCCGTCGGTGCCCTCCTCGAGCCCGACACAGGTGAAGCGGTTGCTCCGCAGGAAGAGGAACGCGTGGCTCCCGACGACGACCGGCGAGGTCATGTAGGCCTGAGCGCGGGCGGTCCACGCCTCGTTGACCTCGAGGCCCTCCTCGCCCTTGGCGACGGAGTAGAGGTGCGCGCGGCCACCGTAGGCCGAGGTGAAGATGGCGTCGCCGTAGGGCTGGGGCGTGAGGATGTTCATGCCGCGGAAGGCCTTGACCGCCTGCGTCCACAGCTCGTCGCCCGTCTCAGGGTCCATGCCGCTCAGGTGACTGCGGGACTGGACCACCAGTTGCTCGCGGCCCGCGAGGGTGGTCAGGATGGGCGAGCTGAAGGCGCTGTCCATGCCGCCCGCGTTGCTGCCGCCCGTGGAGCGCCAGACGGTCTCGCCGGTCTCCTTGTCGAGGCGCGCGATGGACTCGCCGGCCTGGATGTAGAGGGCGTCCCCCACGATCAGCGGCGAGCACACCAGCCCGAAGGAGGGCATCTTGGCGTCGAACTCCTCCACGAAGTCCACCCGCCAGCGGACCGAACCGTCGCTGGCGTTCAGGCAGACCACGACGTCGCGCATGCCGCCGATGTAGAGGGCCTCGCCGTCGAAGACAGGGGTGCTGCGAATCCAGGAGCCGTTCTTGGCCGCGAAGAAGGGCACCTTCATGGCGCCGTCCCAGCGGGTCTCCCAGACCTTCTCGCCGGTCTTGCGGTCGTAGGCCTGGACCACCTCCTCGCGCTTGTCGACGGTGGAGACCGTGAACACACGGTCCCCGGCGACCAGGGGCGTCGCGTAGCTGTCGCCGAGGCCCTCGATGGACCAGACCTCGGTCACGTTCTCCTCGGTCAGCGTCGCAGGCCACTCAGGCCCACCGACGACGCCGTTGCGGGCGGCGCCTCGCCACTGGTTCCAGACGGTGTAATCCTTCACCTCATCCGCCGCGGAGGCGTCAGGGGTGGAGACGACGGGCACGTGGGCGGTGGCCGTGGGGACTCCTGAGAGGGGAAGGAGCGCGAGGAGAGTGAGGATGGTCATGTCAGCGGGAGGGTTACGGGGCTACCTGTGACAAATCGCACGGGGCCCGCGGTTGGATGCAGGCGGGCGACCCCCTCGAGGACGCTGGTCGCAATCCGGATCGCCACGCGAACCGGGTCGCTGATTTGTGGGACCTCCGCACACTCGACGGGCGCACCCGTGGCGCTTCGCGTACATTCGGTCGCCCTGCGGTGGCCCCATCGCCCCGCGGGTCAACGGCTCCCTTCCCCCAGCGCCCATGACGCCCGAATCACGCATCCTCCAGGACCGCCGCCGCTTCCTCGGCTCGACCCTCGGCGTCGCCGCAGGGGCCCTCTGGTTCGCCTCCTGCGGATCCGAGGTCAGCGAGAGCGTGACCATGCTGCCTGATGGCATGGACCCGAAGAACTTCATCGTCCACGGGCCGATGACCATCGAGTCCAAGCGGAGCGTGCTGCGGGACGAGATCACGCCCACGGACAGGGTCTTCGTCCGGGGCAACCTGGGCTTCCCGGACGCGGCCATCCTGGAGGACGCCGACGCCTGGTCCCTGGAGATCGACGGGGTCGCCAAGCCCGGCTCGATGACCCTCAAGGACCTCAAGGCCCTGGGCTCCACCACGATCACCGCCGTCCTGCAGTGCTCGGGCAACGGGCGCTTCTTCTTCGAGCACGGCCCCTCGGGCTCCGCCTGGGGCGTGGGCGCCGCCGCGAACGTCCAATGGACGGGAATCCCGGTGAAGAGGGTCCTCGAGGCCATGGGCGGCGCCGTGGAGGGCGCCCGGTTCCTCACGGGGACCGGCGGAGAGCCCATCCCCGCGGCGCTCAACGAGCGAGACCTCGTGGTCGAGCGCTCGATCCCCCTGGAGAAGGGAATGGAGGACGCCATCCTCGCCTGGGAGCTCAACGGTGCGCCCGTCAACATCTCCCACGGCGGCCCCCTGCGCCTCGTGGTGCCAGGCTTCTACGGGGTCAACAACGTCAAGTACCTCAAGCGCCTCGCCGCCACCGCTGACGAATCGGACGCCAAGATCCAGGTGTCCAAGTACCGCGTGCGCCCCATCGGTGAGAAGGGCGCGGCGGACCAGCCCTCCATGTGGGCCATGAACGTGAAGTCGTGGGTCGACGACCCCCTCGGCGACAAGGCGCTCAAGGCTGGCATGGTCGACGTGACCGGGGTCGCGTTCTGCGGCGAGTCACCTATTCAATCAGTCGAGGTCTCCACCGACGGCGGCACCACCTGGGCCCCCGCCGAGATGGTCGGCACGGACATGGGCCCCTACGCGTGGCGCCGGTTCAGCTACCGCTGGGACGCCGCCCCTGGCCAGCACGTGATCGCCTCCCGCGCCACCTCGGTGGACGGGAAGGTCCAGCCGGAGAAGCGGGTCGAGAACCACCGTGGCTACGCCCACAACGGCTGGAGCGACCCGAGCATCACCGTCAAAGTCAGCTAGACCCATGCGATTCGTCCCCGTCGTTGCTCTCGCCGCCCTCGCCGCGGCCAGCGCCTCCGTCTCCTGCGGTGACGGACCCAAGCCGTTCAGCAAGGCAGCCCTTCGAGGTCGAGAGGTGTTCCTCAAGCACTCCGAGCCCAAGTGCGGCACCTGCCACACGCTGAAGGACGCGGGCACCGTCGCCAACGTGGGTCCCGACCTCGACGTGATGCGCCCCTCCCGCGACAAGATCCTGCGTTCGGTCCAGCAAGGCGTGGGCGTGATGCCCACCCAAAAGGAGGTGCTCAAGGCGGGCGAGATCGAGGACGTGGCGTCCTACGTCTTCGAGGCGGCGGGGCGCACCCCCTGAGGACGCGCTTCGGAGAATCGAGCGGGGCGGGTCCGGATCGCTATCCTCGAACCGTTCACCACGACGGAGCCTCCCGATGAACCTCGCCTCCCCGACCGCGCTTCTCCTCTCCCTCGCCGCTTCAGTCTCCACCCCGGGGGCTGCGCTGCAGGAGAAGGGACTCGCCGATCTCGTCCTCGCGGGTGGCCGCGTGGTCACCGTGGACCCCGCCGGCACCGAGGGGCAGTCCATCGCCATGCGCGGGGACCGCGTCCTCGCCGTGGGGAGCGAGGTCGAGATCCGACGGCTGATCGGCGAGCGGACGCGGGTCATCGACCTCAAGGGGCGCCTCGCGATCCCCGGCTTCATCGAGGGGCACGGCCACTTCCTCGGCGTGGGCGACTCGGCCATGCAGCTCGACCTGCGGCAGGCGAAGACCTGGGACGAGATCGTGGCGCTGGTGGCCAAAGCCGCCGCCACCCTCGAGCCCGGGACCCTCATCCGCGGCCGCGGCTGGCACCAGGAGAAGTGGACCACCGCACCCCGCGGCGCCATCGACGGGCTGCCGCGGCACGAGGACCTCTCCGCCGCCTCCCCCGAGCACCCGGTGATCCTGACCCACGCCAGCGGCCACGCCGCCTTCGCGAACGCCAAGGCCATGGAGCTCAGCGGCATCGACGGGGACACCGTGCCGCCGGAGGGAGGCGAGATCATCCGCGACCCGGGCGGCGCCCCCACCGGCGCCCTCCGCGAGACCGCGGCCTACCTCCTGGAACCCGCCTACCTCCGCTCCCGCGGCGCAGACCCCCGCGAGATGGCCGCCTACGCCGTGGAGGAGTGCCTGCGCAAGGGCGTGACCTCCTTCCAGGACGCGGGCAGCTCCTTCGAGGACGCCGAGCTGCTGCGCCGCATGGCGGACCGCGGCGAGCTCGGCGTGCGCGTGTGGATGATGCTCCGCGAGCCCGTGGCCGAGCTCACCGAGCGCCTCGCGGCGACGCGCGTCGTCGGCCACGCCAACCACCACCTCACGGTGCGCGGCATCAAGCGCTCCATCGACGGCGCCCTGGGCTCCCACGGCGCGTGGCTCCTGGAGCCCTACGCCGACCTCGCCACCAGCGCCGGCCTCAACACCGTCCCCATCGACGAGGTGGAGGCCTGCGCCCGGCTCGCCCTCGAACACGACGTCCAACTGTGCGTGCATGCCATCGGTGACCGCGCGAACCGCGAGACCCTCGACATCTTCGAGCGCTTCCTACCAGAGGGTCCCGAGGGAGAGGGCGGCAAGGTCGACCTGCGCTGGCGCGTGGAGCACGCCCAGCACATCCACCCCGACGACCTCCCGCGCTTCGCCCAGCTCGGGGTCATCGCGGCCATGCAGGGCGTGCACTGCACCTCGGACGCACCCTGGGTCCTGCGGCGCCTCGGCCCCGAGCGCGCCGAGAGCGGCGCCTACATGTGGCGCGACCTCCTGGACTCGGGCGCCGTGGTCACCAACGGCACCGACGCCCCGGTGGAGGACCTCGACCCCATCGCGAGCTACTACTCCACCGTGACCCGCAAGCGCGCCGACGGCATGGTCTTCTTTCCCGACCAGCGCATGACCCGCATGGAGGCCCTGCGCTCCTACACGATCGCCTGCGCCTACTCCGCCTTCGAGGAGGACCTCAAGGGCTCCCTCGAGCCCGGCAAGCTCGCCGACGTCGTCGTCCTCTCCAAGGACATCCTCGCCTGCCCCGACGACGAGCTCCTCGACGCGCGCGTGGACCTCACCGTGGTCGGCGGCGAGGTTCTCTTCCAGCGCGATTGAGCCGTTGCGACCCCCGGGTCCCTGCGGCCCAAAGACGGAGGACCCCAGAGTTTCGGGTCAAAGGAAACGGGGAGGGGCGGGCGAACTGAGCGTCTTGGCCCGATGGTGCGCCACCGAGGTGAGCGCCCGAGACCCTCGCCACTCTGGCCGCAGCGGACTCGGTCGTCCCACCAATCCTCGACTCCGCGTGGCCTCAGCGGCCCTTCCCTGGGCCGCCGGCGGACCCAACGAGCGCGATCTCAGCGACGCTGAACGAGGACCACGCCGTCGATGGCGGGGACGACGAGCTCTTGCGCGCCCTCGTGGTCGCCATGGACGGCCTCCCACTCCCCATCGGGAAGGACGAAGCGCGCCGGGCGCCCGCTCGCGTTGAGGGCGACGAGGAGCCGCTCCCCGGCGTCCTCCCTGAGGAAGACCAGGAGGTCTTGCTCGTCGTCGGCGGCGAGCGTCTCGAAGGCCCCGGTCCGGAGCGCCGGGTGGCCCCGGCGCAGCTCCCCCACCGCCCGGTAGTGGGCCAGGTGCTCGGGGTCGACCCGATCCTCCTTCCGCTCGTAGGGCCCGAGGTCGGGCCAGAGCATGGGCTTGCGGTTCGAGGGATCGTCCGGGCCCCACATGCCGACCTCGTCGCCGTAGTAGATCATCGGCGCGCCCACGTAGGTCATCTGGAGGAGGGCGGCGAGGCGAGCGCGGCGATAGTGGAGCGGGTCGGGCTTCCGGTTCAGGTACGCCTCGTTGTCCTGCTCCCGGTTGTCGGCGTCGTAGCGCCGGTCGGGGTTCAGGAACATGGACACCATCCGGTCCGTGTCGTGGCTGTCCACGAGGTTCATCAGGGCGTAAGTGGCCTCGGCGGGGTACGCGAGGCGCAGCTCCGCAAGCCGCTGGTCGAGCGCGGTGGGCGTGATCTTGCGGTCCTCGAAGCCGATCCAGGCGATGGCTGCGTCCGCGAAGCGGTAGTTCATCACCGCGTCGAAGCGGCGACCGTCGAGCCAGACGTCGGCGCGGTCCCAGACCTCACCGGAGAGGTAGGCGTCAGGGTTGACGGACTTCACCAGTTGTCGCCACTCGTCCCAGAAGGGCATCGGGACCTCCATGGGGACATCCAGGCGCCAGCCGTCGATGCCGTCGGACGGGTCGCCGTCACCGTCCGGGTCCATCCAGCGCCGCGTCACGGCGTGGATATGCGCCACCACGGCGTCCGACGCGAGCCCGTCGCTGTCCTTGGCGAAGACGGGGAGGTCGTCGTATCCGGCCCAGCCCCGGTGCACGAACGGTTCCCAGGAGACCACGTCGAACCAGTCCGCGTAGGGGGACTCGGGACCGCGCTGGACCACGTCCGCGAAGGCGGGGTGGCGCTGGCCCACGTGGTTCCACACGCCGTCGATGACGACCTTCAGGCCCCGGGCGTGGCACTCCTCGATGAGGTCGAGGAAGAGGCGATCGGACGGGCTCCAGGTCCAGGTGGACGGGTCCAGGAGGTCCTCCCCCGCGGCCACGGCGGACCAATCCTCGCCGGCGCCGAGGCTCGAGTCCACGTGGCGATAGTCCGTCGCCTCGTACTTGTGGTGGGACTCGGCCTCGAAGACCGGGTTGAAGTAGAGCGCGGTCACGCCGAGGGAGGCGATGTGGTCCAGCTTCTCGCGGACGCCGGCGAGGTCCCCGCCATAGAGGCGCTTGTAGATGAACCAGTCCCAAAGGCCCAGAGGCCTGCCGTCCACCGTCTCACCCGCCTCACCCGGGCTCGCCTCGTACCAGTCGCTGGTCCAGGGCCGCGTGCCCGGCCGGTCGTTCTCGGGATCGCCGTTCCGGAACCGGTCGGGCATGAGCTGATACCAGGTGGCGTGCTTGGCCCACTCGGGCGTCCTGAACTCGGGTAGCGCGGCCTCGCTCAGGGCCTGGATCACCGGGTCCCGGCGAACGCCGTCCTCCGTCTCCACCAGGAACGTGTAGCGCTGCGCTTCCTCGGTCAGCGGCACCCGGCACTCGTAGAAGGTGAACCCGTCCAGCGAGCCCGCCGGGGTCATGGGCAGGGGGGCGTCGGCGCCCTCGAGGGAGAGCCTTGGAGCGAGCCCAGCCTGCCCCCGGTACCGGATGAGCGCCGCGCCGTCACCCGCCCGCTGGAGGTAGACCGGAAGGTCCGGGGCGTGGCCCCAGGCGAGCCGTCGGCGCTCCCCCTCCGTGAGCGCGTCGGCGCGGGCGCCCGCGGCGCCCAGGGTCAGGACGGTGTTCTCTCCCCCATGGCCGTCCGGCTCCCGATCGTCATTGGACGGGTCGGGGATCCAGGACCGGCCGTCGACCACGAACTTGTAGCTGAGGCGTCCACTCCGGGCCTCGAGCTCGGCCGCCCACCGCCCATCGGCCCCCCGCTCCATGGGGAGCGCACCGCCGTCCCAACCGTTGAAGGAGCCGGCGAGGTGGACGCTCTCCGCCTCGAAGGTGCTGGGGAGGTGCACCCGGAGGCGCCAAGCGCCCGGCCCGATCGGGGTCACGGAGACCGACGCGGGGAGGGGACCGCTCGGCTCGTCGGGACGAACGAAGGGCGGCGCGGAGGGCCAGTCGGCGGCCGCTGGATGAACCGCACAGGACAGGGCGAGGCCGGCGAGGAGGAGGGTGTGCATGGGGACCACTAGCGTTGGCGCGCGCGTCGCGCGAGGCCTAAGCTAGCCTCAAGTTCCGATGCTCGCTCAACACGTCCCCCGACTCGCCCGCAGCGCCTTGGCCGCCCTCACCGCGGCGGCCGTCCTGTGGGCCGCGGCGCGCGTGATCGTGCGTGACCTCGTCGGCGGCAGCGAGGGCTCAGGCGACGTCGTGCTGACCGTGATGCACTGGTCCGGGGACGCCGGTCAGGAGGAGGACCGGATCGTGGAGGACGCTCTGCGAGCCTACGAAGGGGCGCACCCCGGCGTCCGCGTGCGAAGGATCAACCCGGGCGACGCGGGGTCCTTCTACACCAAGCTACAGACGATGATGGCGGCGGGCACGCCCCCCGACGTCTTCTACTGCGGCGATGAGCGCCTCCCGTCCCTCGCGGACCTGGGCGTGCTCATGCCGCTCGACGACTTCATCGAGCAGGACCGCGCCGGGGGCGTGGACGCGGGGCTCGAGGACTTCTATCCGGTGGTCCTGGACGGCTTCCGATGGGATGGGAGCGCGACCGGCACCGGCCCGCTCTACGGGCTGCCGAAGGACTTCACCACGATCGGCTTCTACTACAACCGGGACCTCTTCCGGCGGGCCGGCCTCGACGAGCCCGGGGACCGTTGGACCTGGGACGAGTTCCTCGCTGCCGCCCGCGCCATCGGCCAGCTGGACGGCTGCACCGGCGCCGAGTTCGTGACGTGGCCGCGGATGCTGCGCCTGTACCTCGCCACCTTCGGCTGCGACGTGCTCGGCGAGGACGGGGAGACCCTCACCGTGCGGTCCCCCGAGGTCCAGGCGGCCCTGGAGCAGCTCGCGAGCTGGCGCTTCGAGGAGGACAACACCCTCACCAGCGGCAAGTCACGGGTGGCCAGCGGAGCCACGGTGTTCCTGACCGGCCGGGTCGGCATGGCGGGCCCCTTCGGCCGCTGGGTGGTGCCGAGCTACCGCCAGATCGAGGGCTTCGAGTGGGACTTCGCCCCCATGCCCTTCGGCACCGAGCGGGCCAACGTCGTGGCGTCGGTGGCGTGGTGCGTCTCGAGCCGGACCGCGCACCCGCGCGAGGCGTGGGAGCTCGCTCGCTCGCTGTGCAGCGAGGAGGCCCAGGCGGACCTCGGTCAGCTCGGCCTCGCCATGCCGAGCCGGCGGTCCATCGCCGAGTCGAGCGCCTTCGTGGACCCCGCCGCGGCGCCGTCCCGTGATCAGGTGTACCTCGATCAGGTGGAGGTCGCCCGCCTGCTCCCGGTCCCCGCCAGCCCCAAGTTCGACGCCCTCCTGGAGTCGCGGCTGAACCAGGCGGTGCTCACCGGAGACCTCAGCGTGGACGAGGCCACGCGGAACTTCGCCGACGCCTGGAAGGCCGAGGGAGACTCGCCGCTCATGACCGGGGACTTCCCGCGCATGCCCTGGGCCGCGCTCGCTCGGGCCGCGGCGATGGCTGCGCTCGGGCTGGCGCTGCTGCTCGGCTGGCTCTGGCGGCGGGGCCGGCCCGGAGCGCTCGGGCGGAGCGAGGAGCGCGCCGGTGTCCTCCTGGCGAGCCCGCTCATCCTCGGCCTGCTCTTCGTCACGGGCTTCCCGATCCTGCTGTCGCTGGTGCTCTCCTTCACGCGCTGGACGGGGATCGCCGGGCTCGAGACCGCGGAGTGGGTGGGCCTCGCGAACTACACCCAGCTCTTCACCGAGGACGGGCGGTTCTGGACGAGCCTGAAGGTCACCGCGATCTACGCCCTGCTCGCGGTCCCCCTGGGGCAAGCCTTCGCCCTCGGGGCGGCGCTGCTCATGAACACCCGTACGCCCTTCATCGGGCTCTGGCGGGGCGCCTGGTACCTGCCGAGCGTGCTCGCAGGCGTGGGCGTGGCGGTCCTCTGGCGCTGGGTCTTCGACGGGGACAGCGGCCTCGCGAAGGCCCTGCTCGATCCGCTGCTCGAGCCCCTCGGACTGAGCTCACCGGATTGGTTCGGGAGCGACGCGGGGACCTTCGGTGTCCCAGCCTTCGCGATCATGAACCTGTGGATGGTGGGCGGCTCGATGATGATCTACCTGGCGGGCCTTCAAGGCATCCCGAAGGAGCTCACCGAGGCTGCCGAGCTCGACGGCGCGGGGGCGTGGCAGCGCTTCCGGAGAGTGACACTGCCGATGCTGTCCCCGGTCCTGGTGTTCAACGGGGTGATGGCGGTCATCGGGTCCTTCCAGGTGTTCACCCAGGCGTTCGTCATGACGCGCGGCGAACCCGGAGACCTGACGCGCTTCTACGTGCTCTACCTCTACAACCAGGCCTTCGACTTCTTTGAGATGGGCTACGCCTCGGCGATGGCGTGGATCCTGCTGGTGGTCGTCCTCGTGCTGACCGGGCTGTTCCTGCGGGGAAGCCGGCGGCACGTCCACTACGAGGGGATGAGCCGATGAAGCGCCGCGGCCCCAGGCTCCTCACCCTCGCCCTCCTTGCGGGGGGTGCCGCCCTCATGCTCTTCCCCCTCTGGTGGATGCTCGTGGTGTCCCTGGAGACGCCCAGCAACGCGGGGGCAGCCACGGTCGAGGTCGGCGCCATCAGCGCCTTCCCCGCCGACCCGCAGTGGAGCAACTGGACCGAGGCGATGCGGGCCGTCGGCACGGTGGAATGGCAGGGCTTCCTCGACGCCCTCGCCAACTCGATCCTGGTGACGTTCCTGACGGTGACCGCGACGGTCTTCTCCTGCAGTCTCGTGGGCTACGCCCTCGCGCGGGTGCGCTTCCGCGGCCGGGGGCTGCTGTTCGCGGTGATGCTGGGCACGATGATGCTCCCGCCCCAGGTCACGATGATCCCCATGTTCCTCGTCTTCCGGGAGCTGGGCTGGGTGGACACGATCCTGCCCCTCGTGGTGCCCGCGTTCTTCGGGAACGCGTTCTTCATCTTCATGTTCCGCCAGTTCATGGCCCAGGTCCCCGAGGCGCTGGTGGAGGCGGCGCGCCTGGATGGCTGCGCCCACCTCGGCGTCTGGTGGCGGGTCATGCTCCCCATGTGCCGCCCCGTGATCGCGATCACTGCGGTGTTCACCTTCATCTTCGTCTGGAACGACTTCCTCGGCCCGCTGATCTACCTGCACTCCGAGGAGAAGGCGACCCTGGCCATCGCCCTCAACAGCTTCCGCAACCAGTACGGCGGCCTCGAGGACGTCCAGTACCTGATGGCTCTCAGCCTCATCACCATGATCCCCTGCATCCTCCTGTTCCTCGTGGCGCAGCGTCAGTTCATCGAGGGCCTCGGCTCCGGGGCGGTCAAAGGCTGATGGCGAACATCACCTTCGAAGGGCTCGGCAAGGTCTACCCGGGCGGGGTCCGCGCGGTGGAGGGCGTCGACCTCGAGGTCGAGGACGGGGAGTTCGTGGTCCTCGTGGGTCCCTCGGGCTGCGGCAAGAGCACGACCCTCCGCATGGTCGCGGGGCTCGAGGAGATCACGGACGGGACGCTCCGGATCGGCGACCGGGTCGTGAACGAGGTGGCGGGCAAGGACCGGGACATCGCCATGGTGTTCCAGAACTACGCCCTCTACCCCCACCTCTCCGTCCGCCAGAACATGGCGTTCCCGCTGGAGCGGAGACGCGCCCACGGCGGTGGCCTGCGGCGCCTCATCGACCCGGGCTACCGGCGCGCCGCGCAGGAGGAGGATCGAACGATCGAGGCGGAGATCGCGCGGGCCGCAGAGGTCCTCGGGATCACCGACCTCCTGGACCGCAAGCCCGGCGCCCTCTCCGGCGGCCAGAGGCAGCGGGTGGCGGTGGGCCGCGCCCTGGTCCGCCAGCCCGCGGCGTTCCTCTTCGACGAGCCCCTCTCCAATCTCGACGCCAAGCTGCGGGTCGAGATGCGCGCCGAGCTCAAGGCGCTCCACGACCGCCTCGGCGCGACGATGCTCTACGTGACCCACGACCAGGAGGAGGCCATGACCCTCGGAGATCGCCTCGTGGTCATGGACGGCGGGCGGGTGCAGCAGTGCGCCCCGCCGCGTGAGGTCTACGAGCAGCCCGCGAACCGTTTCGTCGCCGGCTTCGTCGGGACGCCGAGCATGAACTTCCTCGAGGGCGAGGTCGCGGATGGAACCATGACGATCGGAGAGGCCCGGCTCCCCCTGGGGGACGCGGCGGCCGGTGTACCGCGCGCCCTGGTCCTGGGGCTCCGGCCCGACCGCCTCCGGATGGCGGAGCCCGGGGACCCGTGCGCGCTCGATGCGACGGTGGCGGGCGTGGAGGACCTCGGGGACCGATGCGATGTTCGCCTGCAGGTGGGCCACGCCGAGCTCGTGGCGCGGCGGCCGGCGGGGGAGCTCTCGCGCTGGACCATGGCCGGGCCCGCGGCCCGCGTGGCCTTCGAACCAGCGGAGGCGTTGCTCTTCGATCCTGGCCCCCACGGCGCTCGGATCCGCTGACGCGGGCGGCCGCCCCCACTCTGGCGTCTCCCGCGCAGCCCCCCTTCCCCATCGAGGCCTCGGGGCACGATGCGATGAACAGCCAGCAAGTGAACGCCCTGATCTCCGCCCTGGTCCCCCTGGCCGGTGCCGTCCGGTTGTCCGTCGAGGGGTAGAACAGCTACCGATCCCTCGGCGAGTTGACGATGGGAGTTGGCGGCCTGCTGCTGCTCGTCAGCTAGATCCGGATGAACCGGGAGGACGGAGAGGGGCTGACTCCCTGAGGTCCACCAGACGAGGGGTCCACCGGGCGAGGGGCCCACCGGACGAAGGGCCCGTCGCCCGTCCGGCCAAGTCGTAGCTTGGATCGCTTATCCGCAGCGCACACAATGCGCCGAATGACCGCTCGCCCAGTCATCACGACCTTGCTGGCCCTCGCCGGGGCCGCATGCACCTCGCGGCTAACTCTGCCTGAGATGCCGCCCTTCATCGCAGAGGTCGAGGGCGTCCGCATCCACGCCGACAGTCATCATGACGCCAACAGATTTCTAACCGCCGAAGAGAACGCAGCGCGCCATCGCAGGGACCTCGTGAACGCGGAGGTCGATGCAAGGCGCGCGCTCAGGCACGTTCGCTGGGAGTGCCCCTTGCTACCTGCGACCCTGCAGGACTTCTGCCGGACATCCCTCAAGAGCCAGGATGGTCGAGCTGGGCTCTATGTCCACCAGCTCGACCCTTCCGCGGCGGACAGGCTCTGGGTCGCGAGCTTCGCCAACGTCCACCTCGTCGCGCACGAGTTCGGCCACCTGATGGAGTGGCGCATGCTGCCGGAGTCCTTCCACGAAGCGATCCCGCACCTGCCAGCCGAGTTCCTTGGGCCTGCCTGGTGGAACACCCAAGCCAATCCGCCGACCGGCGTCTTCGTCACCCACTACGCGCAGTTCAGCAAGAACGAGTGGTTCGCCGAGACCTACGGCGCCTTCGTCGCATTCGCCGCCCAGCTCGGTGGCGGACTCGTCGTCCACCACGAGACGCTCGACCTTGAGGCCCTGCAGGACGTCGCAGACCATTACGCGTCGCTCGGAATCTTGCGAGCAGACAGCGCGAGGTTCTTCGCGCGCGTGCTGAGCGACGAGGCGCTACGAGCCCGGATCGATGCGATCCGCTCGATTACCAAGGCATCCAACAATGCCTCCGTCCTTTCTTGGAACCGTGCGCGCCGCGGGACAGACCTCGCCGCTTCGGATTGGGACACGCTGCGACAATGCTCATCCGAGGCGGTGCCATGGGAGAAGGTCGCTGGCTTTGGCCCGGCCGAGGGCGGGAAGCTGCCCTGGCATTCGGCCGAGAACCTGCAGCACCTACACCGTGCGCTCGCCGCCCTCTACCAACTGCTCGCTGTCACCGGGATCGACCCCGTGGCATTCGCCGCCGCGATCGGCTCACGACATGACGCAGGCGACCACGAGGGCGCGCGCGACCTCGCCGCGCGCGCAGTCGACCTCGCCGCGTCCATTTGGACGCGAAGCAACGACCACCCCCAAGACAGCAGGCGCTCGCTCGCCGGGGCGTTGCGCGCGGCCTGCCCCGAGGAGCCAGAGTTTCATTCGTTCTCGCCGTTACAGTTGGATCGCGACCTCTACTACCTCATCGACGCCATCCGGGCCCGCGCCGACCTGCCAACAGACGCGCTAACGCCGGACCCGATGCCTGAGATACGGCTCATGCTCCGTGACCTGTCGCCTCCCGAGGCCTTCTACCGCTACACCAAACTGCCGCGTTAGCTCAGCAGCAGGCACCCACAAGTTCGACCCTGCCGAGGAGTTCGACACCAAGGTGTTCGGCGACGGTGAGGGCGAGCGGTCACCAGAGACGAGCAAGGGCCGGCTCCCTGCGGACCAGAGACGGGGGACCCCAGTGTGGCGGGTCAGCGCGATGGCGGCGCCGGAGCCGCCCCCGTTGCGGCGGCCCCGCTGGCGGGGAGCACCCCCCGCCGGATGAAGGTGACGGCCGCGCCGATGGCCGCGGGGTCCTTCATGATCGTCGTGTGGAGCCTGCGCACGACCAGCTCCCCCGCGGCGCCCGGGAGGCGGGTCTCCGCCACCGCCACCACGCCGTCGTCGTCCCCGGGGATCAGGGGGTTCCAGCCCTCGTCGTCCCCGCACCCACCGGCGATGGTGGCGAAGGGGACCCCTGGCCCGGCCAGGTCGCGGGTGAAGCCGCCCGCGATCTGCCGCATGGGCTCGCCGTAGATCCAGGGGAGCAGCGGGACCTTCCTACCGATCTCCGCCAGGCGCGCGCCCCGGTTGGGGGGCGCGATGAACACGGCGCGGTACGCCCGGTGGCGGCCCCTCCAGGCGTCCCCCTCGCGGGCGAGCAGCTGGCGGGTCACGAGCGCCCCGAGGCTGTGGGTCACGAAGGAGACCTCGCGATCCGAGCCGCTCAGTCGGTCCAGGATTCCCGCGACCTGGGCCGCGTGCTCCTCGATGGACGCGCGGGCGCTCGGGTAGGTGACGTCGATCACCTCGTAACCCGCGCCCCGGAAGGAGGCCGCGAGGGGCGACATGGAGCGGCGGGTCCGCCACAGCCCGTGGAGCACCACCACCACCGGGCGGCCCTGGCCCTCCACCGCCTTGCCGTGATCACGCAGGGCCGCGAGGCAGGCGGCCTTGGAGCCCCAAGCACGACGCACGTTGTCCTCGTCCAGGAGGCGCGCATGCCCGGTCCACACATGACGCTGGACACGCCACCCGCCATCAAGGGCCAGGTCCGCCCAGAGCTGGCTTCCGCCCAGGGTGGGCAGCGCCAGGTTCGGCAGGAGGCGGTCCGAATCGGCCGCGAGGGCGTGGGCGCCGCCGGCGAGGGCTGCGACGCTCAACAGGGCTGGGATCGCTCGGAAGAGCACGGGGCGCATGGCAGCGCGCAGGCGTGTTCGCAGGTTCCTCATGACCACCAGATCATCGGCTCAGACGGGTACGGGCAGGCCAAAGTCCCGCTGAGGAGGTCGCATCGCGGCGCGAATCGACCGCCGCTTGCGCCGCTCCTCAGTCCCGGATGAAGCGCACGCAGTAGTTCTCCTCGAAGCCCGAGATCTCGACCTGCTCGTCGACCCGGAAGCCGGCCGCCTCGATCTCGCCCACGAAGACGTCCTTGCCGGCGCGGATGTGGCCCATGAGCCACTCGCGGGTCACGCCGGGAATCCGGTCGAAGTCCACGACGACGAAGCGCCCGCCGGGCTTCAGGGCGCGGCGGATCGAGCGCAGCATGTCCTCGTGGTACTCGAAGTGGTGGTACACGTCACACAGGAAGGCCACGTCCACCGACCCCTCGGGGAGCGCCGCGGAGCGCTCGTTGGAGAGCCGGACCTCCACCTGATCGAGGCCCGCCGCCGCGGCGCGCTCGCGCACGTGGAAGATGAACTTCGGAGAGATGTCCACGGCCAAGACGCGGCCCTCAGGCCCGACCGCGGCCGCGAAGGGCTCCACGTAGAGGCCAGTCCCCGTCCCGATATCCGCCACCGTCTCGCCCGGCTGGATCTGAAGCGTCGCGAGGATCTCCTCCCGGTTCGCGTACACCTCACGGCTCTCCAACTCCCAGCGGCCCGCGAAGCGGTCGACGTCGGCGTCCTCGGCCAAGAAGCTGTCGTTGATTCCTTCAGGCACGGCGGTTCGAGTCTCTTGCTGGGGAACAGCGCAGGCGGAGAAGGCGAAGAGGAGCAGCGACGGCGTGAGGAGCTTCATGGACTCCCGAGCATAGCGCGGGCCATGCGGGGATTGACTGGGGTGTGACGAGGGTGACCCCGGCAGGGCAGAGCGTCCCAACGGCAGGAGGGGACCAAGCGCCCCCCCAGGGCCGGACGCAGGTCCCCGGGATGACGGGGCGTGACTTACCATCGAGCCCGCCCACCGCCGGGCTGGTCCCGCCCTTCTCCCAAGACACCTCCCCATGACCCTCCGCTCGCTCGCGCCCTGCGCCCTGATCGTCGCCGCCCTCGCCGCCTCCTGCGCCTCCTCCGAGGAGCATCAGGCCGCGGACCCGGTGGCCTCCGAACCCCAGTGGACCGAGCTCTTCAACGGGCAGGACCTCACCGGCTGGCAGGTGAAGATCCGCGGGTTCGAACTGGGTGACAACCACGGGGACACGTTCCGCGTGGAGGACGGCCTGCTCAAGGTCAGCTACGACCAGTACGAGAGCTTCGACGGCAAGTTCGGCCACATCTTCTACGAGGAGCCCCTCTCCTCCTACGACCTGCGCGTGACCTACCGCTTCGTCGGAGAGCAGTGCCCCGGCGGACCCGGCTGGGCCTTCCGCAACAGCGGCGTCATGCTCCACGGCCAGTCCGCCGAGAGCGTCCCCAAGGACCAGGAGTTCCCCGTCTCCATCGAGGGCCAGTTCCTGGGCCAGGTCACCGGCGGCGGCGACCGGCCCACCGCCAACCTGTGCACCCCCGCCACTCACGTGGTCATGGACGAAGAGCTGCACACCCAGCACTGCACCAACTCCACGAGCAAGACCTACATGGACGACGAGTGGGTCACCGTGGAGTTCCAGGTCCGCGGCAACGAGAGCATCACCCACCTCATCGACGGCGAGCCGGTGCTCGCCTACCAGAAGCCCCAGCTCGATCCGGGTGACGACAAGGCCCGCCTGCTCATGAACCTCGGCCAGTCGGCCATGCTCTCGCGGGGGACCATCTCCCTCCAGGCAGAGAGCCACCCCATCGAGTTCAAGAGCGTCGCCGTCAAGGTCTACGAGTAAGGCGCGCGTGACCCGGAGGGGTGACCGGCGGGCTCTGCGCCTGGTGAACTCTGCGCCTGGTGAACCCTGGCCTCAGCGGCCGCGGATCATGCGTCGCCAGAGCCATACGGTGAGTAGCACCACCGCGGCGCCAAGGGCCGAGTAGGCGGCCCGCCACCTGAGGATCAGATCAGGAGTGCTCGCCTCCGCGGAGTGGAGGAAACCGTAGAGGGCAAAGAGGGAGAGCGCCCCGGCAGGGATGAGGAGGAAGTAGCGCATGGGGATATTCTCGTCCTCCCTCGGCTCCCGAGCCTCGCATCTGCGCTAAGGGCACCGATCAGCGGGGCTGATCGGTGCCCAGGGAGCTCGCCCAGCCGCGCCGCGGAGGGCGAACCTGGCCGGCTCAGCTCCGCTTGCGAGGCGCGGAGCCCGCGGCTGAGAGGACGGAGATCGTCAACGCCGCGAGGAGGCTGGCGCCCACCATGATCCGGGTCCCGCCGGAGGGTAGACCAAAGACCGTCCCATACACCGTCGGGAGCGCCGAGCGCAGGGCGAGGGTCAAGGCACCAGCTGCTCCCATCGCGACCGTGGCGAGGTGGAGGCGCCCCGCCCGGTAGAGCAGAACAGAGACGACCCCGAGGACCAGCATCGGCGCCAGTGGCACCGGCGACTCCAGCCCGACGCCGCGATCATCGGCCAAACACACCAGCAGCATGGTGAGCCCGCCGATCGACGCGGCGGCCCAGGCCCCATAGAGCAACTTCTCTCGCGTCGTCCGGGACCAGCACGCCAGGAGGGCGCCGCGCTGACAGAAGGCCGTGGAGAGGAGCAATGACACAAGGACGGCGACCTCAGAGCTCGCGCGGGGAGCCCCCCGAAGAGCCAGGACGCCCAACCCCCAGGACACGCAGGCGAAGAGCGACACCACCCCGACGCGGATCAGCGGCACGTAGCGCAGGAACCGATAGGGCGGCAGGCCGGGCTCTGCCTTGGTCCAGCGCTGGAAGGCCCAGAGCAGGATCGAGAAGACCGGCACCGCAAGCAGCAGGAGGGATGCGGCCATCGCCCACTGATGGATGAAGACCGAGTCCTGCGGGATCGCCGAGGTCGAGCTGAGGGTGGCGTCAAAGTCCCTGAGGCCCCGGTCGAACCGCCCCATGGCCGCCTCGATGCCATCGCCCTGCATGCGACTTACCAGCGCCGCGATGACACTGACCGGGAAGGCCAGCAGCGCGACGAGGTCCGGCCAGTCGAAGCTTCGAAGCAGGCTGGGGGCGCTCCAGGGCCGTGGCGCCGCCTCGATCTCGTCGACCTCGCTGACGCTGGACCGCCCGTGATCCACCGGGGTCTCCCGCGCGACTGGCGCCCCTTCGCCGTCCCAGACCCCCTTCAGCTGGCGCTCGATGTCAGCGGCGCTCTGGGGCCGCCGGCCAGGCTCCCGCTCGAGAGCGGAGAGGACCACGTCGTCGATCCCCGCGTCGACGCCGGCCACACGCGAGGGCGGCTCGACGACGCCGGCGGGCACGTGGCCCGTGAGCATCTCGTAGAAGATCACCCCGAGGGAGAAGAGGTCCGCGCGGTGGTCCACCTCCCGGGGGCGCTCCAGCTGCTCGGGCGCCATATAGCGGAGGGTGCCCATGGCCTGGTCCGTGCGGGTCAGCTGCAGGGCGCCGTCGTCGCCGCTCAGCTTGGCGAGGCCGAAGTCCACGAGCTTGACGCCGCCGAAGCGGTCGAAGAGCACGTTCTCGGGCTTGATGTCCCGATGCACCACGCCCTGGTCGTGGGCGTACTGGAGCGCTTCGCACAGGGCCGGGACGATGGCCAGCGCCTCCGCCTGGGGCAGCCGTCCCTCCTCCAGCATCTGGCGCAGATCGGCCCCGTCCACGAGCTCCATGACGATCCAGGCGAGGTCCTCGCCCTGGCCGAAGTCGTGCACCGAGACGATGCCGGGGTGCACCAGCCGCGCGAGCGCCTGGGCCTCGCGCTGGAACCGCTCGGACCACCCCTCGACCTTGCCGGGGGGTGGCAGCAGCACCTTGATCGCGACCTCTCGGTCGAGCTTCACCTGCCGCGCCCGGAAGACGGCCCCCATGCCGCCCCGGCCGAGGCTCTCGAACAACTCGTAGTCGTCGAGCTCGGCCTGCACTCTGTCGCGCAGCGCTTCGAGCTCCTCCGACGAGACCCGCGCCTTCGCAGCGGCGCCCAGATGGTCCGCACCGGAGGGGTGGCGTTCAGCTAGGACGACCCTTCCAGGCTCGAGTCCCGGCCCAGGAGCCGGCTCAACACGGTCCGAGAGGGGTGCTTCGACCACAGGACGGTCGGGCGTCCCGGACGGGGGCGCGGAGGGCGGCTCCGCGTCGCCCGCGGGACCCTTCGCGGCACGCGCGAGCTGGAGCAGGACCCAGATCACGACGCCCGTCATCAGGATCAGAAAGAGCAAGAGGAGGCCGGCCTGGATCCATGGCGCCACCCGATCGAAGATGGGGGAAGACGGACTGTCGGAGGCCTGGGCGAGCACGAGGAGCATGGGAGTGTTGGGCGGGCGTGGCGTGGAGCGAGAGGTCCGACCCTCGGGGTCCCCCGCTCGGGGGCGCCCGAGGCTGGACAGGGTGACACACGGGAGGCCCGCTGCCCTGTTACACCGGATCTCAAGATTCGCCCGAGAGCGCCGCGGAGAGGAGCTCGAGCTCCTGGCCCGCCTCCTCGGCGGACCCGACGCTGTCCGTCACCACCTGGACCAAGAGCTCCCGGTAACGCCTGCGGAGCCGCATCAGGGTGACCCGCAGGGCCACGGGCTTCATGTCCAGCTCCCGAGCCAGCTGCTCCCGGGGACGGTCATCGCCCTGGATCGACAGCAGCGGGCCCAGGACCTCGAACCTGCGGGTGTCTCCGCTTCGCTTCATCTCCTGCTCCAGCAGCAGGAGGCCCTGGTCGAGGACACTCTTGGCCCAAGCCCGGTCGAAGGCGCAGGCGGGGTCGTCGAGGGACTCCCCCGCGAGCTCGAGCCGGCGCTCCCCCTCCTCGGGGTCGATGGGGATGGGGACCGCCCCCCCACCACGCTTGAGCGCCCGCTCGCGGGCGACCTCGTCCCGCTCATGGTTCCTGAGGGCACCCAGCAACCACGCCCGAAAGGGGACGACGTCATCCTTGACCGTCGAGAGCCCGTCTCGTGAGAGGAGCTGGGCGAAGAAGCCCTGCACGAGGTCGGCCGCCCGGTCGGCATCACGGCCCCTCCGGCGGAGGTGGGCGTAGAGCGGGAACCAGTACTGGTTGCAGAGGCGCTCGAGGGACACGCGCCGAAGCTCGGCGTCAGAGCTGGCCCCGCCGCGGACGATGGACCAGTGCGTGGAGTGGAAGGTGGCGTCCCCCATGGCTAGAGAGGATCACCGTGGGCCTTTTGGATCGCAACCGAGGAGAGCGATAACGAACCGAAGGGAGCTCAGAGGGTCATCCACTGGACCCAGACGGTCGCCCCTTCCGCTTCCTGCCGGACCCACGCGCTGAGGACGCGCGCCGGGGCGGGCTCGAGGTGGTCCAGCACCAACAGCTCCCCCTCGGCACCACCCCACCAGTCCTCGGTGCACGCGGCGGGGTCGAAGGACCCGGGATCGAACGCGGCGGGGTCCACCATGGACGGGTCGAAGATCTCCGCGGGCGCGGACGCGTCGGTGCGGAACTTGAAGTGGATCAGGTCGTCGAGGCTGTCCTGCAGCTCGAAGCCGAGGGGAGTGATGTCCTGCCCGCTGGTGAGGTACATCACCCGCTGGCACCTATCGACCTGGGCAGGCGACGGGCTCGTGGTGCTCACGTCTCTTCCAAACTCCAGACAGGAACTGAGCGCGATGACGGAGGCGCAGAGGAGAACGACGACGCGTCGATTCATGGCTGAGGTTCGAGTCGGCGGCGGTCCAGCCGGCGCTCAGAGGTCCACGGAGAGGCCGAGACCCAGCTCCCGCGCCCGGGCGAGGGCCCGGGATGCGGCGGCCACGTCCTGGACCGCGTGCCCGACGGACTTGAAGAGGGTGATCTCGTCCTCGCGGCTCCGCCCCGTCGCGGCGCCCCGGGCCACCGCCCCGAGCGGTGTCCACCGATCGCGCGCCGTCAGGCCGTCCCGCTCGGCGGCTACCAGCTCTCCGGCTTCTCCGAGGGCCGCCTCCACGTCGTCCACGAAGATGGTGGACCGCTCGATGGAGCGTGGGTCGAGCTCGAGCATGTCGAGGGTGAAGCTCCCCACGCCGTTGAGGTGCGCGCCCTCCTTCAAGTCGGCGCCGTCGAGCACCGGGGTCCTCGAGGTGGTCGCCGCGCAGATCACGTCAGCACCTCGCACCGCCTCCGCGGCGGAGGCCACCGGGATCAGGCGGGGCTGCACCTGGTCCTGCATCCCGCGGCAGAAGCGCTCCGCGGAGTCGAGGCTGCGCGCGGCGACGCGCACCTCAGTGAGGTCCCGCACCGCATCGATGGCCAGGAGCTGGGTCCGGCCCTGGGCGCCGCAGCCGATCAGGGCGCCGACGGAGGCGTCCTCGCGGGCGAGCAGGTCCGTGGCCGCGCCGCTGGCGGCGCCGGTGCGCCACGCGGTCAACGCCGTCCCGTCGATGAGCGCGTCGGGCTCCCCGGTCTCGGGGTCGAGGACCTCCACCAACCCAGTGACCACTGGCCGACCGGCCCGCTCGTTGCGAGGGAAGACCGAGACGACCTTGGTCGCGAGCCCCATGGACGGGACATACGCGCCCATGAGGAACGAGACCGCGCCTTGGTCCTCCACGGAGAGGTGGATCCGCTGGGGGGCGACCGCGTCACCGGCGGAGAGCGCCCCGAAGGCCTCCTTCATGGCGGCCACGGCGTCACGCATGGGGAGCGCTTCGCGGAGGTCGCGCTCGGACAGGATGAGGAGGTTCACGGCCTGACGTTACCGACCTTCAAAGGTCCTGGCGGCACAGATCCGACCGGAAGGCGGACCTGCGGGGCCACGCTCCCTGACCGCGGGACCTGAGAGACCAGAGGGCGCGGCGCGCTACCATGGGCGCCATGACCACGCCCCTCCCTCCCAGCATCTTCAATGACGTGGTCGGCCCCGTGATGCGTGGGCCCTCGAGCTCCCACTCCGCGGCGTCGGTACGCATCGCGCGCATGGCCCGCGACCTGGTCGGCGGCCAACCCGACAGGGTCCTGGTGGAGTTTGATACGGAAGGCTCCCTGGCCACGACCCACGAGAGCCAGGGCTCGGACATGGGTCTCTTTGGCGGACTGCTCGGCTGGGACGCCGACGACCCGCGGCTGGGCGAGTCTGCCGAGCACCTGGAAGCGGCCGGGATCGAGATGGAGATCAAGATCGCCCGCCTCGACGACCCCCACCCCAACACCTACCGCCTCACGCTCTGGCGCGGCAGCGAAGAGCACCAGATGGTCGCCATCTCCACCGGCGGTGGCATGATCGAGGTCCTCGAGATTGACCGCGCCCCTGTGAGCCTGCGCGGTGACTACGACGTGACGCTCATCGAGCTCGAAGGTGACGCGGCGCAGTGCGCGGGGGCGCTTGCCGAGCGGTCTGACGTGGACGTGGCGGCGCCGGCGGGGGACGCCATGGTCGCCGTGCAGGCAAGGCGCGCCCTCGCGGACGAAGACCTCGCGGGGCTCCCGGGGCTGCGACGCGTCCGCCGCATGGCCGCCGTCCTCCCGGTCCGTTCGCGGGCCGGCATGAGCGTCCCCTTCCTCCACGCCGGTCAGATGGTGGAGACCGCCGACCCGGAGAGCCGCCCCCTCTCCGCCTTCGCCCTCGAGTACGAGTGCGCCCGCGGCGGGCTCGGCGAGGCGGAGGTGATGGAGCAGATGCGCCGCATCCTCGACATCGTCCGCGGCGGGATCCGAGAGGGCCTCGCCGGGACGGAGTACACCGACCGCGTCCTCCCGCGCCAGAGCCACCGGTTCGCGGAGAGGCTCGGGGCGGGCGACCTGCACGAGGCCGGCGTGCTCAACCAGGCCATCCTCTACGTCACCGCCCTCATGGAGGTGAAGAGCTCCATGGGCGTGATCGTCGCCGCCCCCACCGCGGGCTCCTGCGCGACGTTCCCGGCCACCTGCGTCGCGGCGGCGGAAGCCATGGACGCCGACGACGACCGCACCCTGCGAGCCATGCTCGCCGCCGGACTCATCGGCGTCTTCGTCACCACCCGCTCGAGCTTCGCGGCCGAGGTCGGCGGCTGCCAGGCAGAGACCGGCGCCGGCGCCGCCATGGCGGCGGCCGCCCTGGTAGAGCTCTCGGGCGGCAGCGCCGCCACGGCGCTCGGCGCCGCGAGCCACGCCCTCCAGAACGTGCTTGGCCTCATCTGTGACCCCGTGGCCAACCGCGTCGAGGCGCCGTGCCTCGGCCGCAACATCACCGGCGCCGCCAACGCCATCGCCAGCGCCAACATCGCCCTCTCTGGCTTCCTCCACCTCATCCCCCTGGACGAAGTCCTGGACGCCCACCGCGAGGTGTCCAAGAGCATGGCCCGCGAGCTGCGCTGCACCGCCCTGGGCGGCCTGTCGGTCACGCCGACATCGCGCGCCATCGAGGCCGAACTGGCCGCGGGCTGCGGTGGCGGCTCCTGCGGCACCTGCTGAGGCCGCCCGACGCCAGCTCCCGAGGGGCCTGTGGCCCCAGGTCGAGACGTGTCTCCCGCCCTTGGGCGGCTCGAGGGGGCAAGGCCTGAGCCAGGAGCCCCGGTTCAAGGCGGACCACGCCGCCCATAGACCACTGCATAAAAGCTACTTACGGCTGCCGAAGGACGATTCCTGGGACCGCCGGTCCGGTTCGATCGGTGGAGCGCACTTGGGGGTGTCCGGGCCAACAGGCCCAACCCAACTCACCCCTCCAAGCCGGCCCCAATCCGATGAACACCAAGCTCCACGCCACCACCCTGTTCTCCTTCGCCGCCGCCGCCTGCGTGGCACTCCCGGCCTTCGGCCAGCGCACCGCAGAGCAGCTCCCTACCTCGCCGTTGAAGGCCCCGACCCTCGGAGCCATCACCAGCGAAGCCGGCCCGAAGGCCGAGGCTCGCCGCGCGGACCTCAGCCACGGCCTCGACTTCGCGAGCCCCGCCCGGAACGGACAGCGGTTCCTCGACGCGGCGGCCCCCGAGGTCTTCACCGGGCTCTCGGACGAGGAGCTCGCCGCGGCCGAAGCCGCGGCCCCGAACCTCGCCCCCGACCGCTCCGGTGTCCACTACACCCAACACGCCGACGGTACCTGGATCCGCGGTCGCAACTACAAGGCCCGTGCATCTCATGACGGCTTCACCTTCATCCCGTTCCTCGGCGCCGACGCCGCCCGGAACTGGCCGGTGGAGTTCCGCCTCGAATCGGCGGTCCTCGACGGCCGCAAGCTCGACCTCGACGCGGAGGCCGCCGTCTCACGTGAAGGCGACCGCATCGTGCTGGATCGCGGCCCGGTCGACGTCATCTATGACATCGACAACCAGTGGGTCGAGCAGTCCTTCGTCCTCGACGCCGCCGGCGCCCAGGGCGACCTCGTGCTCGAACTGAACGTCAAGAGTGACCTCCAGAAGGCCGCCGACGGCGGCGGCTTCCACTTCTCCGGTGCCCGCGGCGGCATGACCTACAGTGCCGCCATCGTGCTCGACGGCACGGGCCGGACGGCCTCGGTTCCCGCCTCTCTTCACGGAGACAAGCTCTCGCTGACGGTCTCCGGGGAATTCCTCCGCACCGCGCAGGGCCCCATCGTCGTGGACCCGATCCTCTCCACCGTCGTGGTCGACGACGTCTCGGGAGACCAGGCAAACATCGCGCTCGCCTACGACCGATCCACGGACAGCTTCACCTACGTCTACGAGGACACCTTCTCGGGGACCGACGTGGACATCTACAGCACGACCATCGACTCGGCCGGGCTGAACGTGAGCAGCCGCTACATCGACAGCAGCGACGAGGATTGGACCAACCCGGAGATCGCCAACCTCAACAGCTCCGACAAGTTCCTCGTGGTCGCCGAGCGCGAGCACCTGATCACCGGCTACTCGGAGATCATGGGGCGCATCCTCGACGTCCCCACCGACGTGCTCGGTCCGTCGATCGTGATCGGAGAGGCCACCGCGTCCTGGGACAACTTCCGGCCCGACGTCGGTGGCAACAGCACGACCGCTGCGGGCTCGGTGTTCGCCGTGGTCTGGGAGCGCCAGTTCTCCACCTCGACCCTGCCGCGGCTGCGCACCGTCGCCGCCGACGGCACGCTCGGCCCGGTGAGCTTCTTCGACAACGGCGCGTACGAGCGCACCAACGTGGTCATCTCTCCGTCCACGGGGAACCCCAGCACGGTCAACGTCTGGAACGTGGCTTACCGGTCCATCGAGAACGCCACGGGCATCGAGTCCGTGCGCGGTGTCCAGCTGGACGCCTCCGGCGGCGTCATCGGCTCGCCCGAGGACCTCTGGACGGCGCCCGCCGGCGACGAGGTCAGCGAGATCGATGTCTCTGACGCCCTCGACCTGGACGCTCTGGACCCCACCTACGCCATCGTCTTCGAGCGCACCCCGTCGCCAGTGGAGGACACCCTCGTGATGTTCTGCCGGAACGGCAACCGAGTCGGGACGCTCCGCGAGCTCCAGCTCAGCGAGAACGCGGACATGGACCTGCCCCAGGGTGCCGCCCGCATCGGGACCACGGCCGAGGACTTCATCGTGACCTACCAGGAGTCCGACGCCCTCGACCCGACGACCTTCATCACGACCTTCGACCTGACCGAGGGCCGCTTCATCGCCATCTCGGAGCGCCGGACCCTGGTGACGGAGCTCCCCGCGCTCTTCAGCGACGCGCCGATCGCCTCCCGCTTCTCGGGCGGCTACGGGGCCAGCCGTATCGCCGGCCTCGGATGGTCCGAGTTCGACGGTACTGACCTCAACGCCCACGGCGCCCGGTTCATCGCTGACGCGCCCCTGGCCCAGGCCTTCCAGTACGGCTACGGCAACCCCAACAGCACCGGCGACCGCAGCTTCCTGACCATGTACGGCGACCGCTCCACCACGGCCCTGAAGACCCTGCGCGCCTCGGCTCTCCCGGCCAACTCCTTCGGGTTCTTCATCTGCGGACCGGACTTCAACAGCGTCCCGAACCCGGGCGGCAGCGAGGGGGTCCTCCTGGTCGGCGGCTCCATCGGCCGCTACGTGGCGGCGGGCCAGATCAAGAGCTCAGGGGCCACCGGCACCTTCAGCCTCGAGGTCGACCCGACGGACCTGCCCCAGCCGACCGGCGCCATCGCCGTGACGGCCGGAGAGATCTGGCAGTTCCAGGCGTGGCACCGGGACAGCAGCGGCGGCGTCCCGACCTCGAACTTCACCAACGGGGTGACGATGCTCTTCCGCTGATCTGAACCCGCAACAACAGCGCGCCCGCCCCGGTCTGACCGGGACGGGCGCGCTCTGTTCGTCCCGTCCGCTCACTCGCCCGAGATCACGCTCAACAGCTGGTTCTCATCGATGTCGTCGCCCTCGATGACCGGGAGGTCCACCTTGAACTGTTCCATGCTGGCTCCGTCCTTGGACATCTCCACCACGAACAGTCGTCCGCTCTCGAGGTCCAGAGGGGCCAGGCTCGCACCGGGAGAGAAGGACCCGAGGAGCCGCTCCGTGCTCTCCACGGCACCCCGCGGACCGTCAGGCCCGGGAGGGACCATGTCGACGGCGTAGGAGAGGGAGAGCTCGGAGCTGCCATGGGTCGCCTTGAACTCGGCCTTGATGCCCTGTTGATCCGAGTAGGTCCGACCGTCTTGACTCGCGCTCCACCCGGCTCCGTCCTCCAGGTCGAAGCCCCTGACGATGACGGCGTAGGCGAGCCCCTGGGGTCCGCCAGGGAACGTGGCGGTCGTCCATATCAACACCGAGGATCCGTCCTCAATGGACTTCATCGAGTGGCCTGTCAGCTTGTAGCTCGCGCCGTGGTGGTCGCCCGCGATCGAGGGGCCCGTGACTTGGACCGAGACAAATGAGCCTGAGTACCTGTAGGCAAAGATGCCGGCGAGGAGGACGGCGAGCAGAAGAATGAAGCGCATGGGGAAAGGTGCTGTTGTTGAAAAGGGGGGGGTCCACCAGTCTTTGCGAAAGGGGCCCGGCGACTTTCATCCAACCTCCGAGATCGCCCGGGAGTGGCCCCCACAGGCTCCTGGGAGCTCTGCTATCGTCATTTCGTGCTCTCTAACCTCCTCCTCCTCCTCGGAACCGGCCTCCCCCCGCTGCCCGCTCCCCAGGCGGCGGGCGCGGACGCCCCCGGATGGAGCGAAGAGGTCCGACCGATCCTGGCCGAGCACTGCTTCGAGTGCCACGGACCGGACCCCGAGACCCGCGCCGCGCGCCTCCGCCTGGACACCGAAGAGGGGCTGATCCAGACCGCCCGCGGGGGCCCCGATCATGAGCTGCTCTATCGGGTGACCTCCGACGAGGACTTCGAGCGGATGCCCCCCCCCGAGCACTCCGAGGGGCTGAGCGCCGCCGAGGTGGACGTGCTCACGCGCTGGGTCGAAGCGGGCGCGCCGTGGGAGCCCCACTGGGCCTACGCGCCCCTCTCTGCAGCCGGGCCCAAGAGCGACCGGACGATCGACGGCTTCATCGAAGCCCGGCTCGTCGCAGAGGGGCTCGAGCCCGCCCCGGCGGCGGCGCCAGGGGACCTCATCCGGCGGCTGCACCTGGACCTGACCGGCCTGCCCCCCACACCCGATGCCCGGGCGGCGTTCCTCGCCGATCCGAGCGACGCGGCCTACGCGGCCAGGGTCGACGAGCTCCTGGGCTCGACGGCCTTCGGCGAGCACTGGGCGCGGCATTGGCTCGACGTGGCGCGCTACGCGGACAGCCACGGCTTCACCATCGACGGCGGCCGCACCGTTTGGCCCTGGCGAGACTGGGTCGTACACGCCATCGCCACCGACCTCCCCTTCGACCAGTTCACCGTGGACCAGCTGGCGGGCGACCTCGAGCCGAGCGCCACCCGGGCCCAGCGGATCGCCACCGGCTTCCACCGCAACACCCAGGTGAACCAGGAGGGCGGCGCCAAGGACGAGGAGAACCGCGTGCACGCAGTGATCGACCGGGTCGCCACCACAGGCGCAGCGTGGCTCGGCGCCACCGTGGGCTGCGCCCAGTGCCACACCCACAAGTTCGACCCAATCACCCAGACCGAGTTCTTCGGTCTCTACGCCCTCTTCAACAACACCGCCGACAGCGGCGTCTCCTCCGGCCCGACCATGCTCGTCCCGCGCGGCGCCGACGAGGAGCTCGCGGCGGCGGCGTGGGAGGCCGAGCGCGACCGGCTGGATGGCGCCTACGCCGACGCCTGGGATCGCGCCGGCAACGACTGGCAGGTCTGGCAGCCCGCACGCGCCACGGGCTCCAACGGGCCGGAGCTGCGCCCGGAGCCTGACGGCTCCTACCGCGTCGTCGGCCAGAACCCGATCTACAGCACCTACGTCCTCGAGGGTGAGCCCGGGGCTCGGACCCTGGGCGCCCTGCGCCTCGAGGTCCTCCCCGACGGCGGCCCCGGTCGCTCCGGCAACCGGAACTTCGTCCTGCAGGAGGTGCGCGTGGAGCGCCTCCCGGCCGGCGCTGACCAGTGGGAGCCGCTCGAGCTCGCCGCGGCCAGGGCCGACTTCGAGCAGGACACCTCCGAGGGCGGCGGCGCCCGCTATGCCGTGGCTGGTGCGCTCCCCGGAAGCGGCGCGCCCGGTTGGGCCATCAAGCCCGAGTTCGACGCTCCCCACGCCGCGGAGTTCAACCTCAGAACCCCCTCAAGGCTCCGCGAGGGCGACCGGCTCCGGGTCGAGCTTCAGCAAGAGCACGGCGCCCGCCACACCCTCGGCCGCTTCCGCCTCCTCCTGACCGACGAGGACCCCGGCCCGGAGCGCGACCTGGCGCCGGCGGCCTGGGCTGAGGCGTGGACGGCGAAGCGCGCCCACGGTCGCAAGCGCCCCGGTCTCCCCATGACCATGGTGATGGAGGAGCGCAGCGCCCCGCGGGACACCCGGCGCTTCCACCGCGGCTCCTTCCTCGACCCGCGGGAGCCCGTCTCCCCCGGGGTCCCAGCCGCCCTCGACGGCTTCAGAGAAGACCCGAGCTTCGTCCGGAATCGGCTCGACCTCGCCCACTGGCTCATGGACCCGGGCAACGCCCTCGTCCAGCGCGTCACCGTCAACCGCTGGTGGCAGCAGCTCATGGGCGCCGGGCTCGTGGTCACCGAGAACGACTTTGGCCTGCGCGGCGCGCGGCCCACCCACCCCGAGCTCCTCGACTGGCTCGCGGCAGAGCTGCGCGACAGCGGCTTCTCGCGGCGCCACGTGCTGCGCCAGGTCCTGCTCTCCAGCGCCTACCGCCAGGCTGCGCTGACCGACCCGGACCTGCTGGAGCGTGACCCCAACAACGCGCTCCTCGCCCGCCAGGTCCGGCGCCGCCTCTCGGGCGAACAGCTCCGGGACGCCATGCTCTCCGTCGCCGGCGTGCTCGATCCCAAGGTCGGCGGCCCACCGGTCCAGCCCCCCCAGCCCGAGGGGGTCTACGCGTTCACGCAGAACCGCAAGAGCTGGAAGCCCAGCGAGGGCTCCGCCCGCCACCGCCGCTCGCTCTACACGCGCATCTGGCGCTCCGCGGCGTTCCCCTTCTACACGACCTTCGACGCGCCGGCGGCCAACGTGACCTGCACCCGCCGGGTGCCCTCACGCTCCCCGCTGCAGGCCCTGGCCCTCGCCAACGACCCGCTCGTGGTGGAACTCGCCGCCGCCTTCGGGGCGCGGATCAGCGCCCTTGAGGCCGCCTCGGATGACGCGCGCATCGACGCCGCGTTCCGGCTGGCTCTCGGGCGGCCGCCCGCAGACCCGGAACGTGAGCGCCTCGCCAACCACGTCCGGTCCGTCCGTGAGGCCCGCGGCGAGGACGCCGCCTGGTTCGCCCTCGCCCGCGTGCTCTTCAACCTGGGGGAGTTCACCCACCGGCCATGAGCGACCCCCTCAACCACCTCTCCCGCCGCTCCATCCTGCGCGCCGGCGCCAGCGGTATCGGCGCCCTGGCCCTCGGCGACCTGCTCGCCCGCGACGGCCTGGCCGACGTGCGGCAGGCGCAGCTCCCGGCGGCGAAGGCCAAGCGCGTGATCTGGCTCTTCATGGCCGGCGCCCCGAGCCAGCTCGAGCTGTTCGAGCCCAAGGAGACACTCCAGCGCCTCGACGGCCAGCCGCTCCCCCCGAGCCTCTCGGCGGGCAAGCGCTTCGCGTTCATCGACGGCGAGCGGGCGAAGCTCCTCGGGACCAAGCGGATCTTCACCCGCCACGGCGAGTGCGGCGCGCCGGTCAGCGAGCTGCTCCCGAACATCGCGGGCATCGTGGACAAGCTGTGCTTCCTGCGCGGCATGCAAGCCAAGGAGATCAACCACGGCCCCGCCAAGCTCTTCATGAACACCGGCTCAGGCCAGTTCGGCCGGCCGAGCATGGGAGCCTGGAGCCTCTACGGCCTCGGCTCCGAGGCCGAGGACCTGCCCGGCTTCGTGGTGCTGCGCTCCGGCGGCCGCGGGCCCCGCGGCGGCGCCCCGCTCTGGGGCAACGCCTTCCTCCCCACCAACGTCGCCGGCACCCCCTTCCGCGCCCAGGGCGACCCGGTGCTCGACCTCGCGAGCCCTGAGGGGGTGGGCGCCGACGAGCAGGCGGACTTCTTCGACGCCGTGGGCGACCTCGACCGCATCGCGGCGGACCGCACCGGCGACCCCGCCTTCCGCGACCGGGTGAAGACCTACGAGCTGGCGCACAAGATGCAGACCAGCACGCCGGACCTGATCGATCTGTCCGGAGAGACCCAGGAGACCCGCGACCTCTACGGCCTCAGCGACGGCCGCCCCTCCTTCGCCCGCAACTGCCTGCTCGCCCGCCGCCTCGTGGAGCGCGGCTCGCGCTTCGTCCAGCTCTACCACACCGACTGGGACCACCACGGCGACCCCGGCAACCACCTGGGCGAACCCCTGGAGCGACGCTGCAAGGAGGTGGACCGCGCCACCGCCGGGCTGATCCTCGACCTCGAGCGCCGCGGCCTCCTCGAGGACACCCTGGTGGTCTGGGGCGGCGAGTTCGGGCGCACGCCGCTCGGCGAGGTGCGCGACTTCGTGGGTCGCGACCACCACGTGAGCGCCTTCACCCTCTTCATGGCCGGCGGCGGCATCAAGCCCGGCCACTCCTACGGCGAGACGGACGAGATCGGCTTCGCCCCCGTACAAGGCGCCATGGACGTCCACGACCTCCACGCCACCATCCTCCACCAGCTCGGCCTCGACCACGAGAAGCTCACCTTCCGCTTCCAGGGCCGCGACTACCGCCTCACCGACGTCCACGGCCGCGTCATCCGCGACATCCTCGCCTGAGCACCCCGCTGCTCCCCGGCTCAAGCCGGCAGCCACGAGCCCAGTCCAGCCCGGTCCACACGGACGCGACCTCGGGCGCCCCCCCCTCAGTCAGAGGACCTCAATGACGTGCCACGCGCCCCTCGTCACCCGAGGCCGCTGCACGGGCCCTGTCGTCCTGCCTGAATCTTCGGGCCATGGGACCTCGGCGAAGACGGCTGGGGCGCTGATGGCCCTTGGCCCCCTCGCGGAGCCCGGCGCGACAGGAGCGGGGTGACCTTGACGAGGCTCGACGTCACGGGATGCTCCCGCTGGCGAACGTACTTCCACGGAGCGCTCCTGCCGAGCGAGCTTGCGAACCAGCAAGCGGGCGGGTGGAGGAAGGTGGAGAGGTCCAGGGCTCCCCGCCTCCCGTGTCGGAACGCAGCGCTCCCGCCGGGGCGGACGGCTGGGCTCCAAGAAGGATCCGACCCGCTCCCATTTATGTGAATTACGTTTCAGGCATTGAACTTCCCCCCTGAACGGCGACGATCGGGTCGGAACGCCGCACTGCCGCTCCTCGATGCCATGAAGCCCAGCCAATCTCCCCCCCCCTCCACGCCCTCCAAGGGGGGCCCCAACGCCATGGACCTGCGTCGCGACCTGCCCGCGAGCCTCGTGGTCTTCTTTGTGGCCGTCCCCCTCTGCCTCGGCATCGCCCTCGCCAGCGGCGCGCCGCTGTTCTCGGGCCTGATCGCCGGCGTCATCGGTGGCCTCGTCGTCGGCGCGCTCAGCGGCTCGCCCCTCGGCGTCTCCGGGCCGGCGGCCGGGCTCGCCGTGATCGTCTACTCGGCCATCGAGACACTGGGGAGCTTTGAGGCCTTCCTGCTCTCCGTGGTGATCGCAGGCGCCGTGCAGATCGCCCTCGGGATCGCGCGGGCGGGGATCATCGGCTACTTCTTCCCGGCCTCGGTCATCAAGGGGATGCTCGCGGGCATCGGGATCCTGATCGTGCTCAAGCAGATCCCCCACGCGGTCGGCCACGACACCGACCCGGAGGGCAGCGTCGCGTTCGCCCAGCCCGACGGAGAGAACACCCTCAGCTCCCTCTGGACGATGATCGGGGACCTCTCCCCCGGCGCCATCGCGGTCTCCTTCGCGTGCCTCGCCATCCTGATCGTCTGGGAGCGGGTGCTCACACCGCGAGGACGGATCTTCAAGTTGATCCAGGGCCCGCTGGTCGCGGTCGCCTTCGGCGTGCTCTACCAGATCATCACCTCTGCGGTCGCCCCCGGCTGGGCCCTCGACCCCAGCCACCTCGTCAACGTCCCCGTGGCCGAGAGCCTCGGAGACTTCGCCGGGCTGCTGACCCACCCGGACTTCTCCAGGATCGGCGACCCTGCGGTCTGGGTCACGGGTGTCACGATCGCCGTCGTCGCGAGCCTTGAGACCCTCCTGTGCGTGGAGGCCACCGACAAGCTGGACCCGGAGAAGCGGGTCACCCCGACCAACCGCGAGCTCCTCGCTCAAGGTGTAGGAAACGCCACCGCCGGGCTCATCGGCGGGCTGCCGGTGACCCAGGTCATCGTGCGGAGCTCAGCCAACATCCAATCGGGCGGCCGGAGCAAGCTCTCGGCGATCCTCCACGGCGCGCTGCTGCTCGTCTCGATCGCCATCCTCCCGCAGGTGCTCAACCTCGTCCCGCTCGCCGCCCTGGCGAGCATCCTCCTGGTCGTCGGCTACAAGCTGGCCCGGCCCGCGCTCTTCCGCGAGCTGTACCGCAAGGGCATGGGGCAGTTCCTGCCCTTCGTTGCGACGATCGCCGGCATCGTCTTCACCGACCTCCTGACCGGGATCGGGATCGGGTTGCTGGCCGCGGTCGCCGTGATCCTGAGGAGCCACTATCTCAACTCCCACTGCCTCCATATTGAGGAGCGGGACGACGAGGAGGGCACCCACTACGTGCGGATCGAGCTCGCCGAGGAAGTGACCTTCCTCAACAAGGCGGCGATCCTGCGCGAGCTGAACGAGATCCCGGACGGCTCGGTCGTGACCTTCGACGCGTCACGGTCGGTCTTTGTCGATGAGGACGTGCTCGAGATCATCGGAGACTTCGAGAGCACGGTCTCGGCGCGCGGCATTCGGATCATTCGCTCGGGTCATCTCAGCAGCACCCTACGTCCCCGAGCCTCCATGCCCTCCGACCAGACCGCGGCGTAAGGCGAACCAGGAGCGCCGCCCTGGGCGACCTCGGCCTGCCCCTCCCTTGGCCCGAGCGTATGCCTCGTCTGGGGAGGTGCCCGGGCTCCGCTCGTTCCACGGCGCGGGCCCCCCCTGACTCATCGATCTCCGGCCGTGCGGGCGCACGCGGGGCGTCACACCGCGTCCTCCGCCTGTCGCCTGGGCCGCTGTCCGTCGCGGCGGCCCGGCGCCCAGGCTGGCCTCCGCCGCGGACCTCGCGCGCGACGGGCTCGACGGGCTCGACGAGAGCTCTTGGCCGGCTCGCCGGACGGACCCGTGGGCCGCTCTCTTCACCGGGGCTATTGACCGGCTCTTCGGGCTGGCTTGACGCCCCCTTCACACGGCGGGCTTTTGATGAGGGCGTCAATTCGGACGTGGGAGCGCGCCTCACCCGCCGTGGTAAGCGAGCGGCGCACGCCGCCACGTGCACCCACGACCCGCCAAGACCTGACTCCTTCGGGAACCCACAAGACTCCACCTATGAAGCTCGGAAGCACTATCTCGTCGACCCTCTGCCTCGCCGTCCTTGGCCTCCTCTCATGCGGAGGCACCGTGGAGGGCGGGTCTCGGTCCTCGATCAAGAACAAGGGATCAGACACCCTGGTCACCGTCGCCCAGGCGTGGGCCGAGGAGTACAGCAAGGTCGCCGGGGGCACCGTCGTCACCGTCACCGGCGGCGGCTCGGGCACCGGCATCAACGCGATGATCAACGGCACCGTCGACATCGCCAACGCCAGCCGCAAGATGAAGGCGAGCGAGATGGAGACCGCGCGCGCCGAGGGCATCGAGCCGGTGGAGCACACCGTCGGCTTCGACGCGCTCGCCGTCTACGTCCACCCGGACAACCCCATCGAGTCCATCACCCTCGAGCAGCTCGCGCAGATCTACGGCGAGGACGGCGAGGCCACCAAGTGGAGCGACCTGGGCGTCGACATGGGCGACAACGATGAGATCGTGCGCGTCAGCCGCCAGAACAACTCCGGCACCTACGTGTACTTCCGAAACACGGTCCTCGGCAAGCAGGGCAAGTACAAGCTCGGCTCCCTGGACCTCCACGGCTCCAAGGACGTGGTGGAGCTGGTGGAGAAGACCGCGAGCGCGATCGGCTACTCCGGCCTCGCCTACGCGAACGAGCACGTGAAGTTGGTCCCCGTGTCCGTCCAGGGCACGCCGGCTGTGATGCCCTCTGTCGAGACCGCGGTGGATGGCACCTACCCGATCGCGCGCCCGCTGATGATGTACACCAACGGCGAGCCCACGGGACCGATCAAGGCGTACATGGACTGGATCCTGTCCCCGACCGGGCAGGCCATCATCATGGAGAAGGGCTACGCGCCGGTCAGCAACGACTGAGCGCGGCCCCACGGCCCGGCGCGGCGCCCGCCGCCGCGCCGGGCGGACACCTCCCCCTGCCAGCCGGGGCCACGCTCCTCTGGCGTTCACTGGCGGCTCGTCCAACGCGGCCGAGTCCACCCGGTCCGGGCCCGGCCCGGCCTCTCACACCCAACCCCCACCGTCGCCCCTCCCGCACGGGGCCCACGTCCACGCCATGGCAAGAGGACTCTACGAAGCCCGCCTCGAGAAGGATCTCGAGTCGGTCCGCAAGCGCATCCGCCGGATGGGCCGCGCCGTGGTCATCGCCCTGCGCAACGCCACTCGGTCCACCCTCAAGCACGACTCGGAGCTGGCCACCGCGACCGTGCTCGGCGACCTGCCCATCAACCGGCTGGACCGTGAGGTGGACCACCGCTGCCACCTGTTCATCGCCAAGCACCTGCCCACCGGGGGGCACCTGCGCTTCATCTCATCGGCCATGCGCCTCTCGAAGACGCTGGAGCGAATCGGCGACTACGCAGAGACCATCGCCCGGGCGTCGCTCCACCTGTCCCAGGCCCCGCCAGCAGAGGTGGCGCGGGACATCCAGATGCTGGGCGAGCACGCCGCCGAGATCCTCGAGCAATCCCTCGCGGCCTACGACCAGGCCAGCGTGGTCGACGCACGCACCACCGGCCGCCGCGTTGGCCAGCTGGGCGGGATCTTCGACCAGGTCTACTCGCACCTGGTCGCCGCCGGGGAGAGCCGCGACCATCCCATCGAGGACCTCTTCAGCCTCGAGGCGATCTGCAACCGGCTCGAGCGGGTGCTCCACCAGTCCAAGAACATCTGCGAGCAGACGATCTTCGCGGTGACGGGCGAGCGCAAGGAGGAGAAGACCTTCGACTTCCTCTTCGTGGACAGCCGCGGGGACGGCGCCAGCCTGCTGGCCGCGAACTATTGTCGCCGGGCGTACCCCGACGCCGGGACCTTCCGGTACGCGGGCTGGTCCTCCATCAGCGAGCCTGACCCCCGCTTCGTGGAGTACGCAGGCTCCTTGGGCGTCGACCTGAGCATGGACGTCCCCGTGTCGTTCAGTGACGTCAGGGGGCACATCGCGGACTACGACATCGTGATCGACCTGGGCGGGCGCCTGGGCAAGCACCTGCGGAAGATCCCCTTCCACACCACGGTGCTGAACTGGCCGCTCGAGGACGCGGACCAGCCGGAGGCCGTGTACCAGCAGCTCGTCCACAAGCTCGGCGACCTCATTGAGATCCTCAGGGGCGAGGACGACGAGTGACCTCCTCCCGACCCAACAGGATCGACGACCGCCTCGACGCCGCGTGGATCTGGGACCGGATCGCCCGCGCGGTGATCTTCATCGGCGGCATCTCCGCCATCGTCTTCGTGGTGGCGATCTTTGCCTTCGTGGCCAAGGAGGGCCTCGGCTTCATCCTCCAGAAGCTCGATCTCAGCTTCTTCTTCTCCTCCCCGGAGTGGCGCCCGGCCCAGGAACCGGAGCCCGAGTTCGGCGGCTTGGCGCTGATCGCCGGGACCGCGAGCGTCACGGGTCTCGCGATGCTCATCGCCGTCCCCTTCTCCCTGGGGGTCGCCATCTACATCGGAGAGTTCGCGACCGGCAAGGTGCGTGAGACCCTCAAGATCCTCGTGGAGCTGCTGGCCGCCATCCCCTCGGTGGTCTGGGGCTTCATCGGCCTGACGATCCTGAACCCCATCATCATCGACCTCTTCGATGTCCCGGTGGGCCTCACGGTCCTCAACGCGGGGGTCATCCTCGGCCTGATGGCGGCACCGATCATGACCACCATCGCCGAGGACGCGCTGAAGGCGGTCCCCGACAGCTACCGCGAAGCCGCGGAGGCCATGGGCGCAACCCGCTGGCAGGTCATCCGACAGGTGGTGCTGCCCTCAGCCTCGAAGGGCCTCGTCGCCGCGATCCTCCTCGGTGTGGGCCGCGGGTTCGGCGAGACCATGGCCGTGCTCATGGCGTCAGGGCACGCGATCAACATCCCCACGGGCCCCTTTGATTCCGCCCGCGCCCTCACGGCCACGATCGCGGCCGAGCTGGGCGATACGGCCAGGGGTTCCGATCATTACAAGGCGCTCTTCAGCCTCGGAATCCTCCTCTTCCTTGTGACCTTCGTGATCAACCTCCTCGCTGACGTTCTCGTCCGAAAGGGCGCGTCGGACCGCTCATGACGAACGAGACCGAAGATCCCGTCGCCTCGGCTGCGCTGCCCTTGTCGGGTGGCGACCGTGCTGCGAACGGCGCCCCGGGCGACCAAGGCGGCGCCCTGTTCACGGCGACGGCCCTCGACCAGAAGAACGCGCGTGCGGAGCGGGGCTACCACTCCCTGTTCCTGCTCATGTCCATCGTGCTGATCCTGCCGGTGGTCGCCATCCTCGGCCTGCTGATCCTCCGAGGTGGCCCGGCCTTCTCCTGGGAGTTCTTCACCGAGGCCCCCAGGGCCCAGTTCACCGAGGGCGGGATCTTCCCCGCCCTGGTGGGCACCCTGTGGCTGGTGGTCGTCGCCCTGCTCGCCTCGGTCCCCCTCGGCGTCGCCGCGGCCATCTACCTCAGCGAGTACGCCAAGGACAACGCCCTCACCCGCCTGATCAACCTGGCGATCATCAACCTTGCGGGGGTCCCGTCCATCGTCCACGCCCTCTTCGGGCTCGGAGCCTTCGTGCTCTTCTTCGACTTCGGGACCAGCATCCTCGCGGCGAGCCTGACCCTCGCCATCATGACGCTGCCGGTCGTGATCGTCTCCACGCGGGAGACCCTGCAGGCGGTGCCCCAGTCCTTCCGCATGGCTTGCTGGAGCCTCGGCGCCACGCGCTGGCAGACCATCCGAAAGGTGGTCCTCCCCAACTCCGTCAGCGGGATCCTCACCGGCGTCATCCTCGAGGTCTCACGGACCGTGGGCGAGACCGCCCCAGTGATGTTCACCGGCGCGGTGCTCTTCACCCCGTTCCTGCCCCAGGGCGTCCTGGACGAGACCATGGCCATGTCCCTCCACCTCTACATGATCGCCACCGTCATCCCGGACGTGCCGCCCGAGGTCCCCTACGGCGTGGCCTTGTCCCTGATCCTGATGGTCCTGGTGCTCAACTCCGCCTCGATCGGCTTCCGGGTCTACCTGCGGGGGAAGAAGAAGTGGTGAGCACAGCCAGCGAGACCAAGCTCAGCGTCAAGGATCTGAGCATCCGGTACGGGGATCACGTCGCGCTCGAGGGTGCCTCCTTCGACGTCCGTGAGAACGAGATCTTCGGGATCATCGGGCCCGCGAACAGCGGCAAGACATCGTTCATCCGCGCCATCAACCGCATGGACGAGATGACCCCAGGGATGAAGGTCCACGGCAGCATCGAGTTCAACGGGAAGCCTGTGGATAGCTGGAGAAACCTCTACGCCCTGCGCAGCCGCATCGGCGTGGTCTTCCCGCTCCCCGTCGGGCTCCCCATGTCGATCTACGAGAACGTGGCCTTCGCTGCCAAGCTCCGGGGAGTGAGGGGCAAGGGCGCCCTGGACGAGGTCGTGGAGCGCTGCCTGCGCCGGTCCGCGCTGTGGGACGAGGTGAAGGACCGCCTCGACTCGCTGGGCAGCCTGCTGTCCGGCGGACAGCAGCAGCGCCTGACCATCGCCCGCGCCCTCTCCCAGGAGCCGGAGCTCCTGCTCCTCGACGAGTTCTCCATCGCCGTCGACCCCGTGACCACCATGCGGATCGAAGAGGTGCTCAAGGAGCTCAAGCAGGAGATGACCATCGTGCTCGTGACGAACCTCACCCAGCAGGCCCAGCGGCTCGCGGACCGAACCGCGTTCTTCCTGGAGGGCCAGGTGGTCGAGGTCGGCGAGACCAAGGCCATGTTCAAGGGCCAGACCAAGGACCCACGTACCACCCACTACATCGAGGGACGTTTTGGCTGACGGCACCCAACCCCGACCGGCACAGGCCCCCCCCGCGGGGCCAGCGTCCACGCCGGACCCGTCCGCGGCCGCGATCTGTGTCCGCGACTTCAACCTCTGGTACGGAGACTTCCAGGCGCTCTTCGACGTCAACCTCCAGGTAACACGGGGCAAGGTGACCTCGCTCATCGGGCCGTCCGGGTGCGGTAAGTCCACCCTGCTCCGGTCCATCAACCGGATCAACGAGCGCCTCGGCTACGTGCGCACGTCCGGCGCCATCGAGCTCCTCGGCCAGGACATCCTGGCCGAGGGGGTCGAGCTCACCCCGCTGCGCCGCGCGGTGGGCATGGTGTTCCAGCGCCCGAACCCGCTCCCCCTCTCCATCAGGGACAACGTCCTCTTCGCCTACCGCCTCAGCAGGGGTGGCAAGACCAGGCGCGCGGACGAGGACCAGGTCCTCCAGAAGGCCCTCGAGGAGGTGCTCCTCTGGGACCAGGTCAAGGACCGCCTGAAGCGCTCCGCCACTGCCCTGTCCCTGGAGGAGCAGCAGAAGCTGTGCATCGCCCGGCTCCTGCCCGTCAAGCCCAGCGTGCTCCTGATGGACGAGCCCTGCTCGGCGCTGGACCCCAAGGCCACCCGGGCCGTGGAGGAGCTCATCTGGAAGCTCCGCGGTGAGTACTCGATCCTCATCGTCACCCACAACATGGCCCAGGCGCGCCGCGCGAGCGACGAGTGCATCTTCATGCTCATGGGTGAGGTCGTGGAGCACACGGCCACCGGGGAGATGTTCGTCACGCCCAAGCACCAGAAGACCGCGGACTACATCGAGGGCCGCTTCGGCTAGCAGCCCGCAGCCCCTGGGCGGGCTCCGGACTCGCGACGGCCGAGAGGCCGCCCCTTGATGGGGGCTCCGACAAGCGGTGCTCCGGCGATGCGGGAGGACCAGCGGGCCCGCAGGCCGAGGCTGGTAGGGATGCCGGGAATCGAACCCGGACGGCCAAGGCCTTCGGATTTTAAGTCCGATGCGTCTACCAATTCCGCCACATCCCCTCCGCCTCCAAGTCTAGCAGGGGGTCCGCACCGCCGCGGTGAGCTCCGAGCATCTCGGCACAACCGGCGTCCACGGACCCCGTGCCCCCCCACGGCTTGGCCCATTGGGGCACCGGCTCGGGTTGACGGACGCCGGGTGGCCCCTATGATTCCTCGGCGACTTCAGTTGCGGGCATTGTCCTGGCGATACTGATCGCAGAGGCGGCATAGCCAAGTGGTAAGGCGATGGATTGCAAATCCATTATTCCCCGGTTCGAGTCCGGGTGCCGCCTCCATCCCCCCCTCCCCAAGATGGGTCGAGAGCGCGCGGCGGCGCAGGGGGCGGACGCGTCCACGAGGGACAGGACTCAGAGCAGCTCGTAGCCGTCGCGGACGGTGTAGATCATCAGGGACGTGCGCGGCCCACCGAAGCGGCGCACCATCTCGATGAGCCAGTCCTCCTCGCCGGGCCAGGGGTAGGCGTAGACCAGGTCGAAGTCGGCGATCTCCATCCCGAGCTCGCCGTAGGCGTCGGCACCCTCGGTGGGCGTCATGTAGTCGCTCTCGAGGAGCCCCACCTCGTCGCGGTAGTCCGGCGGGACGAAGCTGCCCTCGACGAATCGCGCACCCGAGCCGACCTCCTCGGCGAGGTCCTCGGCGGTCGTGATGAGCGCCGGCTCGATCTCGATCCCCACCGCCTCGAAGCCGATGATGTCGGCGAGCACGGTGATCACGCCCGTGGCGGACCCCAGCTCCAGGAAGGTGTTCGCCCGGCTGCGCTGGTCCTTGAGCATGTCGATGGCCAGCCGCTGGTCCGCCGGGATCACCCGGTGGAACTCGCCGGCCCGCTGGGCGCAGAAGTCATGCCAGGCCTCCGTGCCTAGCCGCAGGACCTCCTCCAGTCGCGCGTCCATACCCCCTTCCATGGGAGTGATGAGAACATGCCGGGTGCGACGAATCCCCGAGCCTGTGCGATACTTCAGGGGTGATCACCATCCTGCGACGCCTCCATCACATCGCGGCGGCCCCCGCCCTGCTGCTCGGTGTGGGGCTCTCGAGTGGCTCGCTCATCGGCTGCGCAGCCCACGGCGACCTCGATGCGCTGGGTCCCGGGCTCGTGGATCCGAGCTCCCCCTACGTGGTCGCGCTCGGCACGGCCCAGGACGGCGGGCTCCCCCAGATCGGCTGCGCCCGCGAGTGCTGCGTCACGGCCCGCGAGGACCCGTCCCGCGCGCGCCTCGTGACGAGCCTCCTGCTGGTGGACCCCCGGGACGGGCGCCGCTGGCTGTTCGACGCGACCCCGGACATCGCGCGGCAGGTGGAGCGCGCCCGCGGCCTCGGCGGGCCGCCCGAGGACGCGCCCGGACGCCCCGCGCTCTTCGACGGCATCTTCATCACCCACGCCCACCTCGGCCACGTGGTGGGCCTGCTCCAGCTCGGCCGGGAGGCCTACGGCTCCGCCCCCGTCCCGCTCATCGGCACCGAGCGCATGGCCCGCTTCCTGGGCTCCAACGGCCCCTGGAGCCTGCTCTTCGACGGCGGCTACGCCCGCCCCGAGATCCTGCAGCCCAACGAGACCCTGAACCTCGCGGAGGACCTCTCCGTGACCGCGATTCAGGTCCCCCACCGCGACGAGTTCACCGACACCGTCGCCTTCCTCATCCGCGGACCCGAGCGCTCCGTGCTCTACCTGCCAGACATCGACAAGTGGGAGCGGTGGGACCGGCGCCTCGAGGACGTGATCGCCGGCGTGGACGTGGCGTTGGTGGACGGCACCTTCTACGGGCCCGCCGAGCTCCCTGGCCGCGACATGTCCCAGGTGCCCCACCCGTTCATCGTCGAGACCCTGGAGCGGATCGCGCCGCTCCCCGAGGCGGAGCGCGGGAAGGTCGTCTTCACCCACCTGAACCACTCCAACCCCGCGACGGACCCCACCAGCGACGCCGCCGCCGCGGTCCGGGCCGCAGGCTCCTCGATCCTCGACGACGGCGACCGCATCGGCCTCTGAGCTGCCGCGCGCCCGGGGCGGAGGTCAGGCCAGAGCGCGCCCGTCGAGCAGCCCGTCCGCCACGAGGCGCGGCCAGAGTTCGGCGGGGATGGGCGCGGCGAAGTGGGCGAGGTTGGCGCGCACCTCCTCGGGGGTCCGGCAGCCCATCAGCACCGACGCCACGGCGGGGTGCGCCAGGGGGAACTGGAGCGCCGCGGCCTCCAGCGCCACGTCGAACTCCCGGACCACCCGCGCGAGCCGGTCGCGCCGCTCGATGAGCTCGGTCGGCGCCTGGGCGTAGTTCCAGGTGCGGCCACCCGCGAGGAGCCCGGAGTTGAAGGCGCCGCCGACGACGACGCTGGTGCCCGCGCGCTCGCAGCGCGGCAAGAGCTCGTCGAGGGCGCCCTGCTCCAGCAGGGTGTAGCGGCCCGCCAGGAGGAACACGTCCCAGTCGGCGTGGTCCATGGCCGCCAGCAGCACCTCGGTCTCGTTGACCCCGATGCCGATGGCGCCGATGCGGCCCGCGGCCTTCAGTTCCTGGAGCGCAGCGAGCCCGCCCCCCATGGCGTCGTCGAAGTGCTGGTCGTGCTCGCCGCCGTGGGTCACACGCCCGATGTCGTGGAGGAAGAGCGTGTCGACCCGCTCGAGTCCCATGCGCGCGAGGCTCTCCTCGAAGCTCCGCAGCACGCCCTCGCGGCCGTAGTCGTGCACCGGGGCGAAGGGCAGGGGATCCGGCCACCCGTTCTCTGGCCCAGGCGGGTGATCGCTCGGCTCCAAGAGGCGGCCCACCTTGGTGGAGAGGCTCCACCCAGCGCGTCCCTGCAGCGCGGGGCCGACGCGGGTCTCGGCGCGCCCGAAGCCGTACCAGGGCGCGGTGTCAAAGAAGCGGATGCCCCCCTCCCAGGCCGCGTCGAGCACCGCCGTAGCGTCCTCGTCGCTCACGGCCTCGAAGAGCCCGCCCAGGGGCGCGGTCCCGAGGCCGAGGGTGGTCACCTCGACGTCAGTGCGCCCCAGCCGCGCGGTCCCGAGGCCCGCGCCGCTCATCCCTCCGCGCCGACGGCGGGGTTCCGGAGCACGCCGAGGCCCTCGACCTCGACCTCCATCACGTCGCCGGGCTGGATGTAGATGGGGGGCTTGCGGGCGAAGCCCACGCCCGGGGGCGTCCCGGTGGAGATCAGGTCGCCAGGCTCCAGGGTGACGAAACCGGACAGATGGGCGATCAGCTCGGGGATGCCGAAGATGAGCTGGTCGGTGCTCGAGTCCTGCAGGGTCTCGCCGTTCATCCTGAACTGGACCCGGAGCGCGTGGGGATCGGCGATCTCGTCGGCGGTCGCGAGGAACGGGCCGGCGGGGCAGAAGGTCTCGCAGGACTTGCCCCGCTGCCACTGGCCGTCGGCGAACTGGAAGTCACGGGCGCTCACGTCGTTGACGTTGCAGTAGCCGAGCACGTGGTCCATGGCGTCCTCGGCCTTCACGCGGCTCGCGGTGCGGCCGATGACCACGCCGAACTCGGCCTCGTAGTCGACCTCCTTGGCGCCCGGCGGGAGGACGACTTTTGCCTCGGGGCCGACGACGCAGCTGGAGAACTTGCTGAACACGAGCGGGAGCTCGGGGATGTCCATGCCGCTCTCCTCGGCGTGGTCCCGGTAGTTCAGACCGATGCAGATGACCTTGCCGGGGCGCGGGACCGGCGCCTCCAGGGAGACGCTCCCCAAGGGGACGATGGCGCCCGAGGCCGCGAGCTCGTCCATGCGGCTTTCGACCGCATCCACGAGCCGGCGCGCCGCCTGGTGCGACGCGCCGTCCAGGTCGCACCACTCCAGGGGCCCGTCCGCGGAGGGGAGGCCCGCCGCGGGGTGGGTGAAGTCCAGGACGAGGTCACCGGGCAGGAGCGCCCCGGTGCACAGGGCGTCATTGCGGAGGAAGGAGACGATCTTCAAGGTTCGAGGGCGGCAAGGGGCGTCGATCGGAGGCGGGCTCCGGTTTTCGGGCGGAGCAGCATAGCCGCCCGATCCGAACCCGCCCTGAGCATGATCCCGAGTTCCTCCCCAGCGAGGCCTGCAGGGCCGCTAGGGTGCCCCCATGAGCGACACCAACACGATCGCGGACGGCGCCGTCGTCACGATGCACTACAAGCTGACCCTCTCCGACGGCGAGGTCATCGACTCCTCCGAGGGCCAGGACCCCCTCGCGTACCTGCACGGCGCGAACAACATCGTCCCGGGCCTCGAGGCTGCCATGGGCGGCAAGGCCGCCGGTGAGTCCTTCGAGGTCGAAGTCGTCCCGGAGGAGGGGTACGGCCCGCGCATCGAAGAGGCCATCCAGAAGGTGCCGCGGGACCGCTTCCCGGCGGACGCGACCCTGGAAGCCGGCATCCAATTTCAGGCCACCGACCCCGACGGCAACCCGCTCATGGGAACGATCACCGCGGTCGAGGGTGACGAGATCACGGTCGACTTCAACCACCCGCTCGCCGGACAGACGCTCAGCTTCTCCATCGAGATCGTGGGCGTCCGCGAGGCCACCGAAGAGGAGCAGCAGCAGGGCCACGCGAAGGGCGCCGGCGGCCAGTAGCGCTGGCCGAACAGGTCGGCTCAACAGGCCCACGAGCGCGAGGAGCGCGGACCGCGATCTCTCGCAGTCCGCGCTTCTTCGCTTTGGGGCGCCACCTGGTCCGCGGCGGCCCTAGACCGTGCTGGTCGTGGTCACCGTGCAGCGCGACAGGGTCTCCTCTGTCAGCTCCAGGCCGACGCCGGGTGCGGTCGGCAGCTGATAGTGGCCGTCGACGACGTCGATGGGCTCGACCCAGATGTCCTTGATGGACTCGTAACAGTTCTCGAGCATCGGGCAGTGGGGCGTCGCCGCTGCCAGCTGGCTATGGAGCTTCTGCTGCACGTTAGTGTGCGGGACGATGGGGAGGTCGTGCGCGCCCGCGAGCGCCGCCACCTCGAGCCACTCGTCGATGCCCAGGAGCTTTGTAGCGTCGGCCTGAACGATCCCCACGGCGCCAGCCTCGATGTAGTCTCGGAAGGCGTACTTGGTGAAGATCGTCTCCCCCACCGCCACAGGGATCGAGATGGCCTGCTGCAGCTCGGCGTGGGCCTTGACGTTCTCGGGCACCATGGGCTCCTCGAGCCAGTACACGTCGAAGTCCGCGAGCTTGCCGCCCCAGAAGCGCGCCGTGTTCAGGGTCCAGGCGCAGTTGACGTCCGTCATGATCCGGATCTTCGGGCCCACCGCGTCGCGGACCGCGCCGATGCGGTCGTAGTCCTCGCGGGGGTCGTCCCGACCGAGCTTGATTTTGACCGCGTGGAAGCCCCGGTCGATGAGCGCCTTGGCGTCCCGCACCAGGTCCTCCTGGCTCCAGGTGAGCCAGCCGCCGTCGGTGCTGTAGGCGAGGACCTTGTCCCGTGCGGCGCCGAGATAGTGCCAGAGGGGCATGCCCGCCCGCTTGCACTGGATGTCCCACAGGGCGAACTCCACGGCGGCGATGCCGACGCGTGACGCGCCCACCCGGCCCACGAAGTGGTTCGTCAGGAACATCTCCTGCACCAGCGCCTTGCGGAGCGTGATGTCCTTGCCAATGAGCACCGGCGCGTAGTTCTCCTCCACCATCACCTGCGCTGCGCGCAGGCCCGGGGTGTAGGACCAATTGGTGCCGACACCGATCACGCCCGCGTCGGTGTGCAGGCGGACCGTGAGGAACTCGACCTCATCCACCTTGCTCTGGGAGTCGGTGATCTGACGTTGCTCGAGGGGAACACGCAGGAACGCGGTCTCCACCTTGGTGATCTTGGGGCCCATGGGGTTCAGCGGGTTCAGCTGTCGAGGTCGGAGGTGTCGAGGGTGCCCGCGGCGTGAAGCTCGCGGAAGCGGCGGAGAGTCTCCGCGATACCATCACGGATGGAGGTGTTCGGGAGACCCGTGAGGACCTCCCCGATGCGCGCGCCGTCGATGGCGCCTGGGACGGGGAGCTCCCCGCCCTCCACGCGCACCAGGTCGCGGGCAGCAGGCTCGAGGTCGCAGAGCGCGTCCACGAAGGCGGTGACGGCGACGGACTCGCCCGCGAGGTTGAACACGTGGGCGCCCTCCGGGCCGCGGTCCGCCGCGGCGATGAAGGCGTCCGCACAGTCCCCTGCGTAGAGGAAGTCCGTGCGACCACCGAAGCCCACCGTGTAGGGGCGCCCGACCACCGCGGCCTTGATCGCCTTGGTGGGGCCGCTGGTCATGCCCTGGTCCCGACCGACGCCGTAGACCGTCAGGGGGCGGAGCCCCACGCTCGACGTGCCATGCTCGAGGAACGACACCCGCGCCGTACCCTCGTTGGCGAGCTTGTAGACGCCGTAGTGAGTGTTCGGATTCGGCGACGCGTGCTCAGAGGGCGCGCCGCCGGCGCGCTCCTCATCCTCACGCTCGTAGACCGCCGCGCTGGAGGCGTAGGCCACCCGCTGGATGCCCCGCTTGGCCGCCTCCTCGAAGACGTTGACGGTGCCCAGCACGTTGACCCTGGCGCCGGCCATGGGGTCGGCGCGGCAGAAGGGCACCTGGAGCCCGGCGAGGTGGACGATGTGGTCCACCCCGTGCTGGTCCATGCAGGCGCCGAGGGCCGCGGGGTCCGCGATGTCCCCCTGGACGAAGCTCACCCGGTCCAGCGCCGCTGCGCCCAGGAGGTCACGGATCCGTCGCGGCTCGGTGCCCAGATCGAAGACCACCGGGCGGTCTCCCTTCTCCAGGAGGCGCTCGACGACCCAGGCGCCGATGCAGCCGAGGGCGCCAGTGACGAGGTAGGTGCGGTCGCTCATGGTCCGCTGAAGCTAACCGCTGGGCGCTGATCGCGGTGGTCGCGACCCCTTCGAGAAGCCCGGGACCTCGGCCCCGAATCGCCTCGCCGAGTCACCCGACGAGCTCACGCGGGGATCAGGGTGCGTCGCGGCCCTCGAGGGGCGTGATCCAGGCCCACCCCTCCGCACGGCTGAGGTCCACCGCGGGATCCACGAGCGGCTGGAACGTCCGACCGTTGAGGGCGCAGTACGCGTTCGCCCGGACGACCACCTCGCCGTGCCCCTGCCCCTCGGCGCGGGCGCGAAGCTCCCGCGCGAACCACGCGATGAGCTCGGGGGCCCCGGCGAGGATGTCGAGCTGATCGTCCGTGAGCAGCGCACGCCAGTCCGTGGGGACCTCCCGGGGCGGGTCCCCGGCGGTCACGACGAAGTCGAGCTCGCAGTCCTTGCGGGCGATCATCATCCGCCAGGAGTAGAGCGTCCCGCGCTCGGTCCACGCGGGCTCACCGGACAGGATCCAGGGACGCAGCGGGGCGATCAGCTGGACCGCGAACCAGAGGCCAAGGGCAGGGAGCACGAGGCGCTGCGCGCTGGCGGAGGGTGACCAGCGACGCGGGGGCGAGGACGGCACGCCGAGGCGTAGGACCCGCCGCGACCAGGCCGGGTCGAGGAAGAGGGAGGTGAGGGAGAGGGCCAGCATCGGGAAGATGCCGATGGGGAACAGCACCTGGTTGATGCCGTGGAAGAGCACGGAGGCCACCACCGCGGCCGCCCTCGTCCGCCGCCAGAGCAGCCCGGGGATCACCAGGAGATCGAAGAGCATCCCCGCCCACGACAAGGCGACCCAGGCCTCACGGCCCGCGAGGACCTCGGCGAAGGGCCACCCCTGGGCCTCCGCCACCGCCAACACGTGGGGGCCAAAGGGCTCGCCCTGCTGGAGCCAATCGGCGTTCCACTTGGAGAGCGCGCCGAACAGGTAGAGGACCGCCACCTGACCCCGCAGGAGCCAGAGGGTCCAGGCGGGCACCTCGTCCACCGCCCGTGAGGGGTTGGCGCGCGCGTCCCGGGACCCGGCGCGGCCCAGGGGCAGCCAGCAGGCGAGGAACGCGAGCAGGACGATGAGGTAGTCGTGGTTGTTCGAGTGCGTCCGCTCCAGCAGGAACGTGTACGTCAGGCCCAAGGAGAGGACCCAGGAGGCGAGCCGGGTCCAGCGACCGATCGCGAACGCGACCGCTGCGGCGAGGAGCGCCGCGAAGTGCAGGAGCATCCCGTCACCCGGCCACGGCGTGAGCCAATCGAACCCAGCGTGGGGCACCCGCAGGACAGGGTCCACGTACACCCGCCGAGCCCATCCGTACTGGAGGTAGTCGAGGAGGTGCCAGGCGAGGAGGACCCCGAAGGCGATGCGGAAGAACACGAGGGGCGCCACGTCCACGGGCGCTCCAAGTGCCCGGCGCGCGCCGTCGATCCTCGACGCCCCGTCGACGTTGGTCGTCTCGCCCATGGCCGGGAAGACTAACCGATGGCAAGGCCCCAGCCTCGAGGGGCAAGGATCCGCCTCGGGAGCGCAAATCGGACAAAGAGTCGCCCCCCATGGCAACATTCGCGTGGGTGGGTGGTACCTGAGGCCAGGACACCACCCCGACCCACCTTCCCGCGGCCACGCCCCCCCCCCCCGACCATGACTCACCTCCTCCTGGCCCTCGCGGCCCTGGCGCCCTCCGGGAACGCCGGCGACGAGATCATCCTCTTCAAGGCGCCCGTCCAGCTCATGGCTGGCGACGCGGAGCTGGGACGCAGGAAGATGTACCCCTCGCCAGCCTCCTTCGACGTGGACGGAGACGGGATCAAGGACCTCGTCCTCGGCGGCCTGTCGGGGCGTGTGACCTGGTCGCGGCGCACAGCGGACGGGCTGGGCCCGGAGAAGCCGATGGAGCGCACCGACGGGAAGCAGTTGGACTTCAACAACTGGTGATGCATCGGCATGGGTTCACAGTTCGTGGACCTCAACGCCGACGGGCACCTGGACTACCTCACCGCCACCTTCGACGGCTCGCCCCACGTGAGCTGGGGGAGCGAGGCGGGCTTCGCGGAGCCTGAGCGCCTGCTCGATAGCGCCGGCGAGTCCGTGCTCGTGTCGTACTACTACGACTTCGACATCAACGAACACCTCACGACCGGGCGCTCCATGCCCGATGGCAAGCCCGCTAACCTCCGAGGCATCTCCGCCACCGCCATGGACTGGGACAGCGACGGCGACCTCGACCTCCTCCAGGGGACCTACGAGAAGGGGCACCTCTACCTACAGATGAACGAGGGGTCCCCCTCAGAGCCCCGCTTCACGGGTAAGAACGTGCGCGTGATGGCGGGCGGCGCGCCGCTTGAGAACAAGGCCAAGATGACCGCACCCCGGCTGGTGGATTGGGACGCCGACGGCGATCTGGACCTCGTCTACGGGACCTTCGGCGGCTCCGACGGCACCGCTGGTATTTACCTGCTCGTCAACGAGGGAAAAGATGGAGCGCCGAGCTTTGCAGCGCCCCGCACCCTGCTCCAGGTCCGGGGTGGGGACCTGCCCACCTCCCCCACCGGGCCCGTCGAGGGGGTCTATCCCGAGGTCATGGATTGGGACAACGACGGGGACCTCGACCTGATCGTCGGCGGCTACTCCCGCTGGCGCGCCGAGGCGCCGACGCTCGATGACGCTCAGGTCGCGGAGCTCGCCCGGTTGCGTGTCGAGCACGAGGCCGCCTCGAGCGCCTCGGATGCACTCTCGACGGCCTTCAATGAGAAGTTCAACGCCGAGGAGGAGAAGGCGAAGACGGAGGAGCAGAAGGAGGCCGTCTTCGACCGCGTCTACGGGGAGTTCAAGGACCGCCTGGACGCCGCCCGGAACGCGTGCAACAAGCTCCAACGGAAGATCGACGAGTTCGAACCGCCGACGAAGCGGACGCCCGCCGTCTGGTTCTTCGAGCGGAACTGAAGTGCGCTCCCCCGGCCTCGCGGCGCTCGCCCCCCCGGCGCGTGCTGCGTGGGCCAGGGCGCGCCCGGTTCGGCCGGGGGGCTAGCCTGGCGAGGGTCGGCGCCGCCGCAGGCACCTTGCCCGAGCCCTCCAAGCGGAGCGGCCGCGCTCCCAGGTACAGGCGGAGGCGACTGGACGCCAATCAGGGGTGTCAGGGAAGCTCGCCTTCCGGGATGACACGGCCCGTCAGGATAGGCGGCTCCGGCGCTTCATGTCGCCAGGTGCTTGCGTCAAAGTGACCGCTGGCCCGCTCTCGGCGGGAGAGGGGGGCGGGACTCACGCCGGACGGATGCCTGGCCGATAGGATCCTGTGTACATGAAGGCTTGCGATCGCAGATGTACCGCAGGGTTGGTGGCCAGCTTCGGGTTGGCCGGGCTCGGCCTCCTGAGCTGCGGAGGCAGCGAGCCGGATGGAGGCTCACGGGGACCGGAGGCTGCCAATGGACCAGCGCCCCAGCTCTTCACCGACGTGACGCCGTCCAGCGGCGTCCGCTTCTCTCATGGCTCCGGAGCCGTCGGAGATTGGACCCTGACGGAGATCATGGGCGGGGGCGGCGCGCTGTTCGATATGGACGGCGACGGAGACCTCGACCTCTTCCTCCTCCAAGGCGGCGCCGACCCCGGCTCCCCCACGACCGCCCAGGCCGGCGAGGGGCACGCCCTCTTCCGCAACGATGGGCAGGGCTCATTCACCGATGTGAGCGAGGGCGCCGGGTTCGAATCGCTCACCGGCTACGCCATGGGCGCGGCGGCGGGCGACGTGGACGGCGATGGGAGCGTGGACCTCTATATCTCACAACAGGGGACCGACGCCCTCTTCCTGAACGAGGGCGGTGGGCGCTTCAAGGACGCGACCTCCGAGTGGGGCGCAGGCGTGGAGGGCTGGTCTACCTCGGCCGCCTTCGGGGACCTGGACGCAGACGGGGACCTGGACCTCTACGTGGCCCGGTACATCGAGCTCGAATCGAAGATCATCTGCAATGACGCCGCGGGGCGGCGGACCTACTGCCCGCCGGGCAGCGGGGCGCCGGTCCACGACGTGCTGCTCATCAACGAGGGCGCCTCCTTCCGCGACGCGAGCGCCGACGCGGGGCTCGTGGGCGTGCCCGCCCCAGGATTGGGGGTCGTCCTCGAGGACCTGACCGGCGACGGGCGGCTCGACGTGTACGTGGCCAACGACGGCCAGGCCAATCAACTCTGGGTGCCCGACGGGGAGGGCGGCTGGCGAGATGAGGGCGCCACCCGCGGGATCGCCCTGAACCAGAACGGCTTCGCCGAGGCCAGCATGGGCGTCGTGGTGGAGGACCTGGACCAAGACGGGCTCTCGGACCTCTTCATGACGCACCTCCAGGAGGAGACGCACACCCTGTACCGGGCCCGGGGCGCCGGCGCCTTCAGCGACCGCACCGGGCAGGCGGGCTTGGGGGTCATGACCCGGCCCAATACGGGCTTCGGAGTGGCCGCCTTCGACGTGGAGCTGGACGGGGACCTGGACCTCGCCATCGCCAACGGGCGCGTCCGTATCGGGCCGGTCCCCGAGGGCTGTGAGCTCGAGGGAGCCTGGGCACAGCTCGCCGAGGCCAACTCACTCCTGATCGCCGACAGCGCGCGCTTCACCGACGAGAAGGGGCGCGCCCTCGCCCTCACCGGACCGCTGCTCGTGGACCGCTGTGTGCTGCAGGGGGACCTCGACGGAGATGGTGACGTGGACCTCGTGGTCACAGGCAATGAGAACGCAGCGCGCGTGCTGCGGAACGACGCGCCCCGCCAGGGCGACTGGGTCACCATCGACCCGCGCGCCAGGGAGGGGGGCGCGACGTCGATCGGCGTGCAGGTCAAGCTCACCGCCCCCGACTTCGAGTTGACGCGGACCACCCGCGCCTCCGACGGTTATCAGTCGAGCCGCGACCCCCGCGCCCACTTCGGCGTGCCCGGCTCCGAGGCCGCCGCCGAGGTCGACGTCGAGCTCCGCTGGCCCGACGGCCTCCGCGAGCGCTTCCCAGGACTCACCTCGGGCCGCGTCCACCCCCTCCTCCGCGGCAGCGGCGAGGCTCTCTGATGAGGCGACTCCTCCTGTTACTCCCCGTCCTCGCCGCAGCTTGCGGGGGCGCGGACCCCGCCGGCTCCCTCCCCACGCCCCCGGTGCTGGACACCTCCACCATGGAGCCACTGGTGGCCGAGACCCTCAGCGCCGCCCGCGCCGCCGTGGTCGATGAGCCAGCGAACGGGCGGCGGTGGAGTGACCTCGGGCTCGCCCTCGACGCCCACTTCTTCCTCGAGGAGGCCGAGGCGTGCCTGGCCGTGGCGATCGAGCTGGACCCGACCTTGTTCGACGCCACCTACGACCACGCGGTGCTGGGGACCATGCTCGAGCGGGAGGTCGACGAGGTGGTCGCGCGCTTCGTGAGCGCAGCTGCGCTGCGGGACGACTACCCCCCTGTCCACGCCCGCCTCGGCGACTTCCTGCTGGCCAGCGGCGACGCTGCGAGCTCCCTGAATGCGTTTGAACGAGCCCGCGAGGTCTCCGCCGGGCTCGACTACGAGTACGACTACGCCCAGCTCGGGATCGGGCGAGCGCTCCTGGACCAGGGGCAGGTCGCGCCGGCGGTCGAACGGCTGGCCCCGCTGCACGCACGCTTCCCCGGCGATCCCGCCGTGGCCACCGCCCTCGCCCAGGGGCTGACCATGCTGCGACGCGTGGACGAGGCCGCCGCCGTGACCGCCCGCCAGAGCGCCGCCGACAGCGGCAAGGTCCAGCTAGGGGACCGCGTTCGCCGGGACATCATGACCCGCTCACGATCAGCAGCCATGAACTTCCAGCGCGGCGAGGCCATGGTCAAGCGCCGCGAGTTCGCAGCCGCGGCGGTCGAGTTCCAGCGCGTCCTGACCGTGGACGAAGGCAACCGCACCGCGCGGCTCTACCTGGCGAGCGCCCTCATGGAGCTCCGGCGCATCCCGGAGGCCCGGGCCGAGCTCACGGCCGTCCTCGAGACCTCCTCCACGGACCTCGACGCCCACCGGATGCTCGGGCTCCTCGACGCGGAGTCCGGCGCCTTCGAGGAGGCTGACCGACACTTCAAGGTGGTGATCCGAACGGCCCCCCTCGACGACCTCGCCTACCAGGCATGGGTCACCGCGCTCGGGAGCATGAACCGCTGGGACGAGGCGCTGTTCCGGATCGAGGGCTGGCGCGCGGCGTCCCCGTCGCGGCCCGAGCCGGCCTTCCTGCAGGCCATGGCGCTCTTCAACGCTGGCCGCCGAGACGAGGCCGTGGAGGCCCTCGACGCGGCCAAGGCCCTCGCCCCGGGCCACCCCATGCAGGCTCAGGCGGAGCGGATCCTCTCGCGCTAGAGCGGGCGACCCGATCGGTCGCCGCCCGCGGGGCCCTCAGGTGAGCCCGTAGGCCGACTCGACCGCCGCCTCGGTGTCGACGGTGGCGCCCACCATGGAGAGCGAGGCTCGCCAGCGGGAGAACACCTCGTGGACCCGAGCGTGGGGCGCCGCGAGGGTGCAGACCGGCCAGTCCGACCCGAACATGAGCCGCTCCGGGCCGAAGGCCTCGAAGGCCACATCCATGTAGGGGGTCAGCTGGTCGTACGTCCACGCCTCATGATCCGCCTCGGTGACCATGCCGCTGACCTTGCAGGTCACGTGCTCCATGGCGCCGAGCTCCCGCATCAGCGCCGCCCAGCGGTCGATCTCCCCGGCCGCGATGCGAGGCTTGGCGAGGTGGTCGAGGACAAGGCGCTGGCCGGACATGTCCCCACAGAACCGGACGGCCTCCTCCAGCTGGCGCTCGAGGACCAGCACGTCATAGGCGAGCCCGCGAGCGCCGAGGGTGGCCACCCCGCGGCGAAAGTCCGCGCCATCCATGAAGCCCGGCGCCTCGTCTTGCACCACATGACGGACCCCCACGAGGCGCTCACCTCCCCTCGCCGCGCCCAGCCGCTCCAGTTGCCCCTCGACCTCCGTCGAGGCGAGGTCGACCCAGCCCACCACCCCTCGGATCCAAGGATGGTCGGCGGCGAGCCCCAGGAGCCACTCGCTCTCCTCCAGGTCCTGGCGGGCCTGGACCGCGACAGTGCCGTCGATGCCACGCTGATCGAGCAGCGGGCGGAGGTCCGCGGGGAGGAAGTCGCGCTCAAGGGCGTGGAGGCCGTTGTCACCGATCCAGCCGTACCGCGCCGCGTCGTAGGTCCAGAAGTGCTGATGGGCGTCGATGGCCATGGGCTGTCAACCTAGCAAGAGCGCCCGAGCGGTTACGCTGGTTCCGTCCCGACTTCCCCCCATCGCCATGAACCGACGACCCCTACTGGCTGCCGCTGTCTCGCTCCTCACGCTTTCTGCGTGCGGTGACCTGTCGAACAGCGACGCCTCAGACGACCGGCTGCAGATCGCCGTCGTGCCCAAGGGCACGACCCACGAGTTCTGGAAGTCGGTGCACGCCGGCGCCGAGGCCGCCGCCCGAGACCTGGGGGTCCAGGTCATCTGGAAGGGACCCATCCGCGAGGATGACCGCGCCGAGCAGGTCCAGATCGTCGAGAACTTCGTCGTCCGGGGCGTGGACGGGATCGTCCTGATGCCCATGGACCGCAAGGCCCTCGTCACCCCGGCCGAGGAGGCGGGCGGGCAGGGCATCCCCGTCGTGGTCGCTGACAGTGACCTCGACTGGGAGGGGCGCACCTCCTTCGTCGCCACCGACAACCGCCGGGGCGGCGAGCTCGCGGGCGAGGCCCTCGCAGAGATGATGGACGGCGAGGGGTCCGTCATCCTGCTGCGGTATCAGGAAGGGTCCGCCAGCACCTACGAGCGCGAGGAGGGGTTCCTCCAGGCCATCGGCGAGGCGGAAGGCATCGAGGTCATCTCCTCGAACCAGTACGCCGGCGCCACGAACGAGGGCGCCTACCAGGCGTCCGAGAACCTCCTGAACAGCTTCAAGGACGTCGACGGCATCTTCTGCCCGAACGAGTCCGCGGCCTTCGGGATGCTGCGAGCCCTGCAGGACTCCGGGCGCACGGACGACGTGGCCTTCGTGGGCTTCGACGCGAGCGACAAGCTGGTGGAGGCGCTCCGCGCGGGAGAGATCGACGCCCTCGTGCTCCAAGATCCCGTGCGCATGGGGGAGCTCTCCGTGCGCGCCTGCGTCGCCGCTGTGCGCGGCGAGGCCGTTGAGCCGAGGATCGACACCGGCGTCGTCGTCGTCCCCGCGGCGTCCATTGATGACCCCTCGGTTCAGGCCCTCCTCAAGCCCGACCTCTCCATCCTCGACAACTGATGGAGACCGGCGCCGTCCTCCAGCGGCGGCGGCCGCCGCGACTCCAGATCAAGGGAGTTTGCAAGCGCTTCGGCGGAGTCCATGCCCTGCGGGGGGTGGACCTCGAGGCGGACATGGGCGAGGTTCACGCGCTCCTTGGGGAGAACGGCGCGGGCAAGAGCACCCTCATGAAGATCGTGGCCGGGGCCCACGCCCCCGACGAGGGGGAGCTCTGGATCGACGGGGCCCCCTTCGCGCCGTCTTCGCCCCGGGAAGCCCGGGACCGCGGCGTCGCGATGATCTACCAGGAGCTCAACCTCTGCCCCCACCTCTCGGTCCTGGAGAACGTCACCCTCGGCCGCGAGCGCGCCCGCTTTGGCGTGAAGCGGCTCGGCGCGGCCCGCTCTCGCCTGAACCAGGTGCTGGGAGACCTCGACGTGAAGAGCTTCTCTGGCGACTCGATGGTGAGCGAGCTCGGCCCCGGGGACCGGCAGCTGGTGGAGATCGCACGCGCCCTGTGCTTCGACGCCAAGATCATCGTCTTCGACGAGCCCACGAGCTCCCTCTCCGCGCCGGACGTCGAGCGCCTGTTCCGGGTCACCCGGCGCCTCGTGGAGAGCGGCGTGACGGTGCTCTGGATCAGCCACTTCCTGGACGAGGTGAAGGCCATCGGGAATCGGTTCACGGTGCTCCGTGACGGCGAGACCGTGGGGCGCGGGGACGTCCCGGAGACGAGCACTGAGGAGATGGTGACCACCATGGCGGGCCGCTCCGTGGAGGAGGCCTACCCCAGGTCGCCCCGGTCCCTCGGGGACGTGGTGCTCTCCGTCCGCGGGCTGGCCGGCTCCCGCTCCCCCAGGGAGGCCAGCTTCGAGCTGCGGTCCGGCGAGATCCTCGGCGTCTTCGGTCTCGTGGGCGCAGGCCGCACCGAGATGCTCCGCAGCCTCTATGGGCTCGACCCGATATCCGCCGGGGACCTCCAGCTGAGAGGGCTCCCGATTCGACGGCCACGACCGCGCCACTGGGTCAGCCTCGGCGTCGGCCTCCTGAGCGAAGATCGCGCGAACGAAGGGGTCGCCCTCGACCTCTCCATCGCGGACAACGTCACCCTCTCCAGCGTCCGCCGCCTCGCAAGTCGGCTCGGCACCGTGGCCAGGAGAGCGAGAGAGCAGGCCACGGAGCCCTGGCGCGAGCGGCTGTCGCTCCGCGCGGGCTCCACCCGGCAACCCGTGAGAGACCTCTCCGGAGGGAACCAGCAGAAGGTGGCCATCGCGCGACTCCTGGAGTGCGGCGCCGACACCTTGCTCCTCGACGAGCCCACCCGCGGGATCGACGTCGGCGCGAGGGTCGAGGTGTACCGCCTCCTCGATCGGCTCGCGGCCGAGGGCAAGGCGATCTTGATGGTCAGCAGCCACCTCCCGGAACTCCTGGGGACGTGCGACCGGATCGCAGTCATGCACCGCGGCGTGCTCGGAGCCGCGCGCCCGTGCGAAGATTGGACAGAAGACGCGGCCCTGGCCGCAGCGACTGGAGGAACCCACTGATGGCACTCGAAGACCAACCGGACCCCGGCCCCAGCGCCGTGGCAGCCCGCCAAGTCATGGACCTCGTCGGTCCATTCCTCGGCCTGATCGTGGTGGTCGGACTCTTCGGCGCGGTGGCGCCAGAGGGGTTCCTCTCGGTCTTCAACGCGAAGACCATCGCGACCCAGACCGTCATCGTCGGCCTCGCGGCCATCGGCGCGACGTTCATCATTCGGTCCGGCGGCATCGACCTCTCCGTGGGCTCCACCGTCGCCCTGGCCTCGGTGGTCACCGCCCTCGCCATGAAGGCTGGCCTCGGCGAGCTCCCGTCCGCGCTTCTTGGGGTCCTGGCTGGCGCCGCAGTGGGCGCGATCAACGGTGGGCTCGTGACCATCCTCCGCCTGCCCCCCTTCATCGTCACCCTCGGGACCCTCGGCGCGGCCCGAGGGGCCGCCAAGTGGCTCGCCGACGAGCAGAAGGTGGATGCTCCCAGCGGGTGGCTGAAGCAATTCATGTCCAAGAACCCCGACATCTCGGGGCTGCCCGAGGTCGTCCGCGAGAACCTTCCGAGCTGGCTCATCCTGGCGCCAGGGGTCTGGCTCATGGGCCTCTCCGCCCTCTGCGCGGCCTTCCTCCTGCGCCGAACTATCTTCGGCGCATGGACCACAGCCATCGGCTCCAACGAACCCACCGCCCGCCTCTGCGGGGTGCCCGTGGAGCGGACCAAGTTCGCCATCTACGTCCTGGCGAGCGCAATGGCGGGCCTCGCCGGTGTCCTCCAGTTCGGCCGCCTCACGGTCGGTGATCCAACCACAGCCATGGGCAAGGAGCTCGACGTCATCGCCGCCGTCGTGATCGGTGGGGCGTCGCTCTCCGGCGGCACTGGGACGATCCTCGGCGCCATGATCGGAGCCTTCCTGATGGCCACCCTCGCCAACGGTTGCAACCTCTCAGGCGTGCCGAACTTCGTCCAGGAGATCCTGGTCGGGGCCATCATCGTCGGGGCAGTGACCCTGGACGGCCTCCGGAGCCGCCGCGAGGGGAGCTGAGCGTCCCGGATTCGAGACGTCAGGCGAGGGCCCGATCCTCCGCCCCTCCATCGGGCGACGAAGCGTTACCTTCTGTCGCATGCGTTCCGACCTTGATATCGCCAGAGACGTCCCCCTCCGCCCCATCCAAGACGTCGCCAGTGAATACGGCTTCGACGCCGATGGACTCGAACCCTACGGCCGCTTCATGGCCAAGGTGGACCACAAGCTGGCGGCGGAGCCCGGTGCGGCCAAGTCCCGCTACGTGGTCGTCACCGCCATCACCCCCACCCCCGCTGGCGAGGGCAAGACCGTCCACACGGTCGGGCTCTCCCTCGCGCTCAACAAGCTCGGTAAGAAGGCCGCGTGCGCGATCCGCCAACCGTCCATGGGTCCGGTGTTCGGGATCAAGGGCGGCGCCGCCGGCGGCGGGTACAGCCAGGTCGTCCCCATGGAGGACTTCAACCTCCACCTGACGGGCGACTTCCACGCCGTCACCGCCGCGAATAACCTGCTGGCGGCCGCGATCGACGCATCGATCCTGCTGGACAACCCCCTCGACATCGACCCCGCGACCGTCACCTGGCGGCGCGTGCTGGACGTCAATGACCGGGCCCTGCGCCAGGTCACCTCGGGGCTTGGCGGGCCCAAGAACGGCGTCCCCCGGGAGACCGGCTTCGATATCACCTCCGCGTCCGAGGTCATGGCCATCCTGGGAATGAGCAGTGACCTGGCGGACGTGCGACGCCGGCTCGGCCACATCGTGATCGGCGCCAACCGCAAGGGGGACCCTGTCACGGCAGATGAGCTCGAGGTGGCCGGCGCCATGGCCGCCATCCTCCAGCGCGCCATCGACCCGACGATCATGCAGACGACCGAGGGCACCCTCGCCTTCGTCCACACCGGCCCCTTCGCCAACATCGCTCACGGCAACTCCTCCATCGTGGCCGACCGCGTCGCCCAGGGGCACGTGGACTACCTCGTGACCGAGGCCGGCTTCGGAGCCGACATGGGCGCGGAGAAGTTCTTCGACATCAAGTGCCGCGCCTCCGGCATGACCCCCGATGCGGTCCTGCTCGTCGCCACCATTCGCGCGCTCAAGGTGCACTCCGGGAACTACCCCACTCGCCAGGGACGCCCGCTCCCCGAGGACCTCTTCAAGGAGAACACCGAGGCCGTCCTCAAGGGCTGCTCCAACCTCGAGGCCCAGGTGAAGAACGTGCGCAGCTACGGGGTCCCCGTGGTCGTGGCGATCAACCGCTTCCCCACGGACACCGAGGCCGAGATCCAAGTGGTCAAGGAGCGCGCCCTCGCGGCGGGTGCCCGGGCCGCGGAGGTGAGCGAGGTGCACGCCAAGGGCGGCGAGGGCGGCGCCGCGATCGGAGCCGCCATCATCGACGCAGCCGAGTCCGGCGAGTCGGACTTCAAGCTGCTGTATCCGGACGAGGCGCCCCTCACCGAGAAGGTCGAGGCCCTGGCCCTCAAGATTTATGGTGCGGGCTCGGTGGAGTTCTCCGCCGCCGCCAAGAAGACGTTCGCGCGGCTCGAGGAGCAGGGCTACGGCAAGCTCCCGATCTGCATGGCCAAGACGCAGTACAGCCTGAGCCACGACGCCCAGCTCAAGGGCGCGCCCGAGGGCTTCGTCTTCCCGGTGCGTGAGGCCCGCCTCGCGGCTGGGGCTGGCTTCGTTGTCGTCTACGCCGGGGCGATCATGACCATGCCCGGGCTCGGGCGTACGCCTGCCTACAAGCAGGTCGACATCGACGAGAACGGCGAGATCCTGGGCCTCTTCTAGGATCAAGGCCGCTGCGAGCCGAGCCGAGGGCCCCCAAGAGGTGGCCCTCGGGCGAGCAGCGGGAGCCTCCGAGCGGTGGGAACCTCAAGGATTCCAGGGATCCCGTCGATAGCAGACGGCGTCGGTCGAAGAGGGCCGACCACTCCCCTCGGCGCCCCGGCGCCGCCCCTGCGCAGGTTCTCAATGCTTCGCCATAACAAGCAGTCTGGCTTCACGATGATCGAGCTGATGATCGCGGTCGCGATCATCGCCATCGTCGCCGCCATCGCCATCCCGAAGCTGGTGAGCGCGCGAGTCTCCGCCGGCGAGAACGCGGCGCTCTCGACCTTGCGGTCCATCGCAACCGCGCAGCAGAACATGATCGCCAGCGTCACCATCGACACGGACATCGATGGCGGCGGCGAGGCTGGCTACTTCGGCGAGCTCTCGGGGGAGACGCCCGTTCGCGTCTGGTCCCCGCTCGGAATCGGAATCGGAGCCGCCGGCGACAGCGTCCAGCCGTCCTTCCTCTCGAAGCAGTTCGCCCTGTTCATCTCAGACGCGGGCGACGGGGTGATCGAGCGCAACGGCTACTACTACAAGATGTTCCTCCCTGACGGCAGCCCGGCTGCCCCGGTGGCGGGCCTGCCCGAGAGTGACGCTGGCGGCGCCAAGCCGAGCGCCTATCCCGGGAGCGCTAACTGTGAGCTGATGTGGTGCTGCTACGCCTGGCCGAAGCAGGTCAACCGGACGGGCCGACGCGCCTTCATGGTCAACGAGGACGGAGACGTCGTCGCGACCCGCAACACCGTCGGCCAAGCAGGGGGCGCCTACGACGGGCTCAACCGAACCCCCGCCTTCGACGCGGCGTTCTCAGCGAGCGGCGACCTCAGCTCGGTAGTCGCCCTAGCGTCGGCTGGGCTCATCGCTCAAGACGGACTGATTTGGACGCCTGTGGGCAACTGACCCGCTAGCGCCGATCGAGGAGCCCGAGGCGGCTACGTGTCCAGCCGAGGAGCGGCTTGAAGCTGAGGCCAATGCTGGTCCCCCCCTCACCTGCGCGGTCCTGGAAGACCATGTCCAGCACGAAGTCGTGGCTGAAGCGGCGCAGGACAAACTCCGTGAGCAGCGCCTCGTCGCCCCGCAGGTCTCGGGAGTAGCGCGCCTCGATCTCCCACTTCGGATCGATCAGCCAGCGGCCGCCGACGCCCCCGGTCTCGTAGAGCTCCTCACGCCCGATCGCCCGCGCCTGGCCATAGCTGAACTCGAACAGGAGCTCTTCGCTGGGGCGCACCGCGAAGGTGCTCTTCGTGTACGTGGTCTCTGCGTTCTCCAGGTCATAACGGGCGTCGTGGAGGATGCCGAGCATCCCTTCGCCGCTCCCGTAGCCGGTGATGTAGCGGCCCAAGGTGGCCACCTCTCTCTGGTCGTCGAGGTCCCCCGCACGGTCCTTCAGGACCGTCGTCCGCAGATCGAGGTCGAAGGTCTCGAAGGTATTCGGTCGCTGCCAGAGCGCGCGCACACCCGCCTCGTAGCGGTCCCCATCAATCGGATCTTCCGTCCGGTCAAAGGGAATCAAGTCGCCGCCGCTCTCCTCGTACCAGAGGTCTGTCGAGGCCGAGATGCGGGGCGCCAAAGCGTGGAGGTAGCCGCTGTCTGTCACCTTGTGAAGGGTCGTGGACAACTCCATACCCGCGACCGCAGCCCCCCTCAAGGGGTCCTCTCCGTCGTCGTCAAGTGACTCCGTCCAGGCAGTGCCCCGG
>JAQWJQ010000243.1 GCA_029248265.1 Planctomycetota bacterium
AGACCACGGCGAGGGCCTGCGCCAGCGGCTGGCCCGCTTTGGGGGACACGGTGACCTCAATGAAGAGGGGCTCCGGATCCCTATGATGGTGCGACTCCCCGGGGGCGTGCGCGGTGGCGAGCGAATCGATTCGCTCGTGTCGCTGGTCGACATCGTCCCCACAGTGCTGGAGTTCGTCGAACTCGAGCCGGATGTGCGGCTCCCGGGCCGCTCTCTGCTGGGCGCGCCACGCCCGACGGAAGAGTGGGTCTTCGCAGCGCGCTCGGGCATGCGAGCGGCGGTGAGGCGGGACCGGAAGGTGGTCTATCGAGATCAGACGCCCTTGCTCGTGTACGACCTCGTGGAGGACCCGGAGGAGCTGGCGCCCCTCTCGCCGAGCAGCGACCGCGCGCGCTTCCTCGCCGAGGGGACCGCGCTCCTCGACGAAGCCCTCGTACAGCTCAGGGGTTACTTCGAACCGCCCAGCGCAAGTGAGGTGGGTGAGCTGGATGAGGCCACGCGCAAAAACCTGAAGGCGCTTGGCTACGGCGGTGAGGTTGGCGGCGACTGAGGTCGTCGGTCACTTAGCTCAGCAGCGACTGGACTCATCGCCGGCTGGGCCCATCGCCGACTGGGCCCATCGCCGGCTGGGCCCATCGGCGATGGGGATCATCGGCGACGGGCGGCGTTGGGCCGCGGGCGAGCGCGCTCTGTCGTCCCTGCTGCGCCAGGTCACGAGGGCCGCAGCGCGGCTTTGGTGCGGCCAGCCACCCAGCGGGGCCCCGTGGAGCGGGTCCTGGCCCAAGGCGAGGGCGGAAAGAAGGGGGCTGGTCACGGTCCGCCTTCTCCGGGGTGCTGGGCCCCCCCCGGGCGGGAGCGGGTTTTCAGGGCCTCGCAGGCGCCGATCCGTCCGATCAAGGCCTCGGCGTTTCCCCTAGGCGCGACCCGGCCACTGGCTCCACCAGGCCCGGAAGAGAGCGAATTGCTGCTCGATGAAGCGCTTCTGGCTCGCGCTGAGGGCGTCGTGCTCGTTGAAGTGCGTGGCGTAATTCTCGTCCCCGGCGAGCACCATCAGGTGCTTGTAGTAGAGCACGAGGTCGGGCCCTTCGTCGAAGGTGGACAGCACTTTGAGCGCCGCGTCGAGCTCTGCGGCGTAGCGGCGGGCCACGGGGTCGCCGAGCGCTGCACTTTTGCACAGCTCAACGAGGCGCAGCGTCTCCCTGGGAATCGCGTTGCCGATGCCGGTGATGGCGCCTGTGGCGCCGCAGTGCACGTAGCCGTGGAAGACCTGAGTGTCGACGCCCACCATCAGGGTCAGGTCGCTGGAGGCGCCGGTGATGTGCTCGGCGGCGTAGCTCAAGGACTCAGCGCCACCGAACTCCTTGAAGCCGACGAGGTTCTTGTGCCGCTCGCGCAGGTCGAAGAACAGGTCCGCGCGGGTCTCGAAGCCGTAATACGGGCTGTTGTAAATGACCGCGGGCAGGTCGGGCGCTGCGCTAAGGACCGCGTCAAAGTGGTGGCGCTGTGCCGCGGGGGACGTGCCGCGCGAGAGCACCCTGGGGATGACCATCAATCCAGCGGCGCCGACCTCGGCGGCGTGGGAGGCATGGGCGACGGCTGCGCGCGTATTCACGGCGCCCGTGCCGACGACGGTCGGCACGCCGGCGCCGACCAGTGCGGCGACGCCCTCCTGGCGCTCCGGGTCGGTGAGGAGCGGCCAGTCGCCCATCGAGCCGCAGTAGACGACCGCCGACATGCCGGCGCCGACGAGCTCTTGGCCCTTCGCCGCGAGGGCGCCAAAGTCCGGAGTGCGGTCCGTGCCACACGGGGTCATGAGGGCGGGCATGCAGCCGCTGAAGATGGAGAGGTTCATTGCTGGTCTTGTCGAGAGGGCTTGGACCCAAGTGCTGGGTGGGACCGCTGTATTCCAGGTCCTGGGGTTCCGTGTCGTGGTCAGTTGGTGGCCTGTTGGGCGGCAATCATGGTTTCAAGGATGGGCTTCTGGGCTCTGATGTGATGCGAGAGTGCCTCGCGCGCCTGAGCCCATCGCTGCGCCTTGACCTGCACCAGGATCTCCACGTGCTGCTCCGCCATCGCTGTGACGGCGCGGCTGCTCAGGGTCGCGTAGTCGAAGAGGGCGCTGTAGAAGTGGCCGTTGGTCTCGAAGAACGACTCGATGTAGCGGTTGCGGGAACAGGCGATGAAGTAGCTGTGCAGGTCGTTATTGATCCGCGAGTCCCGGGCCATCCTGGGGGTGTTCCCAGCCAGCATGCGCTCGATCTCCGGGCCTTCGATGTGGGGTCTCCCCAGATCCAGGGCCCTGAGCTCCAGGCTCTCTCTCACATCGATGTAGGCGTCCATGTCTCCCATCCTGAACGCCGGGACCTGCCAGCCGCGCCTCGGCACATGCTCCAGGAGGCCCCCCCCTGCGAGCCGCGTGAGCACCTCGCGGACGCGGGTGCGCCCCACGCCGACGCGCTCCGCCATCGGCTCCTCGCGGATGAAGCCCGCGCGCCCGGAGACCGCGATGTGCACCAGTTCCTCGACAACGCGGTGCTCGAGGGCCGCGTTGGAGACCAGCGGCTCCGGGGCCTCCGTGCTGGCGGACCGAGCAAGCCGGCTCCCGGCCCGTGCAGGCCGAGTCGACAGTCGTCCGTTCGGCTGCCTGACCATGAGCTTCTTCTCGATCAGGCCGTCCACGGCCCGGCGCACCGGGGTCGCGCTGACTCCGTAGGTGAGAGCGATCCCGCCCAGGGTCAGCTTCTCCGGGAGGCTCGCGCCCTTGCGGATGCGGGCCTCAAGGTCTTGCTCGATGTAGGTGGAGATCTTCAAGCCAATCGGTGGGGGCCGGAGGCCTGGATGGCCCCCGGGTCGCGGCGCGGTTCAGGAGAGGGAGTCCTGGGTCCAGCGCCCGTCGATGCAGCGCCAGGTCTGTCGAGGGTTCTCGTCCCGGAGGCCCTCCGGGAGCCGGTCCGGGCGCACCTGGTCATAGCACTGCAGCATGGCGAAGCGCCCCATGGAGCCGGGCACGCCGACGGCGCTGAAGCCCGGATGGGCGGTAGCGGGAAAGGGGCCGCCATGGTTCATGGCCGGTGAAACCGCGACACCGGTCGGCATCTGATCGTTGAGGAGCCTGCCAACCCGCTGGCGGAGCGGCGGTTCGATCGACCGGTAGGCGAGGTCGTCTCCGCCATCCTTCGCGGAGTAGATGCACCCGGTCAGGTTCCCCTCCAGTGAGCGGATCACCTCGACGGTCTGCGTGACGGACTCCGTCACGACCACGAGTGTGGCGTTTCCAAAGGCCTCGGTCTGAAGCTGCCCCGGGTTGGCAAGGAAGGCGGCGCCCTCCGCGCGCAGTACGGTGTTCGCGTAACAGGCGGCCGCGCCCTCCACGGGCTCGCCGCCGGCGAGGACCTCGGCTCCGGCCGAGCGTAATGCGTTGACCTGGGCCGCGAGCCCCTCACGTCCAGCGGCGGAGAAGAGCGTGCCGTTGGGCGCGGCCTCAAAGGCTTCGGTGAGGGCCGCGACGAAGGCGTCGGCGTCCGCGCCCTGCTCGAGCAGAACCAGCCCGGGGTTGGTGCAGAACTGGCCCGTGCCCATGAGGCAGCTGCCCGCCAGTTCCGTGGCGATTTCACCTCCCCGCTCGCTCAGAGCTCCCGGCAAGACGGCCACGGGGTTCACGGAGCCGAGCTCCAGGTAGATCGCGGTACCGGCGGCGTCGGCGGCCCTCTTCAGAGCGAGCCCGCCACGCTTCGAGCCCGTGAAGGCGACGGCCGCGAGGCGCGGGTCCTGAACTAGGCGTTCGCCGTCGGCGTACTCGAGGTCATAAATCAGCTGGACGGTGGCCGCGGGGAGGCCGGCGTCGAGGGCGGCGCCGAGAGCTTCGCGCGCCAGCAGCCGGGTGGTCTCCGGGTGCAGCGGGTGCGCCTTGGCGAGGACGGGGTTCCCCGCGGCGATGGCCGCGGCAAAATCACCGCCGGACACGCTGCCGAAGGCGAGCGGGAAGTTGTTCGGGCCGAAGACCGCCACGGGTCCCACCCCGGAGAATTGAGTGCGGATGTTGGCGGCCGTGTCGATGACGGGGCGTGACCAATCCGAGGAGCGCGCTGCCGCGGCAGCCTGGCGCAGCTGACCGGTGGTCCGCGGGAGCTCACCGGCTGAGAGGCGCGGCGCCAGGGGCAGCGCCGTCTCGGCATGGGCGGCCGCACAGATCGCGTCGGAGTGAGCCTCGATCCGGGCGGCGTAGCCATCCAGGAAGTCGGCGATGGCATCGGGTGTGACGGTGCGCAGGGCCTCGAAGGCGGCGGTTGCCGCGTCGAGGGCGGCGCTGCAATCACTCCACCTGCTGGTCGGGAACCTGGGTGCGAGCGTGGCCCCGCTGGAGGGGTCCTGGGCCTGGAATGTGCGGCTGGCGTCGGCGTCGCGCCAGTGGCCTGCGATGAGGACCTGATGGGTCGTCATGGAGTGGTGGGGTGGGTCGTGTCCTGCGGTCACCCACGAGGGGTGGGAGTCATGCCCGGGATGGGCCGAATTGTTCTTGTACACAAAATCACAAGGTGGGGCACCATGGGAAACCGGGCGCAGGAGTGGGCCCGGGCGGGCCGCCGTTGGTGGGTGGTTCGCCAAGGGAGTCGAGGCTGCCCCGAGCCCGCCGAGGCCTCCAGATGTCAGAATCCCGGCCGGCCCAACGACTCGCACCTCGCCCATGGACACCATTGACGTCATTGACTCCCACACCGGCGGAGAGCCCACGCGGCTCATCGTGTCGGGTGGGCCCGAGCTCGGCCGGGGACCTCTCCGCGAGCGGGTGGCGAGGTTCCGCGCCGAGTTTGATCACCTTCGGCGGGCGGTGACGCTCGAGCCCAGGGGTTCAGAGGTGCTCGTCGGGGCCTTGCTGTGCGAGCCGTATGACGAGACGTGCTCCCTCGGCGTGATCTTCTTCAACAACGTCGACTACCTCGGGATGTGTGGCCACGGGACGATCGGGCTGGTGAACAGCCTCCAGCACCTGGGGGAACTCGAGGCGGGGACGCACTGTATTGATACGCCTGCGGGCAAGGTCACTGCCGAGCTCGCGCCAAGCGGCGTGGTCAGCGTGCGGAACGTCGAGAGCTATCGGTGGGCCGCCGGCGTCCGTGTCGAGGTTCCGGGCCTCGGCGCCTTCGTGGGGGACGTGGCCTACGGGGGCAACTGGTTCTTCCTCGTCCAGCTCTACCCGGACGGTCTGGACCTCCCTGACCTGGACGTTGGGCAGCATGCGCGCTGGACGGAGTGGGGGGTCCGGATCAGGGCGGCGCTGGCCGCGAGCGGGATCACCGGGGAGGAGGGCGCCTACATCGATCACGTGGAGTTCTTCGGCGCGCCAGAGGATCCCTCGAATGACTCTCGCAACTTCGTCCTGTGCCCAGGAGGCGCATTCGACCGCTCACCTTGCGGCACGGGGACCAGCGCCAAGCTCGCTTGCCTGGCGGCGGACGGGATGCTGGGGCCAGGCGAACGTTGGGCGCAGGAGAGCATCATCGGGAGCGTCTTCACCGGCAGCTACGAGGTCGGGCCAGGGCCCGGGACGGTGCTGCCGACGGTCGCGGGGACAGCGTTCGTCACCGCGCGGTCGAGCTTGGTGATCGATCCCCGAGACCCCCTGCGTCACGGCTTTGGCGGCTCGGCCGACGGAGCCCCCTCGTGAGCGTGTCATCGCCCAACCCCTCCGGGAAGGAGGGCGCTCCGGGGGACACGGTGCTCGTGATCGGCGGCGGAGTGATCGGGGGGATGTGCGCTTGGTACCTCCTTCGGGCGGGCTTCCGGGTGACTGTGATGGACCAGGGGCAGTTCGGCGCTGCGTGCTCCCATGGCAACTGTGGTTACGTTTGCCCCAGTCACGTGCTGCCGCTGTGTCAGCCAGGCGCCGTGGCAAAGACCATGAAGGCCATGCTGCGGCGGAACTCGCCCTTTGCGGTCCGGCCCCGTGCTAGCCGGGCCTGGCTCTCGTGGTTCTGGAACTTCATGAGGGCCTGCGACGGGCCGCAGATGATGGAGACGGCCGCGGGCAATCACGCCCTCCTGCAGTCGTCCCTCGCGCTCTACCGGGACCTGATCGGGTCGGAGGGGATCGACTGCGAGTGGCAGGAGCGGGGGCTGCTCTTTATCCACGACAGCGTGGCGGAGTTTGAGGCCTACGCCAGGACCGACGAGCTGCTCAGGGAGCACTTTGGTCAGGGCGCGACGCCTTACCCGGGCGATGAAGTGCTTCGCATCGAGCCGTCGCTCAAGCCGGGGCTCGGCGGGGCCTGGCACTATGAGGGGGACTGCCACCTTCGCCCTGACAAGCTGATGGCAGGCCTCCGCGGCCGCCTCGAGGCGGGTGGCGTTGAGTTCATCGAGGGTCGTGCCATGGAGGGGTTTCGACGCGATGGCGCGGTGGCCCGTGCGGTCCTGTCGGGCGGCGAGTCCATCGAGGCCAGCCGCTTCGTGGTGGCCACGGGCGCGATGACGCCGATGCTGAACGATCACCTCGGGTTCAAGATCCCGATTGAGCCTGGCAAGGGCTACTCCATCACGTCGGCCCGCACCGACAGCATGCCCGTGCACCCGCTCATCTTTGAGGATTCGCACGTCGCGGTCACGCCGATGACGACGGGCCTTCGCATTGGCTCCACCATGGAGTTCGTGGGCTACAACACCTCGATCCACCCTCGGCGGCTTGGCCTCCTCACCGCGGCTGCAGCGAAGTACCTGCGTGAGCCGGTGGCCGGAGAGGTCGAGGAGACGTGGTATGGCTGGCGTCCGATGGTGTGGGACGGCCGCCCGATCATCGACCAGGCGCCGGCCCACGAGAATGTCTGGATCGCCGCCGGCCACAGCATGCTCGGGTTGAGCATGGCCACGGGGACGGGGCGTCTCATCACCGAGCTGGTCTCCGGTGATCGCCCGCACGTGGATCCGAAGCCCTATCGAGCGAGCCGGTTCCTCTGACCGTGCCGCGCTCGGGCTCGAAGGTGCGGGGTCCATCCTCGCCCGCTTGCCCTTTCGCGTCCCCCTCCGGTCAGGCCGGCGTGGCGCCGCGGGCCACGCGCGCCGGAGCCGGCCTTGGGCCCTGCCGCGGGCTCGAGTGCGGTCGTAGCTGGGGGCGGCCTCCAGGGCCGGTCAGTGGACCTCGGTGGTGCGTGGGTCCGGCCGCGGGGAGGGCCCGGGGGCTGCCCTGTCACGCGCGGTCTCTCTTTGTGAGCCGAGCGGAGCCTGCCTGACGGGGCGTGGATTCACCGCCGCCCCCGAATCTTGCGCCGGGGTCTATGCTGGACTCTTGGCGCCCAGCGCCACCATGTTGAGCCACCGCGGCCCCTGCCGCCTCCACCCTCCCATGAGCGCGCACTCCTTCCTTCCGAGCCGACGAGAGGTCCTTCGGGCGGGTGTGGCCTCCACCCTCGGGCTCGGGGAGCTTGCGCGTGGGCGCTCCTTGGGGAACGGGTCGCCGGCGGCTCAGGCGGTGATCCAGATCTTCCTGCCGGGCGGGCTCGCCCACCAGGAGACCTTCGACCCGAAGCCGTACTCACCGCTCGCCTATCGAGGGGACGTCAAGGCGATCCCCACCGCGTTGGACGGGGTGCGCTTCGGGAGTCACTGCAAGGAGACCGCCAAGGTGGCGGACCGTCTCTGCGTCGTGCGCTCGTTTACCCACGGGGAGGCGGCTCATGAACGGGGCGTGCACAACATGATGACCGGGTTCCGTCCGAGCCCGGCGGTGGTCTATCCCAGCATGGGGAGCGTGGTGTCCCACGAGCTCGGCGGCCAGCGGGACCTGCCTGCCTACGTCTGCGTGCCGAGGCCGCCGACCGTGTATGCGGGTCCTGGGTACCTCTCGTCCTCCTTCGCTCCCTTCGGGCTCGGTGGTGACCCGGCCTCTCGTTCCTTCAAGGTCCGGGACCTGGATCTGCCGAAGGGGGTCGACGCGGAGCGGTTTGCCCGTCGACGCGCGATGCTCGAGGACGTGAATGGCGCCTTCCTTGACCGAGCAGAGGTGGACGAGGTGGGGGCGATGGGAGCGTTCTACGAGCGGGCCTATGCCCTGCTTGAGTCGGCCGCGGCCAAGAACGCCTTCCGGTTGAGTGAAGAGCCGAAGAAGCTGCGCGACCGGTACGGGCGTGGCGGAGCCGGGCAGCGCCTGCTCATGGCCAGGAGACTGGTGGAACACGGGGTGCGCTATGTCACCGTGAGCCTCGGGGGCTGGGACATGCACCAGCGGATCTCACGGGAGATGGGTCGCCAGTTCCCGGCGGTGGACCGAGCGTTCGCGAGCCTGATCGCCGACCTCGACGACCGTGGGCTGCTTGAAACCACCCTCGTCCTCCTGACGACAGAGTTCGGTCGCACACCTCGTATCAACCCTACCGGCGGGCGGGACCACTGGCCGCGGGTCTTCTCCGTGGTCATGGCCGGGGGCGGGGTGAAGCGTGGGCATGTTCACGGCCGCTCGGACGCCACCGCCTCGGAGGTTGAGGAGAAGGCGGTGGGTCCGGAGGACCTCGCGCGGACGGTCTATACGCTCATGGGGGTGGACCCCGACCGGACCCTGTTGGCCGGCGGTAATCGACCGCTTCAGCTGGTCAAAGGGGGCCGCGTGATCCGCGAGGTCCTGGCGTGAACGCGCGGGGGTGGATCACCGTCGTGGGCGTGCTGCTCATGGCCAGTCAGGCGGCGGCGCAGCTGCCCACTCTCGAATCGCTGCTACCCCGGGGAGGGCAACGTGGGACCGAGGTCTCCTTGGAGCTCAAGGGCAAGAAGCTCGGCGGTGCGTTGGACTTGATGTTCAGCGGCCCTGAGCTCGAGCTGGTGGCGCTGGAGCAGGAGTCAGCGGGGAGCGTCACGGCTCGGGTCCGGATCGCCCCTTCCGCGCCCCCCGGGCCACGCTGGGTCCGGCTGCGGACCTCGTCCGGGATCACCAACCTCCTCACCTTCTCCATCGGCGTCTTCCCGCACGTGGCCGAGGTGGAACCCAACGGCCGCGCCGAGGAGGCGCAGGCGCTCGCGGTGTCGGGCGGTGGATCGGTCACGGTGCGGGGGGTGGTCGAGCTGGAGGACAGGGATGTCTTCCGCGTGGAGGGGGTCGCGGGGCAGCGCCTGTCGGTGGAGCTTGAGGCCATGCGTCTCGGGGGTCGACTGGACGCTGCGGTCTCGCTGGTGGACGCCGCCGGCTTCGTGCTGCGCTCCTGCGATGATGTGGCCTTCGCCCGCCAGGACCCCGCGTTCTCGGTGGAGCTTCCCGCGGATGGGCCCTACTTCATCCGCGTGCGCCAGGCGGCGTATCGCGGCGACAAGGACGACCATTACCTGCTGCACGTCGGCGCCTTCCCGCGGCCGCTCTCGCTCCTCCCCTTGGGAGGGGTGGCCGGGGAGCCCCTCGAGGTGGAACTCCTCGGGGAGGCGGGGAGCCTGGGTTCGGGGACGGTGCAGGTCCCCTTCGGCGGAACCCACGGCGGTTGGGTCCCGCCGGGGGCGGCCGCGGTTCCCGTGGAGCTCGGGGGCGAGACGGCGCCCACGCCCTGCTGGATTCGCCCTTCCCCGCTCCCCAACGTGATGGAGTCCGCCGATGGATCGGTGACCTCCTTCGCGGCTCCGGCGGCACTGAATGGCCGGCTGGAATCTGAGCGGGACACGGACCGCTTCTCCTTCGAGGTGGAGGCGGGGAAGAGGTACGTGATGGAGGTTTGGGCCCGGCGGCTCCGCTCCCCGCTGGACAGCGTGCTCCGGCTGCGACGGGACCCGGCGAAGGCGGCGGTGAAGGTCAACGACGACGCCGGTGGCGGCCCGGACAGCTTGCTTGAGTTCACCGCAAAGGGTGGGGGGCTGGTGGAGGTCGAGATCGCTGACCAGCTCGGGAGGGGCGGCCCCGAGTACACCTATCGGGTGGAGGTGACGGGTGGAACGCCGTCGATCGCCGTCATGACCCCGAGGCAGATCAAGGCCATGGCCATTCCCCGTGGAGGGCGCGCCCTGGTGATGATGCGTGTGGAGCGTGACGGTGCGCCTGGGGACCTCAAGCGCACGATGAGCGGCCTCCCCGAGAAGGTCACTGCGGAGGTGATCGACCTTCCCGCCGGAACGGGCGCCTGGCCCATCCTGCTGGAGGCGGCGGAAGACGCGCCCCTCGCCCACTCCGAGCTCATCCTGCGGGCAGAGGCTCCCGCGGCCTCTGGGGGGATCATGGACGAGCGGAGGCTCGTGGAGGGGGCCAACCGGACGCTGTTTTGGGCGCAGACGGTTCGGAGCATGGCGCTGGCGGTCACGGAGCGCGCGCCCTTCGCCGTCGCGCTCGAGGTCCCGTCGGTCCCGCTGCCCCGTCGGGGCGCCGTGGATGTTCGGGTCCGCGTGCAGCGCGCGGAGGGAGCCAAGGGGCCGGTGATGGCCTCGCTCCCTTTCCTCCCCCCAGGGCTCACCTCATCGGGTCAGGTCACGATCCCGGCCGACAAGGAGGTCGGAGTGATCAGCTTGAACGCCGGAAAGGACGCGCGGCTGGGCGCCTGGCGCTTGGTCGCCGTGGCCGAGATGGACGGCCCGAACTGTCGCGTGCAGGCGGCGTCAGCGTCCGCGTCCCTCGAGGTCACCCCGCCCTTCCTGACAGGCAAGGCGCAGGCGCTCTCCCTGAAGGGGTCTGAATCCGGGCCCTTGTTGGTGCAGGTGCAGCGGCGTGAGGGCTGCCCGGCTGGCGGGGAGCTCCGCGTGCTCGGACTGCCGCGCGGGGTCACCGCGGACGCGGTGCCCTTCGGGCCGGACGCAGCGGCCGGCGCCTCCGAGGCCCTCGTCCCGATCCGCGTGGCCGAGGACAGCCCGACCGGGAAGCACTCCGGCCTCGTGGTCCACGCGATCTTCGACCTGCCGGGTGGTCAGGTGGTGCAGTCCG
>JAQWJQ010000246.1 GCA_029248265.1 Planctomycetota bacterium
TAGGGCCTTGTGGGGCCCAAGTGAGCCGAGATTGAGGGTCTGAATCGGAAGCTCGAGGTTGTCCATGGGGCTCGCCGGGGAGGCGAAGTGCAGCACGGCGTCCAGGCGCCCAGGTACGTGAATGAACTCCGTCACGTCCTGATGCATGAAGAGGAACTCTTCCCTACCGAACAGGTGCGCGATGTTCTCCAGCGAGCCTGTGACCAAGTTGTCCATGCAGATGACCGCGTAGCCCTCCCCAAGGAAGCGCTCGCAGAGGTGGCTGCCGAGGAAGCCAGCGCCCCCCGTAATAAGGACTCGTTTCATGTCTTTGGTCAGGGCCGTGTGTCGCCTCATGGGACGCGTCTCGGGCTCCGGCTGGCGCCGGGGCTTGGGCTTGAGTTCCATGCGATCGGTCAGAGGTCGCTTCCGTTCCCACCGAGGGCCTCGAGGCGAACCTCGTCGCCCGGGCTCAACTGCAGGCGCAGACCGAGCCCTTCGACCTCGCTCGTGCCGGTGGCTCGCAGCACGGTCCCCGCGCCAGAGGAGAGCACCTCGACCTGACCGCGCAGGGCAATGCGACCCGCAGGCGACTCCACCGCGCGCGTGGAGGGATCGACCTCGAACGGGGTCGAGAAGTCACTGAGGAGAGCGAGCTCGACGGTCTCGCTGGGCTCCAGCCGGATGACCTCGTCTCGGTAGTCCACCCGTCCGACCTGGTTGGAGCGGTTGCGCACGCGGATCAGCCGGTCGTGAATGGTCTCGACGGAGAATGGCCCCGAAGAGGCCTCGAGAATGGCCCCGCCGGGGAGTTGGACCCGGCCCGTCTCCCCGAAGCGGATCGACGCCGCGGTGACATCGAGGAGGGTGAACACTGGCTCGCGGCGGCTCTCCGAGCCGATCACGCCGGTCCCGCGGCCGTGCAGCGCCACCTGGGTGTCCCCAGGGAGCAAGACCTCGGCATAGCCCTCGGGCCCCGCGAAGACCCATGAACCAGCGGGGATCAGCGTCCGCTTCTCGTAGAAGGAGAGGTCGTAGACCGAGTTGCTCTCCGCGAGGCGCACCCGGACGGGATCGGAGTGCCGAATCACGAAGGCCTCCTCCGCGCCCCGCCCGAAGGCGGTCTTCGCGCCGTCCGGCAGCGGCACGGTCTCGGGGGTGAGCATTCCCGGGTACTTCTGGGTGTCGAGAAAGCACCCGCTCAGGGCCGCCACGAGGACGACGGGGAGCAAGGGGAGGTGGCGGAGGGGACAGGTCATGGGTGGGATTTCGCGGCGAGCTCGCCGGCACGGCCTCAGCGCTAGGCTGACCCCGAGATGGGGCCCGAGGCTCTGGGAGCCGCGGCGCTGAGAAAGCGCTCCAGGAACTTCGTGTCGTGCTCGGCCTTCTGAAACTCCCCCTGCTCCAGCACTTCGCGCTGGAGCGGGATGGTCGTCTTGGGCCCTTCGATCACAAATTCATCGAGCGCTCTCATCATCGTACGGATCGCTTCCTCCCGCGTGGGACGGTGGACGAGGAGCTTCCCGATCATGGAATCGTAGTTCGGCGGAATCCGGTACCCGCTGTAGCAATGACTGTCGATCCTCACCGCAGGCCCACCCGGAGGCACAAAACTACTGATCAACCCAGGCTGGGGCTGGAAGTCCATATTGGGATCCTCCGCGTTGATCCGGCACTCGATGGCATGCCCGCGCACCTGGATGTCCTTCTGGCGGTAGCGCAAGGTCTCCCCTGACGCCATGCGCAACTGCTCCTGAATGAGATCCACTCCGGTCACGAGCTCCGTGACGGTGTGCTCCACCTGGATCCTCGCGTTGACCTCGATGAAGTAGAAGTTCCCCTCGCCGTCCACGAGGAACTCGACCGTCCCGGCGTTGTGGTAGCCCGAGGACTTGGCGAGCCGCACCGCGGCCGCGCACATCTCCTTGCGCTGCTTCGGCGACAGAATGGGAGACGGAGACTCCTCGATCAGCTTCTGGTGCCGCCGCTGAACGGAGCAATCGCGCTCCCCGAGGTGGATCACATTCCCCTGGCGATCGCCGAGGATCTGAATCTCCACATGCCGCCCCTTCTCGACGAACTTCTCCAGGTAGACGGTGTCATCTCCGAAGGCAATCTTCGCCTCGGCCTGAGCCGCGCGCATGCCGTGGAGCAGGCTCGGCTCGTTGCTGGCCACGCGCATCCCGCGCCCGCCGCCACCCGACGACGCCTTGATCATGACGGGATAGCCGATCTCCTGGGCGACCTTGGCCGCGGTGGCTTCGTCGCGCACAGGGCCGTCTGAGCCCGGGACCACCGGCACCTTGGCCGCGATGGCCATCTCACGGGCACGCGCCTTGTTTCCGAGGTCCTCGATCGTCTTCGAGTCGGGACCGATGAACTCGATCTTGCAAGACCGGCAGACCTCGGCGAAGTGAGCGTTCTCGGCGAGGAAGCCATATCCGGGGTGGATCGCCTCCACGTCGGCGATCTCGGCCGCGGAGATGATGGACGGGATATCGAGGTAGCTCGCGCCACTGGCAGCAGGGCCGATACAGACCGTCTCGTCCGCCATCCGGAGATGGAGAGAGTCCGCGTCCGCCTGGCTGTAGACCGCGACCGTTTCGATGTTGAGTTCGCGGCAGGCGCGGATGATGCGCTGCGCGATCTCCCCGCGATTAGCGACGAGGATTCTCCGGAACATTAGCGCGTCTTGACGAGGAAGAGGGGCTGTCCGTATTCAACGGGCTCGCCGTTCTCGACGAGGACCTCAACGATTTCGCCGGCGCACTCCGCCTTGATCTCGTTCATGACCTTCATGGCCTCGATGATGCAGACGAGGCTCTCGTCGCCGACGCGGTCCCCCACAGCAGTGAAGGGATCGGCGTCCGGAGACGGCGAGGCGTAATACGTCCCGATCATGGGAGAGGTGATCTCCTCGACGCCAGCGGCGCGAGCCTGCGCCTCCGTCGAGGTGCCCTCACCGCCAACGGCGGCGAGGTTCGCACCCGGCGACGCGGCGGGCCCTTGAGCCGAGGCGCCCGGCATCATCATGACTGAGGGCTGGGTATAGCCGCCGGAGGGTCCCCGTCGGAGGTGCACCCGGAGGCCGGCCTTGTCGTCCTCGATCTCGAGTTCGTCGACCTCGCCGCGCTCCATGATCCGGACGAGGTTGCGGATGAGTTTCAGATCCATGTGGTCTCGGGGGCCGCTGGTGAGAGCCCTCGGGTTGTTGATAGGAGGCCTGGACGAGCGCGTCGCATGGGGCGACCCGTGTCCCCCATGTGGCCACCGAAATGCCCCCTCACCATACCGCCCGCAGCGGCTCGGATCTCCCCCCAGCCCCGGAGCAATCCAGCGTAATGGCCCTGGAGGGTCCCAGGAGGCCCTCAAGGGGCCGGCTCACCCCTGCGGGCGAAGCCAGTGGCCGCTCTTGCCGCCGGACTTCTCGAGGAGCTCCACGGCCCCGAGCCGGATGGCCTTCGAGGCAGCCTTGGTCATGTCGTAGATCGTCAGCGCCGCCACTGAGGCGCCCACCATGGCCTCCATCTCCACCCCGGTCGGCCCCGTGCATCCCGCCGAGCAATAGACCTCGAGCACATCTGGCGCCGTGGACTCGAAGCGAACATCCACGACGTCCAGCCCCAGGGGGTGACACATGGGGATCAGGTCCCCGGTCCGCTTCGCCGCCAGCACGCCCGCGACCCGGGCGACCTCCTCGATCGGCCCCTTTGGCCCCCCGCCAGCGCGCACCTGCCCCAGGAGGCCCGGCGGAAACTCCACGGTGGCCCTCGCAAGGGCGCGACGTTCGGTCGCCCCCTTGCCTGAGACGTCCACCATCCTCGACCGCGCCCCGTCAGGCCCCCGCTGGATATGCGACAAGCTACCGCCCTGCGCGGCCCCTTCGTTCCCCTGCGTCGTGTCGGATTGCTCAGTCATGGCCCCTTCCCGGTGGTTTGATTTACGTCTCGGGTCACTCCGCCCGCTAATGACGGACGAAAGGAAGCGTAGAGTCCAAGGCTCTCGAGGACCAATGGCTCCCGCTGACGCGCCCTGAGTGACGATAGTGCACTGTCGCTGCCCCCTGCCAGCCCGGATTCTCGCCCCGAGGCTTCTTCCAACCTCCATCACCACATGCTCTCAAGCGTCTTCCTCTCCCTGTCCGCCCTCCTGGCACCCGCGACCCCGCCGATGGCGACGCCCCCGTCCCACCTCGGCGTGAACACGCGTCAGGACGAGGTGAGCGAGATCCTTGAGGACCGCCTGGAGGCGATCCGGGACATGGACGCCAACGGGATCTGGCGGGAAGCCGCACGGGTCGGCGGGTTGCTCGACGAGGAGCTCGGCACCGCCATGGACGCTGCCCTCGACGCGCGCCTGAAGGAGGGAGAAGACGACCCTCGCCGCCTGCTCTTCATCGTGACCTTGCGCCTCGACGGCGAGAAGGTCGATCACGGGCTCATCGCGACGGCCGCCACCCGCGCCCTGGACGCGGAGGACCCCGACCTGGCCCGCGCGACAGCCGACCTCCTCGGGGCCATCGCGCCCGACATCTCAGACCGAGACGCCAGGGCAGAGGCCGCAGACAAGCTGCTCCAGCGCGCAGGCATGAAGGGGGCCGTCGAGCTTCGCGTCGCTGCAGCCATTTCCGCCACGCGGCTCGGACGAGGCTCCCAGATCGCCGCTGCGCGACGAGTACTCGCGTCCTTCCTGGAGAGCGCGGACCCGAACCTCCGGGCAGCAGGCGCGCTCGGCTTCGCCGAGATCGGGTCGATCCAAGAGATCGACGGCGTCGAGGACGAACTCGCGCGGCTGTCCCAGCTGCCTGGAGAGTCCGGGCGTCTGGCGCGCGCCTACCTGGAGCAGCTCCGGCAGGACCGCTTCTACGAGTCGCGGCTTCGCCGCATGCGGCGCGAGGAAGGCTCCCGCCGCCTCACGGACGCGATCCCCAACGACCTCGCCCGGATCGAGCGCCTCATCAGCCTCATCCAGGAGCTCCACCTCGAAGGCGATACGGTGGACCGCGAGGCGCTCCTCGAAGCGGCCATGCAGGGAATGCTGAAGCGCCTGGATCGGCACTCGTCCTACTTCTCCTCCGAGTCCTACGAGAAGTTCGAACAGGACCTCGAGGCGGAGTACGGCGGCATCGGCGCGTACGTCCAGAACGACCCGGACGACGGGCTCTTCACGATCACACGGCCGATCTACTCCGGGCCCGCGTATCGCGCCGGCCTTGGGACCGACGACAAGATCGTCCGGATCGGTGACTGGCCGACGGTGGGGAAGCCCACCGACGAGGTCATCAAGCGCCTGAAGGGGAAGCCCGGCACGGACGCCGTGCTCTACATCTGGCGGCGCGGGATGGACGCCGGCCTCATCGACCGCCCAACCGAGGAGATGAAGATCGCCGTCGAGCGGGCGCAGATCAGCATTCCCTCCGTGCACAGCCAGCTGCTCCCTGGGGCAATCGGATTCGTCGAACTCCAAACCTTCAGCCGCAACGCGGCCCAGGACGTCTACGAGGCGATCCGGAAGCTCACGCGTGAGTCGGGCCAAGAGGAGCTCAACGGCGTCATCCTCGACCTCAGGAACAACACCGGTGGGCTCCTGACCCAGGCCCGCGAGGTCTCGGATCTGTTCCTCCCCGAGAAGCAGGCCGTCGTCAGGACGGAGAGCCGCTTCCGTGACGCGAAGGTCTTCAAGACCCGCGGCCCGGCGATCGTCTCCGAGGACATCCCGGTGGCCGTCCTCATCAACAGGTTCTCTGCCTCCGCCTCCGAGATCGTCTCTGGTGCACTTCAGGACCTCGGGCGCGCGACCCTGGTTGGCCAGCGCTCCTTTGGCAAGGGGTCCGTCCAGTCCCTCATCCCGCTCAGGCCCGAGCGGGACGACGAATACGGAGACGAGAACCGCAACGGCCGGCGCGACAACTGGGAGCCGATGACCCGTGACTACGATGGCGACGGCGAGTTCGACTACGCGCCGCGTATCAAGCTGACCATCGAGAGGTACCTCCTGCCGCTCGGCCGGTCGATTCACCGGGAGTTGGACGGGGACGGGAACATTCTCTCCCCGGGCGGCGTGTCGCCGGACCTCCAGGTCGAGCTCAGGCGCCGCGAGTCCTGGAGGCTGCTCGAGATGCGGCGAATCCAGGACACCCGGGTCCTCCGCGAGTGGGCCCTCGAGCGGTTCGACGAGGACGCCGAGACCATGGGCGGCCTCGCCTATTGCGACTTCGGTGATCCGGCGCTCTACCCGGGCTTCGAGGACCTCTACGCCTCGCTCGACACCCCACTCACCAGAGACGACGTCCGGTTCCTCCTGCGCATCGATGTCCGTCGTCGCTTCCAGGACCTGCGGGGCAGCGCGCTCCCCACGGGCGACTTCGCGGAGGACCTTCAGCTCCAAGCCGCGATCGAGAATGTGCTGTCGAAGCGTGATCAAGCCCCCGGCCAGATCAAGGAGTATGCGGCGACCTTCGAGGACCCCGACGAGCGGGAGGAGAGGATGGCCGGCGCCCCCGAGGCTCCCGAGCCTTCGGACCTCGCCCGAGCGAGGGAGCTGATGAGCTCCACCGCCCCGGGGGCACCTCTCAGCGCGGAATCCACGGAGGAGCTGCGCCAGATTCTGAACGGGCTCGACGCGGACGGACGCTAGGACCTCTGAATTGAGCCCCGCCCCTGGGCCCCGCTGCAGAGGGCCGGGGCCAAGAACGAGGCAGGCCGGAGCGCGGCGATCGCAGCTTTCCCGCCGCCGTGACTGCGCCAGGTCACCGTTGGGAATATTCTGGCCGCTTGAAAGGAGCCCCCTTTCGGTTCACCGGCCCCCCCCGGCCCCGCCGATAGTCCACACGAGGCGGTCGGCCGCTCTCCTCCATGCTGCGCGTCTTACAGCACTACTTCCCTGTCCGCACCTTCCTCCTCGTCACGGTGGAGGCGCTCCTGCTGTGGGCCATCACCACCGCGGGGTTGACGCAGCACCTCTGGGATCTGCTCGCTGATCCCGCGAGCAACGACCCTCAGAGCCGGTCCATCGCCCAGGTCCTCACTCGCGAGAGCCTGCTGCCGCGTGACGCCGCCTTCCGAGCAGCCTTCTCCGCGGGCCTCGTCACGCTGACACTGCTGCTGTCCATCGGCCTGAACCGGCTCTACGAGTTCCAGATCACCGCTTCGCGGTATGAACGAGCCTCGCGCTTCGTCGAGTCGGCGGGCATCGGGATCGCGCTCTCCATCGCGTTCATCATCATCAGCCACCTTCTCGGTGCGGACCTGGTCTTCGCGATCCCTGGCCTCTCGCTCTCCGAGAAGATCCAGGTCTTCATCGCGGCGGCCTCGGCTGGGTTCGGCCTCCTCTACCTGGAGCGCTTCGCCTACCACGCCTTCATTCGCCGCGCGGACCTCGACGTCCGGGTCTTGATCCTCGGATCCCGGGGGCCCGCCCATGCGCTCGCCCACCAGATCCTCGCCCACCCCGAGGCCGGATTTAGCCTCGCGGGCCTCGTCCCCGAGCCTCACACCGTCACCGACCGGCGGCGCTCCGACAAGATCAAGTCCCCCATCACCGCCTCGGAGGACACCGCGTCCGAGGCCACCAAGGCCCTCGTGCTCGACGGGGTCGACCTCCTCGGCCAGGAGCTGCCTGACCGACGTGCTGACCCGGCGCTGCCGCGAGAGCGCGCGCAGGGAGAGGAGGGGCTGCCCGAACTCATCGACAAGCTCCGGGTGGAGATGATCGTCGTGGCCCTGGAGGACCGCCGCCTGACCCTGCCGATCGAGGACCTGCTCCGCGCGCGGCTTGCGGGCGTTGAGGTCCGGGAGCGCGAGGAGGTCTACGAGCAGATCACGGGCAGGATCGCCGTGGCGGCCATGCGCCCCTCCTATCTCATCTTCAACGAGGGGTTCCGTCGACATCCGTTCGCTGCGCTGCTCAAGCGCCTGAACGACGTGATCGTGGCCGCGGTCATGCTGCTCCTGCTCTGGTGGGTGATGGTGATCGTCGCGATTGTCGTTCGGCTCACCTCCCCCGGCCCGATCCTCTTCACCCAGGAGAGAGTCGGACAAGACGGGAGGCCCTTCGTGCTGATGAAGTTCCGCTCCATGCGAGCAGACGCCGAGAAGCTCAGCGGTCCGGTCTGGGCCTCCGAAGATGATCCCCGAATCACTCGCTTCGGTGGCTTCATGCGGAAGACCCGTCTCGACGAGCTCCCGCAGCTCTTCAACGTGCTGTCCGGGTCGATGTCCCTGGTCGGACCGCGCCCAGAGCGGCAGCACTTCGTGGACCAGCTTGCCGCTCGGATCCCATACTTCCGTCTCCGTCACATCGTCAAGCCCGGCGTGACGGGCTGGGCGCAGACCAACTATCCGTACGGCAACACCGAAGAGGACGCACTTCACAAGCTCCAGTACGATCTGTTCTACATCAAGAACTACAGCGTTCTCTTCGACCTCTCGATTCTGATATCAACGGTGAAGACCGTCGTCCTTCGACGCGGGACCTGACGAAGCATGATCCACGCAATTGCCATCTTCATTGTTGGCCTCGGCGGCGGCCTCGCCCCGCTGTTCCTGAGGCTCAAGGACCGAGGGCACCACGCGGCCCTTGCCTTCTCGACGGGGATCTTCCTCGGCGCCGTCTTCCTTCACCTCCTCCCGGTGATCGGGCAGGAGGCAGCGGGGGAAACCGGTCACGTGCAGGTCCTCGACCTGACCCACGACCACGACGGAGATGGCGTTCCGGACCATGGTCCTGGCTCGCCCGGGCATGAAGCTGAGCTTGCGGCGCACGAGCCGCACGATCACGGTCATGACCACGGCGCTCACGCCGGCCACGTTCATGGTCCGATCGGCCCCTGGATTTGGGTCCTCGTTGGCGTCCTCGGGGTCTTCCTGATCGAGGCCCTGATGATCCCCGGCGGCACCCACGGACACGGGCATGGCCACGACGACGCTCAGCGTCACGCGGCGGTGGGCTGGGCCGCGCTCGTGGGGCTCAGCGTCCACTCCTTGACCGCCGGGGTCGCGCTCGCAGCAGTCCAGGGCCAGGAGGAGCTCGCGGGCGTCATGCTCCTCGCGATTCTCGCGCACAAGGGCTTCGAGTCCTTCTCCTTGGCGTCCGTGTTCTCGATGACGTCGATCAGTCGCCGGCGCCTGATCGCGCTGCTCGTCGCTTTCTCCCTCATCACTCCCCTGGGACTGCTCATGGGCTCGGCGCTCACAGGCCTTCTCGGCGGTGGCATCTCGATCCTCACCTCCCTGGCTGCAGGCACCTTCCTCTATGTCTGCCTGTGCGAGTTGCTCCCCGAGGTCTTCCACCACCGTCAAGACGCCGCGCTCAAGTTGGGCCTGCTCGCGGCAGGGGTCACGCTCATGTGGGCAGCCCACGCTCACGGGGGCATCTGAGGGCCGTACGGCAACACCCTGATGGCGGACATGGTGACAGAGTGGTTCGAGGCGATCTGGATGGTCCTGGCCGAGTCCGGTCCGTACCTCCTCGTGGGCTTCGCCATCGCCGGGTTCCTGGCGGTCTTCGTCCCCACGCGGTGGGTCGCCCGCAGGCTCGGCGGCAACGACACCCGATCGGTGGCCACCGCAGCGATCATCGGGGTCCCTGTCCCGCTCTGCTCGTGCTCGGTGATTCCCACAGCGACCCAGCTGCGAAGGTCTGGCGCCAGCCGCGGCGCCACGACCTCGTTCCTCATCTCCACCCCGGAGACCGGGGTCGACTCCATCGGCGCCACCTGGGCCCTGATGGACCCGCTGATGACGGTGATCCGGCCTCTCGCCGCGTTCATCACCGCGTTCGCATCGGGGGTCACGGTCAACATCTTCGGCGGTGACGGGCCTGGCCAGGACGAGCCGGGAGTCACGGAGAGCCCCTCCCCTGAGGGGTCCTGTTGCAGTCACAACGAGGACGACCAAGCCACGGGCGGCGGAGCGGACCACGACCACGACCACGACCATCACCACGACCATGATCATGATCATGATCATGGTGTAGGGACGGAGGGCAGCGTCATGGCGAGGGCCATGCGCTACGCGTTCGGCACGCTGCTCGATGACCTGACGCCGTGGTTCATCGTCGGCTTCGCGATCTCGGCGACCATCGTCGTCGCCGTCCCCGAGGGGTTCTTTGAGGGGACGCTCTTCTCCGGCTGGACGGCCATGCTCGCGATGCTCATCGCCGGCGTGCCGCTCTACGTCTGCGCCACGGCGTCCACTCCGATCGCCGCGGCGATGATGGCCAAGGGGCTGGAACCTGGCGCTGCACTTGTCTTCCTGCTCGCCGGACCGGCCACGAACGTGGCCACCATCCTCGTCGTGCGGGACCTCCTCGGCGTGCGCGCCCTGGCCTCCTACCTGGGGAGCATCGCGGTGGTCGCCCTGGTCCTCGGCGCCGTGGTCAACACCCTCTATCCGGCGCTCGGCTTCGACCCGCGGGACATGGACGTCTCCCCCGGCACGATGGAGCATGGGCTCGTGGCGAACATCGGAGGGGTCATCCTCGCTGCCCTCCTGCTGCGCTCTGCGATCAAGACCCACATCCTCGCGCGCTTCGGGGCCTGGCTGCGACGCGCCGGGCGGCCGATCGGGCTCGACCTCTCCTCCACTCCAGCACGCCTGGCAGCCGGCGCCACCGCCGCCGCGCTCTATGCGTCGTCGGCGCTGACCTCCATCGGGCCGGGCGAGACCGTCTTCGTGGAGCGTTTCGGTCGGGTCGTCCAGGAAGAGTCCGCGCCGGGCCTCATCGTCCACGCGCCGTGGCCGCTCGACACCATCGTCCGGGTCTCGACCTCCCAGATCCGCAGCGTCGAGTTCGGCATCGACCGCGCCCCCGTGGACGACAGCACCGTCGACGCCATGGCCCTGATGGAGGAGCGCCGGCGCATCGCGGCCCTTGAGGCGGAGTCGGAGACCCTGACCAGTGACGGGCTGCTCCTGAGCGTCCGCTTCGGTGCACAGTACCGGGTCTGCGACGCGCGCCGCTGGCGCTACGGCCAGAGCGCGCCGGAGACGGCGGTCTCTACGCTGGCCCAAGACGCACTCCGCCGGGCGATCGCGACCCGCACGGCAGAAGAGATCCTGGTGGGCGCGAGCGGTCCCTTCATCATGGACATCGAGCGACGGTTGGTGGAGGACCTGGAGCGCAACGCCCTCGGCGCCCAGTTGGTCCGGGTCTTCCTCCATGACGTCCACGCCCCTCCCGCGGTGCACGATGCCTACCGCGCCGTGGCCAGCGCCATGGAGGACGCGATCACCGCAGAGACGAAGGCCAAGGTCAACCGCATGGAGCGGCTCAGCCAAGCACGAGCCGAGGCTCACCGGCTGCGGTCGGAAGCCCTCGGGCTCCGCATCGAAGATCAAGCCACCGCCGCCGGCGTGGCCGCCGCCTTCGACGCGCTGGTCAAGGTCCACCGGGACCACCCCTCCCTCACCGAACAGAGCATGCTGACGGACTCCTTCGAGCGGGCCATGCGCCCGCCTGCTGAGGGGAAGCGCCAGTTGGTGCTCCCCCTCAGCGAGAACATCCAGATCATCCCCGTGATCGACGCGAGCGGTCCTCCGCCCCCCGCTGCCCTCGACGAGTCCTTCGGCCCACGGCGCTGATCATGAAACGAACGCCCCATCACGCCTTGAACCGGCACCTTGGCGCCGCCCGCTCCACCCTCCTCTGGATAGGCGCTGCCGCGGTGGGCCTCGCTGGCTGGGCCTGCACATTCACGGTGCCCGAGGGCTCCGTGGCCGTGGTCGCCCGCTTCGGCGATCCGAGCCGCCTCGTCGAAGAGCCCGGGCTGCACTTCAAGTGGCCGGCGCCGGCTGACGTCGTGTTCCCCATCGATATCCGGACGCACCTGCTCGATCCGCCCGTAGCCGAGTTCTTGACGCTCGACCAAAAGAACGTGGAGCTGGACTCCTTCGTCGCGTGGCGGGTGGATGATCCGCGGACGTTCCTGACGAGCCTCCGGAGCCGCCAAGGCGCCGACGACCGCATCGGGGACCTGCTGCAGTCCGCCCTCATCGAGGTGCTCAAGCGCGGGCCCTTCTCCGACCTGGTCGGGGCGCCGGGTCGCGAGCGCAACCTCGACGTGATCCGCTCGATGGTCACCGAGGAGGTCGCGCGGCGGTGCCAGGAGAACAGCTATGGCGTGGCCATCGAGTTCGTCGGGCTCGAGCGGATCACCTTCCCCGAGGACAACAAGGCGTCCGTCGAGCGCAGCATGCGCGCCGCGCGAGAGGGCTTCGCCGCGCAGTACCGCTCCGAGGGCAACGAGCGGGCTTCAGAGATCCAGACCGAGGCCAAGCTCAAGGAGGCGCAGATCCTCGCGGAGGCGCGCACGGAGGCCCTGGAGATCCGCGGCCAAGGCGCCGCGCAGGCCAAGCGCATCGAGATGGAGTCGATCCAGCTGAACCCGGAGCTCTACTGGCGCCTGCGCTCCGCGGAGATCGCCGAGAGCGCGCTCCGCGGCGCGCTCATCGTCCTGCCTGCCGACCACCCCCTCGGGCAGATCTTCGACCTCATGGGCCCAGCTGTCGGTGCGGTGAGCTCCACGCCAGGGCCCGCCCCCGAATCACCGGAGCCCGTCGTCGAGGAACTCCAGCCTCCTTCTGGGCGAGAGGGCAGCCGGTGAAGCTGGACCGTCGCATCGGTTGGGGCGCCTCCCTCGCGGCGTTCGCCGTCCTGGGCTGGCTCTGTACGGCCACCGTGGAGAATGGCTCCCGCGGGGTGGTGGAGCGCTTCGGCGCGGCCAAGCGAGAGCTCGCCCCGGGCATCCACCTCCGCCTCCCCTGGCCCATCGAGTCCATCCGCCGCGCCGAGGTGGATAGATCCCTGCAGATGCCCATCGGCTACAGGCTGGTCGACGCCCTGATGGAGATCGACCCGACGCCCCGCGAGAAGCAGTGGCTCACCGCGGACACGAACATCGTTGAGCTCAAGGCCACCGTGCTCTACCGCATCTTCGACGTCCGGGCCTGGCTCTATGGAGTGTCCGGCGTCAGCGCCACCGGCGCCGGCAGCTTCGAGAGCTCACGCTTCGCGCTGCGCAGGCTCGGTGAAGCCGCCCTGACGGACATCGTCGCGGAGCTCTCCATCGACCAGGTCCTGACCGCAGGACTGGCCGTCGTCCCGAGCGAGGCCCGGGCTCGCATCCAGCGCGATGCGGACCGCATGGGGCTGGGCGTCCTCATCGATGAGGTTCAGCTCCTGGAGAGCAAGCCTCCGGTGGGTGTCCGTCGCGCGTTCACCGACGTCCAGGACGCCCTCGCAGACAAGGAGCGCTCGATCAAGCAGGCGGAGTTCGCGGCCAACCGGCTGGAGGTCGCGACCCGGACACGGGTCAGCCAGATGCGCCAGGAGGCACGCTCCAGCGCCGAGGCCGAGACCGCGGAGGCGCGTGGCCGAGCCAGTGCGTTCCGAGACCTCGCCTCCGCCGTCGGCGGCGCCGACTCCGCCGCGGCCCGCAAGCTCTACATGGACTCGATCCAGCGCATCCTGAAGGGCGCGGAGCTCCGCACCTTGAGCGGGTCCCCCGAGGAGCCCGCGAAGGTCTTCCTCGACGGCTGAGTCGGGCGACGGGCCAGCCGAGAGCAGGGCGGCGGGGCAGCCGAGAGCGAGGCGGCGCGCAGAGCTCCAGGGGGGGCCGATGGGAGCGGCGCTCGCCGCAGGATCCCAAAATTAGGCTGGTCGGAGGAAGACCAGTGGCGACCAGGCCCCGGGCACCTTTAGCTTGAGGTCATGGCCCAGCTCAGAGCAAGCACCTCGCACTTCGTCCCCGCCTCCCTCACCTCGGCGCTGATCTGCGCGGCCTGCGTGGCCCCGGGGCCAGCGTCCGTCAGCGGCCCCCAAGGGATGGAGGTGGTCCCGGAGGTCGTCCTCGCCATCCACGGCGGCGCAGGGACCATCCTGCGGGAGAACATGTCTGCGGAGATGGACGCCCAATACAGAGCCGCCTTGACCGAGGCTCTCTTGGCCGGTCACGCCGCCCTCGAGGCGGGCGGGGACGCCCTCGACGCGGTCGAGGCAGCCATCCGCCCCATGGAGGACTCCTCGCTGTTCAACTCGGGGCGCGGCGCCGTCCTCAACGACGAAGGCGAAGTCGAGCTCGACGCCTCGATCATGAGCGGCGCTGGCGGCCAGGCTGGGGCCGTGGCCGGGGCCCGAACCCCGAGACACCCGATCACCCTCGCGCGGCGCGTGATGGCAGAGAGCCCACACGTGCTCTTCGCTGGCGAGGGCGCCGACCGCTTCGCCGCCCACCATGACCTTGAGCTCATGGAGCCGTCCTGGTTCGTCACGCCACGGCGCTCGAGGCAACTGAAGCGGATGAAGGCCCAGGACGCCGCGGCGACGGCGGACCTCGCCAGCCACCCTGTGGACGACAAGTTCGGTACCGTCGGATGCGTGGCCCTGGACGGAGACGGGCACCTTGCGGCAGGCACCTCGACAGGGGGCATGGCCCGCAAGGCGTTCGGGCGAGTCGGCGACTCGCCGATCATCGGCGCCGGCACCTGGGCCGCCGACGCCACCTGCGCCGTGTCTTGCACCGGGCACGGGGAGTTCTTCATCCGACTCGCGATCGCCCACCAACTCCACGCCAGAATGCTCCATGGCGGTCAGTCCCTCCCGCGAGCAGCCCAGGAGGCGGTCCTCCAGGGCCTCCCCGCCCTGGGAGGATCGGGAGGCTGCGTGGCCCTGGATGCGAATGGGACCCTCGTCGCCCCCTTCACCACCGCCGGGATGTACCGGGGTTGGGTGACCCGAGACGGCACGGTGACCGTTCGGATTCACGGCGACGAGCGCCCCTGAGCCCAGGAGGAGCCCTCTCGGCCGCCCCCTCCCAAGCTGAAGCGGCCCCCGTCAGGCCGCGGCTCCGGTGCGGAGCAGGATTTTTTTGGTGTAGGAGGGGGGTGCGGATCCCCCAGATCGCTAACTTGTTGGGCCGCCAGTCACCCCAACGGGTCGACACCGGCATCCCACAACGCGCTCCTGAGACCGTCGAAGAGACGGGCCGAGACGCATTCAGCATCCCAGAGGGCTGCCTAGCAGCCCCCACTGACCCCCTTCATCACAGAGGTCCATCATGTCCCGGACTTGCCAGATCACCGGCAGCGGAACCAAGGTCGGCGGCAACATTGCCCGCCGCGGCCTCCCCAAGTCCCAGGGCGGCGTCGGCCTTCGTACGACCGGCCACACCAAGCGGAAGTACAAGGTCAACGTCCAGAAGAAGCGCATCTGGGTTCCGGAGCTGGGCGAGCACGTCTCCGTGCGCCTCTCCACCCGCGCCATGCGCACCATCGACAAGAACGGCGCGTACCCCACGCTCCTCAAGGCGGGCCTGATCAAGCCGATCAAGGCCGGCCAGAAGAAGAAGGGCTGAGCCCGGCATCCGTCACGGATGCGCTCCACGAGGGACCCCGCGACGCCGCATGGCGACACGGGGTTTCGTCGTAGTAGGTCAGCCCGCCCGGGAGGGGTGAGCGTGGGCCCCAATGGCGACGGGGACCGCGCTCCCCGCCCCTGCTCCAGGCATGATGGCGCCGCCCTCTGAGCCGCCCGGGCTATCTGCGCTCGAGAGGAGCCCTTACGCTCAGTTTATGCTGCTCTCGCTCCTCGCGCTCGGCGCGCTCCAGACCCCGCTTGGCCTCGACCTCTGGTCCGCCGAGGACACCGCGGCTCGCCGCGCACGAGACGCCGCCATCGTTCGCGCGGTGACCCCCGAGCACCTCCGCGAGTGGCATGACCTGATCGCGTCGCGCCCCCACGCAGCGGGGAGCGAAGGGGATGCCCAGGTGATCGCTTCCATCGCTGCCGCCTTCGATGCCATGGGGCTCGAGGTGAAGGTCCACCGCTTCACGGCCTACCTCTCGCGACCCGTCAGCGCCTCCTTGCGGCTCACGTCCCCGTCGGAGGTGGAGCTGCCGCTCACCGAGATGGCCCTGCCAGGCTCCACCTACTCCGAGCTCGACGACGACCTCTTGCGCCTGGGCTGGAACGCCTACTCCGGCAGCGGGGTCGCCGAGGGCGAGGTGGTGTACGCCAACCACGGTCGCAAGGAGGACTTTGAGAGGCTCGCGGAGCTCGGGGTGGACTGCCAGGGGAAGATCGTCCTCGCCCGGTACGGGGGCAACTTCCGCGGTTACAAGGCCAGGTTCGCCGAGGCGGCCGGCGCGGCTGGCCTGATCATCTTCACCGACCCCATGGACTCGGGGTACGGCCGCGGCCTCGAGACCCCGGAGGGAGGCTGGGCCAACTGCGACCAGATCCAGCGCGGCTCGCTGAAGACGCTCCCCTGGAGCGGCGACCCGCTCACGCCCGGGGTCGAGGCCACGGCGGAGGCCGCGCGCCTCGACCCCGACGACATCCCCCTCCCTCGAATCCCGGTTCAGCCGGTGGGCTGGCAGGCGGCCGCTCAGCTCATGGCCCCCATGGAGGGCGCGAGCGTCCCGAAGGAGTGGCAGGGCGGCATGCCGTTCCGCTACCGCCTCGAGGGTGGCCCCGGCGTCCGCGTCCGGCTTGAGGTCCAGCAAGAGCGCTCCCTGGTCGAGACAGCCAACGTCCTCGGGACCCTGCGGGGGACCCTGTCGAGGGACAGGGCCCCCGGGATCATCGTCGGCGCCCACCACGACGCGTGGGTCTACGGCGCAGATGATCCCACCTCCGGCACCATCGCGATGCTGGAGACAGCGCGCACGGTCGCCGGGCAAGCCGAGGCGTCGGGCGTCGCGCCGCGCCGTACCGTGACCTTCGCCGCGTGGGGCGCCGAGGAGCACGGGATCATCGGCTCATGCGAGTGGGTCGAGGGCAACCGCCAGGCGCTGATTGAAGGGGCCGACCTCTACATCAACCTGGACGCCGCGGCGTCCGGGCTGCGCCTCGGCGTGAGCGCCTCACCGAGCCTCACCTCGCTCATCCACGGCGCCGCGGCCGCGGTTCCCCAGCCAGGCGCGGCGCCGGAGATCTCCGCGCTCGACGCCTGGCGCGGCGAGGCCGACGACCTCCCTGAGCCGGGCTTCCTGGGCGGAGGCTCCGACCACGTCTCGTTCCTCGCCCTTTGCGCGATCCCCTCCGCCTCCATCAGCGCCCGCGGCGCCCCCGGTACCGCCTACCACAGCCTCTACGACGACCTCGCCTGGTACCGACGGGTCGTCGGCGAGGACTACGGGTCAGCCAGCCTGATCGCCCGGATCACCTCGGTGGCCGTGGACCGCGCCTCGACCGCGCCGGTCCTCCCGCTCGACCTCGACCGGCCAGCGCTCGCCCTGGCCCGCGCGGCGACCGCGCTGCTTCAGGCCGAACCCGAGCTGTTCCGCCCGGCGGGCCTCGAGGCCCTGATCCAGCGTGCCAACGAGCAGGCCGCGTTGGCGGCAGGCCTCGGAGAGAGCCTCCGCGCCGCGGCGCGAGGCGGCGCCCTCGACGACGCCCGCTGCAACATGGTGGATGAGCTGCTGCGCGGCCTCGAGCGCGCCTGGCTCAGCGAGCCAGGCCTCCCCGGCCGTCCCTGGTACCAGAACCTCTACACGGCCCCGGACGAGTCCTCTGGCTACGCGGCATGGCCGCTCCCGGGCCTCCAGAAGGCGGCGGCGGACTCCGACGCCGGCGTGGCGAAGGAGCAGGTGGCCCGCCTTGACGCCGTCCTCCGGCGACGCGCTGGCTGCCTGGCGGCGCTTAGGGTCCTCACCGTGAATGCCCTCGACAGGTGATCATCACACGAATCTCACCGACTCTGCCCTCGCACCCTCTGCGGTAGAGGCCCAAACTCTGGAGGTCCCCCGTCGTATTGCTCGGCGGCTCCCGACCAGCAAGCCATGCGCCACTCGATCCAGCTCAGCCTCCTCGCCGCCATCGCGATGACCTCCGCCTGCGGCTGCGGTTCACCCGAGAAGGTGGACGGCGGCACGAAGGTCTACGTGCTCGATGATGCGGGGCAGGACGAGGTCCGCGGACGGTCCTTCCTCGACGCTCCGGCGGACGGCGGCTGGACCTCGGCACCTTCCACAGCCGAGGTGATCGAGGGGACCCTCGCCGCGCCCGGCGGGAGCTCGGCGGGCAGCATGGAGGTCGGCGCCATCAACCCCAACCTCGCCAAGGAGCTCCTCGCCGACCCCGGCCAGGCTGCCGCGGGGGCCATTGACGGCCTGGTCACCTTCGGAGACCTCTCCCTCGTGAGCGTCGACCTGGACGCGCTCCTTGACTACCTGTACAAGCCCGACACCGAGCGAGCGCTCTCGTTCGAGTTCCCAGGGCCCGTGAAGGCGAAGGCCGGCGACGAGCGGGCGATGGTGGGCTACATGATCCCGCTGGAGTACAAGCCCAAGAGCGACGACATCGTCATCTTCATGCTGGTACGGGACCTCATGTCTTGCTGCTTCGGGGGCATGCCGCGCCCGGACGAGTGGGTGTACGTCGAGATGCGCGGTGACGCCGTCGCGCGGCTCTTCCCGTACGTCCCGGTCGTGGTGCGCGGCGAGCTCGTGGTCGGCCGACTGGAGGACGAGTTCGGCTTCGCCACGGGCGTCTACACGATGAAGGCCGACTCCGTGGAGGCGTTCGAGGCCCCGGCCAAGCCCGATGCTCCCGCCGGCCCCAAGGCCATGTCCGAGCGCGACGGCTAGAGGGTCGCCCTGGTACTTGGCTCAGAGCTTCCTCGGTGAGGCACCAGGCGACTCGACGGTCACAGTGAGCGAGGCGGCGAGGATGCTCTGTCCTCAGCGGTCAGAGGGGGCACCAGGATTCAGCGAGCAGCGGCACGCATCCGCGCCACGTGGATCCCGATCAGCGCCACGTCGGGCGGTCGGACCCCCTCGATCCGCCCGGCCGCCCCGAGGGTCCTCGGGCGCAGGTCCATGAGCTTCTCCCGCGCCTCGTTGGCGAGCCCTTCGAGCACGCTGTAGTCGAGATCCCTGGGGATCTCGGTGGACTCCTGCCTCTCCATGCGGGCCACGTCGTCCGCCTGGCGTGCGATGTAGCCCTCGTACTTGACATCGATCTGCACGGCCTCACGGCACTCGGCCGGGAGCTCCACGAGCTCCGTGATGCCCGCGGCGCCAGACACCGAGTCGAAGGTCTCCCCGGGCCGTCGCAGCACCTCCAGCCAGGGCCTGTTCTCCTTGTCCCGGGCTCCCCGGAGGGCACGGATCGCCGACTCGATGGTGGCCTCCTTGGCCCTCACCTGATCCGCCCGGCCCCTGTCCACCAGCCCGACCTCGGCCGCGCGCGCCACGAGGCGTCGATCCGCATTGTCGTGGCGTAGCAGCAGCCGATACTCGGCCCTGCTGGAGAACATCCGGTAAGGCTCCTTCGGGTTCGTGATCACGAGGTCGTCCACCATCACCCCCAGGTACGCCTCGTGCCGGTGCAGCACGAAGGGGGCGCGGTCCTGAATCCACAGGGCCGCGTTGGCCCCCGCGATCAGACCCTGGCCTGCGGCCTCCTCGTAGCCGGACGTGCCGTTGATCTGGCCCGCGAGGAAGAGCCCGGGGACCTCCTGAAGCTGGAGCGAGTCCGAGAGCTGGCTCGGCTGGACGAAGTCGTACTCGACCGCGTAGCCGTGCCTTAGGAATTCGGCCCGCTCGAGGCCGGGGACCGTGCGGAGGAAGGCCTCCTGGATCTCCGCGGGGAGCGACGTCGAGACCCCGTTGATGTAGAGCACATTGGTGTCCAGCCCCTCGGGCTCCACAAAGACCTGGTGCCGTTCCCTGTCGGGGAACCGCATGACCTTGTCCTCGACCGAGGGGCAGTAGCGCGGCCCCACCCCGGAGATCGCGCCGCTGTACATGGGCGCCCGGTGAACGTTCTCCGCGATGATCCGGTGCGTCTGGTCGTTCGTGAAGGTGATGTGGCAGTCGACCTGCGGGAGCGCCGGGAAGCCGGCCGCGTTGGTCAGGAAGGAGAACGGCCGCGGCTGCGGGTCCCCGGGTTGGGCCTCCATCACGCCGAAGTCCACCGAGCGCCGATCGATCCGCGGTGGCGTCCCCGTCTTGAGGCGCCCGAGCCGAAGCCCGAGCCGCTCCACGTCCCCGGAGAGCCCGTCCGCGCTCCGCTCCCCCACCCGTCCCCCGCTGGCCGTCGCCTCCCCGGTGTGCATGATCGCGCGAAGGAAGGTGCCCGTGGTCAGGATCGTCGCGTGGGCGCGCAACTCGGCGCCGCCCTCGAGCCGGACGCCTCGGACGCCCAGCACGCCGCCAGCCTCCTCCAGGATCAGGCCAGTGACCGCGCCCTCCACGAGCTCGACCCCGGCAGCCTCCTGCACCCAGCGGGTGGCCTCTGCCCGGTAACGGTGGCGGTCCGACTGACACCGGGGCGCCTGCACCGCCGCGCCCTTGGCGGTATTCAGCATCCTAAATTGGATCCCGGTCGCGTCCGCCACACGGCCCATGGCACCTCCAAGGGCGTCGATTTCCCTGACGATCTGCCCCTTGCCGAGCCCCCCGATGGCCGGGTTGCAGCTCATCTCCCCCACCTTCTCGAGGTCGAAGCTCACGAGCCGCACATCCGCCCCGAGCCGCGCGGCCGCCAGCGCCGCCTCCACCCCGGCGTGGCCGCCGCCGACGACGACGACGTCCGCGTCCCTGCGGAGCGAGGGGTCGGGCGCAGGGAAGGGGTGACGGGAGGCTCCCGGCTCGATCTTGGGGCTGGACATCGGGCAGACAGGTTATCCAGAGGGAGCGGGCAAGGCACGGGGGGACCCCTGCCGATGGGAAAAGGACCGGGCCGAGGGGTCCGGCGAACATCATGCAAGCCTGGGTCTTCCGCCACCTCGACCAGCTCCGGTCCATCTATGGAACACCGGCGGATTCCGGCCGAGGGGAGGCCTCAGGCCCCGATGCAGCCACGCCCATGGCGCCTGGCACGAGCTCCAGGCGCAATGAGCCGTCTGGGCCCGACGTGATCCTCGCCCCCATGAGGCGGCAAGGCAGCACAGGGGCTCACCACAACCGGTGACCCACGGCCCCTCGGGCGGTATCGTGGCCGGTCGAAGCTCCAGTGGAGCCGCGCCCAAGCCCATGCCGATCTGCCCCACCCACCCCCTCGCTGCGCTCGTGCTGGCCACCCTGGCCTCACATGCGCCCGCCCTGGCCCTCGCCCCGGCGCCCGCCTCCGCCCAGGAAGGCCGGCAGAGCCTCGAGGAGCTACTGCGGCAAGCGGAAGAAGCCAAGGTCCGCAGCCTCGAAGCACTCCGCCCGGAGGTGGCGCGGCTCGCCGGAGAGTTGGCTGAGCTGAGGGTCCCGACCAGGTCCTCCCGCACCGTCGCGCGCCAGCGTGCTCTGAGCGAGCTCGGGGCCGCCGCCGCACCGCTCATGCTGCCCTACCTCGACCCGGGCCTGCGCCCCGCCAAGGGCGAGGTCTTCCGCGCCGAGCTCATGGCTGAGGTGATCGCCGACCTCTCAAGCCCCGCGGTCACAGATGAGCTCATCCGCATGGCGGAGGAGGGGAGCGGGCTCGCCCGCGTGAACGCGCTCACGGCCATGACGGGCACGCCCGAGCCAGGAAGGGTGACCGGCCCGCTCAAGCGCATCGCCTCCAGCGGCGGGGCCGTCGGCCTCCCCGCAGAATTCGGCGCCGCGATCCGGGAGGCTGCGTTCTCCACCCTCGCGATCCTCGGCACCACAGAGGGGATCGACTTCATCAAGGCGAAGGTCGCCGACCCCAACGCCGCGGTGGCAGCCGCGGCCCTCGCTGCGCTGAAGGCGGCGCCCGTCGAGACCTCAGCAGGCGTCGTGCTCCAACTCCTCACGACCCCCGCTGCACCAGGGCTCGCCCTCGAGCTGGTGGCGTTCTACGACCAGCATAGCGAGCTCATGGAAGAGCTCGACCACTCCCGCGCCCTGGGCGCAGTCGCCGTCGACCCCAAGACGGCCTCCGAGGCTCGTGTTGAACTGTTCGACCTCCTCCGGGCGACCGACGCGAAGGTTGGCACGCCGGTCAAGCGCAAGATCGACGACTACACCAACTTCGCGCGCTCTGACGTCCGCACAGCGGCGCTCAAGCTCCTGGCGCGAATGAAGGACCGCGGCGCTCGGAAGGCCCTCCTCGACGAGATCGGCGAGCCCGGCGGAGAGCAAGCGTTCTTCATCGTCCAGAACTCCAGCGACCGCGCTCGCCTCCTGCACGAAATCGGGGACTACAGCGCCTCGGTCAAGGAGTGGCGGCGCGCGATCGAGGCCTCGAAGGGCTCCTCTCGAAACCAGAGCAAGGACCTGTTCATCGGTATCGCTCAGTCCC
>JAQWJQ010000068.1 GCA_029248265.1 Planctomycetota bacterium
GAAGCGAGTCCTCACCTCCCGCATGACCTCCTCGCTGCAGCGGCGCCTGTTGGCCTTCGCTGGCCTCGCCGCGGTGGTCGCAGCGGGTGCTGAGGCGGTCTCGGCCGGCGCGCATCGTGGGGTGGAGCAGGTCAAGAGGGACGCGGCCGAGGGGGTCCCCGCTCCCCTCCGGGAGCTCGGGCGCCATGATCGCGCGCCCGCTCAACCTGGCGGCTACGTCGACCTCTGGGGTCCGCTCGCGCCCTGGGAGGTGCGGGTCCTGGAGGGGCGGGGGACCACCCGGTCCGGACGCTGATTCCCCCGTGACGCGGGCGCCGGCGCGTCGCAGAATCGGCGCGATGGATGGGCACGGTGATGAGGGGTTGGCGCGGGCGCCGCGGGTGCTCGCAGCGCTGAGCGACGTCTTCGGGATCGAGGACTACCGAGGTCCGCAGGCCCAGGCCATCTCGGCGGTACTGGCGGGCCGCGACGTCCTGTTGACGATGCCTACCGGAGCGGGGAAGTCTCTGGCCTATCAACTGCCGGCGGTCGTGGAGGAGGGCATGACGTTGGTCGTCAGCCCGTTGATCGCGTTGATGAAGGACCAGGTCGACGCCCTCGTCTCTCGGGGGATCCGTGCCGCCTATGTGAACTCATCGATCAGCGCGGGGGAGCGAGCCCGTCGCCTGGCCGCCGCGGTCGCCGGAGAGCTTGACCTCCTCTACGTGACGCCTGAACGATTCCGGCAGCCGGACTTCATGGAGGCCCTCCCGAACCTCCCCGTGCGCCGCCTCGCGGTGGATGAGGCGCACTGTATCAGCCAATGGGGCCACGACTTCCGCCCGGACTTCTCGCGCCTTGGCGAGTACCGGCGCAGGCTCGGGGGGGTGCCGGCGATCGCGCTCACTGTCACCGCAACGCCCGCCGTCGCAGCGGATATCTCCCAGCAGCTTGAGCTCCAGGACCCGCTCATCCTCCGGACCGGTATCGAGCGGGAGAACCTCTTCCTGGCCGTGACGGAGGTGGGGAGCGAGGAGGAGAAGGTGGACCTCCTTGTGGAGCGCATCCAGTCCATCGACGGACCGGGGATCGTCTACGGCGCGTTGATCAAGGACCTCGAGCGAATCCACGGCGAGCTGCGGCGTCGTGGCGTGGAGACCCTCGTGTACCACGGCAAGCTCTCGCCGGAGGAGCGGCGGGGAATGCAGGAGCGCTTCATGGCCTCCTCGAGGCTCGTCGTGCTCGCGACCAACGCCTTCGGGATGGGGATCGACAAGGCAGACATCCGCTTCGTGATTCACACCCAGGTGCCGCGCACCCTCGAGGCCTGGACCCAGGAGATCGGTCGGGCGGGCCGGGACGGGGCGCCCTCCTGGTGTGAGTTGCTGTACTTCCCCGAGGACATCGCCATCCAGGACACCTTCGTGCGCTGGGCGAACCCGACCTTGGAGTACGTGGTCATGGTCTACGAGACGCTCGCCGGCTGGGGAGAGCGCGTGCAGGTGAAGGACGAGGACGACCTGCGGGCGGAGCTCCTGGTGAAGGAGCGCCGGGACAACCGCGTCGGCATCGCGCTGCGCTGGTTCGAGGTGCTCGGGGTGACGGCGGGCTCCTTCGAGGGCCACGACCTGGAGGTGCGGCGCGCCCTCGACCCCGACGACCTGCCGGCCTTCCTGGCCACCGGACAGAAGCTCCAGGACGACCTGCGCGCGCTCCTCGGGATGGTCGAGTTCGCGAAGAACGCCGACCGACCTCGTCGCGAGCTCCTCGCGGCGCACTTCGGACTCAAGGACACCGTGGGCCGCGGCTGTGACAACACCGAGGACGCCGCCGCGTGGCGGGCGGCCTGCCTCCCTGCGCGCCCGGCGGAGGCCGCGCCGCCCGGCGGGTCGGCGCCCTTGCCCGCCGACCCGGAGGCCGCTTTCGCGCGCGGGGATTGGGTGGAGATCGACGGGCGCCACCTGGGCCAGGTGGTGAAGGTCGAGGGCGAGGGGCGGCGGACGAGATTGGTCGTCGAGAGCGCTGGCGACTTCCGCCGCAGGACCGTGGACCCGCGGCGCAAGCGAGTGCGGAAGATCTGAGGGCTCAGCAGCCGCCGGTCGTGGCCCCGGAGAGGGGCACGCGTTGGAGGTTCATGGGGAGGTCGGTGGAGACGTCGAAGCGCGCTGCGGTCTCGATCCCGACGCGCGCGAGCGCTGCCGCGTCCTCAGCGCGGTCGGCGGCCGCGCTCATGGCCCCGAGGGCGAACTCGGCGCCGGACCCGAACGCGTAGAAGGAGCGGAACTCCTGGACCGACCGTTGGGGGTAGGCACCGAAGATGCCTCCCGGCGAGGCGATGATCAGCTCCATCCGCATAGACTCGTAGTCGTCCTGGCTGTCTTCCTTGCCGAGGACGAAGTAGTCATCCCGGAGGGAGCGCTGAAGCTGCGTCAAGAAGTCGAAGATCTCATCCACATCCCGGAGCTGGGGGGCGGCGGTCAATCCGCGCAGGTGGTGCTTGAGGACCAGCTGGGCGGAGGCCGGTCCCGTGGGAGCGACCCACGCCTCTCCGACCCGGACGAGCTTGTCGCTGGTCGCGACGAGGTCCGCGGGCTCCCGCAGGTCGCCGTAGGTGGCGAGGGTGTCGGCGGCGATGCACGCGACCCCATTCTTCTTGGTGACGACGACAGTGGTCATAGGGGCATGTGGGACCGGGGGCTGAGGAGGGCGCCCGTGGTGAGCGGCCCGGAGGCGAGGGTGGACGGTAGCGAAGCACCCCACCGCTCCGCGAGGGTCAGGTCACGTTCGCGCTCTACCGCAGACCGGTCAACGAGGTGGGGACGGTTCGGCTCGGCCATGGTGGGCGCGTGCGTCCTCGGAGCCTGCGTCTCCCCGGCCTCGGAGGGCGAGCCAGCCCCGCCCCCGCAGGGGAGCGAATGGGAGGTGCTGTTCGACGGGGGCGACCTCTCTCAATGGAAGGCTGGCATCTTCGGAGAGGACCCGGAGTTCGAGCTGGTGGAGGACGGTGTCGTGATCCCTCAGGGGGTCCCTCTGGCCGGCCTGACGTATCAGGGCACGGCGCCGAGTCCGCCCTTCGAGGCGGAGTTTGAGGTCACCAAGGAGTACGGCGCCGACTTCTTCTTCGCCGTCACCTTCCCGGTTCGTGGCGAGCACCTCACCCTCGTCCTCGGGGGTTGGGGAGGCGTGGTCTGCGGCCTCTCATGCATCGATGGAGAGGACGCCTCCGGCAACGCCACGCGCACGATCAAGAACTTCCCGGATGGCTCGCGCTATCGGGTCCGCCTGGCCGTGACCGACGAGCGCGTGCGCGTGGACCTCGACGGAGAGCGGCTGCTGGACGCGGACCTCCGGGGTCGCAAGCTCGAGCTGCGTCCCGAGGTGGACCCCTCTGTCCCGTTCGGAGTCGCGAGCTTCGCGACTCAGACCATCCTGCACCGTGTACGAGCGCGGCAGCTGGAGCCCGGCGACATCGAGCCTTGACGGCCTGAGCGGGCGCGGTCCACGATGGGACCATGACCTGCTCACCGCTCCGCGTCGCCCTGCTCGCTCTCCTCGGCCTCTTCATCGCGTCGCCGGCCAAGGCGACGTGGTCCATCGTGGTCCTCAACCGCGAGACCGGAGAGCTGGCGGTGGCGACCTCCACATGCATCTCGAACTTCGACATCGCGACCGCGGTCCCGGTCATCCGGGTGGGCTACGCCGCGGGGGCGGCGCAGTCCTTCGTCCTCTCGCAGGCGACCAACCGCAGGCGGATCTACCGCAACTCCCTCCGCGGGGCCACGCCGCAACAGCTGCTGGACCTGATCGAGGCCAGCGACGGCGGCTTTCAGGATCGGCAGTTCGGGATCGTCGCCTTCTCCGGTGCCCCGGTCACCCACACGGGGACCTCGAACGGGTCCTACGCCGGGGGGCTCACGGGAGCGTTCGGTCCCTACGAGTACGCGATCCAGGGGAACGTGCTCACCGGCGCGAACGTGGTGGCCGACTGTGAGGCTGCCTTCCTGGCGACGAACGGTGACCTCGGGCAGCGCATGATCGCCGCCATGGAGGCGGCTCGGGACGGCGGTGGCGATGGCCGCTGCTCGTGCTCGACGAGCGCGCCGACCGGCTGCGGCTCGCCGCCGGCAAACTTCACCTATGCCTCGTACAACGCGTTCATGGCCATCGCGCGGCTCGGCGATACGGACGCCCCGTGCCTTGGCCCGACCGGGTGCGCAGCGGGCGACTACTACCTCCGAATTACCTACGCGGGGAGCCCGTTCAGTCAGGAGCCCATCGCACGCCTGCGCGCAGAGTATGACGCGTGGCGTGCGGGCCAGATCGGGCGGCCCGATCATGTCCTCTCGGAGGTGACGTCATCCGTTCCGCGCCTTCAGGCGGATGGCCAGACCTCGAGCCGGGTCGAACTCCGCCTCCGTGACATCGACGGCACCCCCTTGGTCGTCGGCGGCCAGACGGTCACGGTCACGAAGGCCTCGGGTCCAAACGTGGCCCAAGCGGTGAACCTCGTGGACCACGGAGACGGGACCCACAGCTTCGAGTTGGTGGCCACCCTCAACGAGGGGGTGGGGGTCTACAACGTGACGGTGGACGACGGGGTGCGTGCGGTTCAGCTCTACCCTGCGTTGACGGTGGAGTCCTCAGCGCCGTCGCAGATGCACATCGGTCAGGGCACCTTGTCCGCCGCCGACGGCACCCCACTCCCGCTGATCCTGGACCGTGGCGCGGCCGATAGCGGGGCCTCATACCGGGTGCTCGCCTCGCTGTCAGGTACCCAACCAGGCGCGGTCCTCGGCGGGGTCAGCGTGCCGCTGAACCGCGACCGGCTCTTTGACTTCACGGTCACCTGGGCGGGCGGTGCGCCGTTCACCGGTAACGCCGGCGTCCTGGATCAGGACGGCCGAGCGGCGGCGTTGCTGGACCTGCATCCCGGGGCGCTCACGCCTCTCGTGGGGTCGACAATGTCGTTCAGTGCCGTCATCGGGGGCCAGGAGGCGACTCCGGTGGCATCGATCATCGTCGGCCCCTAGGCGGATTGGGGCCCGTTGGGGGGGGGCTGCTATGGTGAAACCATGGTCCGGTCCACCCTCCGCTTGACGATTGCCGCACTCCTGTCGCTCACTTTCGTCGACCGTGCCTCGGCGACGTGGTCGCTCGTTGCACTCAATCGCGCCACCGGGGAGGTCGCTGTGGTGGTCTCGACCTGCATCGAGAACTTCGACGCGGGGCAGCGGCTCCCCGTGATCCGTGTCGGTGTTGCTGCTGGAGTGTGTCAGGGCTTTTGGCAGAGCAACCCGGTCAACCGTCGGCGCATCTTCAGGAACTCGCTCTGGGGCGCGACGCCGCAGCAGCTGCTCGACCTCATCGAGGCCAGCGATGGCGGCTTTCAGGATCGGACGATTGGCATCGTCGCCTTCGCGGGTCTGCCGGTGTCTCACACGGGCAACAGCGGCGGACCTTACCTCGGCAAGCGCGTCGGGTCCTTCGGAGACTTCGACTACGCGATCCAGGGCGGAGGCCTGAGCGGGGCGAACGTTCTGGACGTCTGCGAGGCGGTCTTCATCAGCACGCCTGGCGACATGGGGCAGCGCATGCTCGCCGCCATGGAGGCGTCGCGGGATGCGGGCGGTGACGGTCGCTGCTCATGTGCCACGACGCAGCCCACCAGCTGCGGATCCCCGCCGCCCAACTTCACGTACGCCTCGTACTGCGCCTTCATGGCGGTCGCCCGGCCTGGTGACGACGACGCCGCGTGCCTCTCCTCCACCGGGTGCGCGGCCGGCGACTACTATCTGCGCCTCAACTACTCTGGTAATCAGACCACCCAGGAGCCGATCGCCCGGCTGCGTTCCGACTATGACGCATGGCGTGCGGGGCACGTGGCCCGGCCCGACCACGTCCGGACGGAGGTGGTCAGCTCGATGCCGCGACTTCAGGCGGATGGTCAGACCAAGAGCAGGGTTCATGTGCGGCTGCGCGACGTGGATGGTTCGCCGCTGGCGGTCGGTGGTCAAGCGGTCACGGTCATGAGAGCCGCTGGGCCAGAGGTGGCGCAGCTGACCAACCTCGTGGATCACGGAGACGGAAGCCACAGCTTCGACCTGGTAGCGACGACCAACGAGGGGGTGGGGGAGTACGCCATCACTGTGGACGACGGGGTCCGCCCGGTGCAGCTCTACCCGCTGCTCACCGTGGAGTCCGTCGCGCCGTCCGAGCTGCATATCGGTGAGTCCCACCTCTCTGCCAGCGCGGGGACGCCGCTCCCGCTGGTCCTCGACCGTGGAAGCTCCGACAGCGGGGCCTCCTACCGGGTGCTGGCCTCGCTCTCCGGGACCCAGCCGGGGACGGTGGTCGGCGGCGTCCACGTCCCCCTCAACCGGGACCGCCTGTTCGACTTCACGGCTGGCTGGCCGGGCGGGCTCCCGTTCACCGGGAACGCAGGCGTGCTCGACGCGGGCGGCCGCGCCGAGGCGCGCTTGGGCCTCGCGGGCGGCGTCCTGGTCCCCTTTGTGGGGTCCACCATGGCGTTCAGCGCGGTGATCGGTGGCCAGGCTGCGACGCCAGTGGCGTCGATCCTTGTCCGTCCCTAGGCGGGCGCCACGGGGCCGCGTGCCCCCTGTTCCCTCGGGGCGGCCTGGCGCCTCTCTGCCCCAGGCCCCTCCTCGCGCCGCAGCGCGGACGGCCGCTCGGCAAGGCGCGCCTCAGATGTGGTGCACCGGCCCGGTGCCGGTGGCCGCCGCGAGGAGCGTGCGCCGAACGTAGACGGGCACCATCTCTCGGCGGTAGGCGGCGTCACCCGGGATGTTGTCCATGGGCTTGGCCTGCCTGTGCGCGAGGTCCGCGACGGCGGCGGCGGCCTGTTCGAAGCCGGGCGTCCCGACTTTTTGTCCCACGAGGGCGTCGGCCACGCCCTTGATTCGCAGGGGCCTGGCCACGAGCGCGATGCACACGACGTCGGCGTCGGTCACGGTGTCGCCGTCGACGTCGAGGCGGACGGCGCAGCCGAACAGGGGGTAGTCGATGGAGCCTCGGTCGCGGAGCTTGCCGTACGCCCCGCGGTGCCCGGCGGCCTGGGCTGGGACGTTGATGTGGGTCAGCAGCGCGCCGCGCCCGACCCCCTTGTTCCAGATGCCGTCGGCCTTCCAGAGGTCGCCGATCTTCAGCGTCTGGGCGCCGCCCTCGCCGGTGAATTCAAGGTCGGCGTTCAATGACATCAGGGTCGGGGCCGTGTCGTTGGACGCCGCGGCCACGCACTTCCGTCCGCCCGCGACGACGTGGCAGACGGTGCCGTCCTTCTTGAGGCAGTAGCCCAGGGACTTCCGCCAGAAGTGGGTCTGGTTGTACCACTGGCAGCGCGTGTCCAGCATGACGTTGCCGCCCGCCGTGCCCATGGTCCGCAGCTGCGGTCCGGCGATCAGGGAGGCCGCCTGAGCGAGGGCCGGGGCCCTGGTGAGGACCGCCTCGCTAGCCGCCATGTCCGCGAGGGTGGTCATGGCGCCGATCCTGAGCCCCCCGTCGGGAGTCGCGGTGACGCCTCTCAGGTCTGCGACCTGGGCGAGGCTCACGACCACCTCGGGCTCGAACAGCCCGTGCTTCATGTTCGGGAGCAAGTCGGTCCCGCCGGCCACGACCATGGCCTTCTCGCCGTGCTCGGCGAGCAACGCGGTGACACCCTCGATGCGGGTGGGCTCCTCGAGCCTGAACTTGGGAAGGCGCAGCATCAGCCCAGTCCTCCCTGGGAGTCCATGGCCGTCGCGGCGCCGCTGCCCGCCTCGCGCTCGCGTTTCTCACGGAGAGCGGCCAGGACCTTGGCGGGCGTGAAGGGGAGCTCCTTGAGGCGGATGCCCACGGCGTCGTGGATCGCGTTCGCCAGGGCGGGGATCGCTGAGTGGAGGGGGCCTTCGCCGGCCTCCTTCGCGCCGTAGGGCCCCTCGGGGTCGATGCTCTCCACGATGAAGGTCTCGATGTCAGGCGTGTCGATGGCGGTGGGGAGGCGGTAGTCCAGGAGCGATGGCCCGCTGTGGAGGCCGAAGCGGTTGACCTTGTGCTCCTCGAGGAGCGCCTCGGCGATCCCCATGTAGACCGAGCCCTCGATCTGTCCCGCCACGAGCCGCGGGTTGAGGGCGCGCCCGCAGTCGTGAGCGCACCAGACCTTGGGGACGGTGATACGACCCGTCTCCTCGTCCACGTCCACTTCGACCACGTGGGCCGTGAAGGAGTAGGCGGGGGAGGCGCCGATGCTGCCCCCGCGGTAGTCGCCGCCGAGGGTGGGGGTGTTGTACGAGCCGGTGGCGCCGAGCGTGTCGAAGCGTGCCTCGGCGAGCTCGATGGCCTCGCGGGTCGAGAGGACCTGTTCGGGGTCTTCGAGGTCGATGGCGCGCCCCTCCATGAGGCGCACGCGGGCCTCTTCGACCTCCCACTTCTCGGCCACTGCGGTGACGATCTTGGCGCGCAGCTTGCGGGCCGCGTCGATGGTCGCGTTGCCCACCATGAAGGTGACGCGGCTCGAGTACGCGCCGAGGTCCACCGGGCACAGGTCGGAATCCGCCGCGATGACGCGTACGTCCTCGTGGTCCATCCCGAGCTCCTCGGCCACGAGGTACCGCACCACGGAGCTGGAGCCCTGGCCGATGTCGTTGGCGCCGCTGAAGACCGTCACAAGGCCGGAGCGGTCTGCCTTGAGCTGGATGCCCGCCTGGGGCATCTCGTTCGGGTAGATGGGATAGTTCGTCCCCGAGATGTACATGGACCCGGCGACGCCCAGCCCGCGCCCGCGCGGGAGCTTGCCCCGGCGCTCGGTCCAATCGGAGCCACGCTCGACCTTGTCGAGGCACTCCATGAAGCCGCTCGAGGTGATCCGCTGGCCGTTGACGGTCTTCGTGTGCTCGCCGTGAAAGTTCTTACGGCGGATCTCAATCGGGTCGATGCCGAGCCGCTCCGCCACCTCATCAAGCTGACACTCGAAGGCGAAGCGCGGCTGCACGGAGCCGTGCCCGCGCTTCGGGCCGCACGGGGGCTTGTTCGTGAAGACCCGGGTGGAGTCGAAGCGGTACGCGGGGAAGTCGTAGGGGCCGGAGAGCAGCTGACCGGAGTAGTAGGTGGTGACCAGGCCGAACGAGCTGTACGAGCCGCCGTCGATGAGTATCTTGGCGTCCACGCTGGTGATCTTGCCGTCCTCGGTGGCGCTCGTTGTGTAGTCGAGCTCCATGGGGTGACGGCCGCGGTGGGCGTAGAACACCTCCTCTCGGGTCCAGAGCATCTTCACGGGGCGGCCCGTGATCTGCGCGAGCTTGGCGACGCAGAACTCGAGGCTGAACGGGTCTGACTTGCCGCCGAAGGCGCCGCCGAGGCAGGGCTGGATGACGCGGATCCGCTGGGGTTCCCACTCGAGGACGCGCGCCAGGGCGCGGTGAACGTAGTGGGAGATCTGGGTCGAAGACCACAGGGTGAGGACCCCGTCGGGCGCGACGCGCGCCACGGCGCAGTGGGGCTCGATGGCCGCGTGGGTCGAACCGTGGAAGCGGTACGAGCCCTTCACCACGAGGTCGGCGCTCTCCTGGGCGCCGTCCACGTCGCCGAAGTCCAGCTCCACGTGCTTGGAGACGTTGTTCTCCTTGCGATTGGTGTGGATCTGAGGGGCGTCCCGCTCGAGAGACTCGCGCGGATCGAGGAAGGCATGGAGCTCCTCGTACTCCACCTCGATGAGCTCGAGGGCCGCGTTCGCGGTGTCCTCGTCCACCGCGGCGACCGCGGCCACCTCGTCGCCGATGAACCGAACCTTCTCCGTGGCGAGGGCCGTCTCGTCGGGCGTCCAGGGGATGACCCCGTACTGGACCGAGAGGTCCGCGCCGGTGATGACCGCGTGGACGCCGGGCAGCGCCAGGGCACGGGACGAGTCAATGGAGACGATGCGGGCGTGGGCGTGGGGGCTCCGCAGCGTCTTCGCGTGCAGCATGCCCTGGAGTTGGATGTCGTCGGCGTAGACCGCTTCGCCGGTCGCCTTGGAGACGCCGTCGATCTTGCGGTGGCTCTTGCCCACCACCCGGAAGTCCTCCCAGGGCGCCTCAACCCCGTGGATATCTCTGGCGGCCATCAGAGAGCCTCCTCGCGCAGGTGCTCGCGGTCCTCGACCCAGCTCGGGCGGGGACTGCTGCCTCCGGTGGATTCGGCGATGGCCGTCTCGACCGCCTCGATGATCTGGGTGTAGCCCGTGCAGCGGCAGAGGTTGCCCGAAAGGGCCTTCTGGATCTCTTCGCGTGTTGGGGTCGCTGATCGGTCGAGCAGCGCCCGCGCCGACAGCATCATCCCTGGCTGGCAGAAGCCGCACTGGAGAGCGCCGCAGCGATCAAAGGCGTCCTGGACGGGGTCGATCCCTCCTGTGGCTGTGCCTTCGGGGGTGGCGCTGCGCTTGAGGTGGGCGGGGCGGAGACCCTCGATGGTCTGGACCGCGCAGCCCTGCGCCTCGGCGCCAAGGGTGAGGCAAGACAGCACCGGCTTGCCGTCGATCAGGACGGTGCAGGCGCCGCAGTCGCCCTTGTCGCAGCCTTGTTTGGAACCGGTCAGTCCGAGCTTGTAGCGGAGAACTTCAAGCAGGGTCCAGTGGTCGGGCGCCGCGGTCTCTTGGCGGTCACCGTTGACGTCGAGTGTCAGCACGCGCATGACGGATATTGTCCGGATCCTGGGCGCTGAGGCACCCTCAAATCCGAGGCTCGGTGGATCGCCAGCGGAACCCACCCCGAAACGGCGCCTCCCCCGGACCCGCGAGGCGGAGCCGGGGGAGGCGCTGGGGGGTCCTCGGGGGCCTGGCGGCCCCCGGGGCCGTCACGGGCGGTAGTGGCGCCCCTTCCGGAGGGCGTTGGCGATCTCGTCCAGGCCGGCAGGCCCGAGGTGACGGGAGAGGGCCCGCAGCTCGGCCTCGCCGCCAGGCTGCCCCTCGTCCGATTCGTAATGCCCGATGTCGGCCACGATCGAGGCCAGGGCCGGTTCGTGGTATCGGTAGAGGAAGGCGACGATGGCCATGGCCTCTGCCTCGAGGACGGCGTCCGCGTCGGCGCCACCGTTGATG
>JAQWJQ010000259.1 GCA_029248265.1 Planctomycetota bacterium
GTCCTTGATCCAGCCAAGGAAGGGCTCCTGGCGGAGGTCGAACGAGACGCGCAAGGCGCTGAACAGACCGAAGAAGATCGGGATCTGGAAGAACACCGGGAGGCAACCCCCGATCGGCGGCATGGCGCCCTCCTCCTGGAAGATCCGCGCCTGCTCCTGGCGCAACCGCTTCGGGTCCTTCTCGTACTTCTTCTTGATCGCGTCGATCTTCGGCTGAACGCGCTTCATCTTCGTGGCGTGGCGCGCCATCGAGGTCTGCATCCGCCTGTTGAGCGGGAACAAGAGGCTCCTCACGCAGAGCGTCAGGATGATGATGGCCAGCCCCCAGTTGCCGACGACGCCGTGCAGGAAGTTGAGGAACCCGAGGATCACGCTCGCGATGCCATCGAAGAACCCGAGGTCCTCGCGCTGCACCTGCTCGATGATGGGAATGAACGCGTCCCCCGCAGGCAGGGAGCGCACTGACTTCGGCCCGTAGTAGCTGAGCAGCTCAACGCTCGTCGACGCCCCCTGGCTGGGGGTCGTCAGCGCGAGCACCCCCTCCACCATGAAGTTCCTGAACCCGGCGCTGCGCTCGCCACCGTCCAGCTCCCAATTCAGGTCATAAAGGGAGACCCACTTGGCCTCCGCCAGCACCGCCCGGGCGAGGTCCGTGGCCGGCCGAGCCAGCATCATGAAGTACTTGTTGTGCGTCCCGAAGAACGACAGCTCGCCGCCCCCTCGAGAGGCCAGCAGACCTCGGCGTGGGTCGCCGTCTTCATCCAGGAGATGCTCCCCAAGGGCGCCACCGCGGGTGGCCGCGACCGCCTTCGGTTCCTGGTAGAAGCTATCCTTGCCCTCCGCCACCATCCCGGCAGAGGCAATGAGGCCGAGCGTGGCGCGCTGCTCTGCCACCCGCTCGCGTGTGCTCTGGAGCTCCAGCGTCACCGCCAACTGGAACTGATCAGGGACCTGCCGGATCGTCTTCACGAGCGTCAACCCGCCGGCGTCGCGGTGCGTGAACTCCACACCGCCCTCGACGAGTCGGTGCGCCCAGTGCACCTTGCTCGGATTCGAGCTCAGCAGCTCCTGCGCGGAGAGGTCCGGCCGCAGCATGAACGAGTGAATCGTCTGCTCCGGCGTCACCGCCGGCTGCACCACCGCAACCCGGTTGTGCATCTCGCCTCGCTCCTCCGTGGTCAGCCCCTCCCGAACGAAGAACTCGCCGAGCCGGAGCTCCGCGACGCTCCCGCCCAGGCTGTCGAAGCGCACGAAGGCATGCCCCCGGGAACCGGAGTGCCCAATCTCCACCCACTCCGCCCAGGGCTCCACCAGCGAGGCGTCCCCGGCCTCAGGCGCCGCGGGAGCCGGCTGAACGGCGGGCTCCCCAGCCGCGACGGACAGGGCTGCGGCGGATTCAGCTGCGGCGGACTCCGCAGCAGCCGCAGCCGCGGCAGTAGAGGGCTCACCCCCGACCTCCACGTCCTCAGAGGTGAGGGGCTCCGTGTCTCTGAGCCCACCATCAGCGGGCTCAGGCGCGGTGATCGCCCTCCAGCCGAAGAGGATGACGAAGCACAGGAAGAGTGCCAGGGGGAGACGCTTCTCCGGACCCATGGGGGATTGACGTTGGGGTAGCCCGTGCGGAGACGGGGGGATAGATGAGCCGATCAGCGCCCGTTGGCGAGGCGATCAGCCAGAAATTCAGGGAGCTCAGGGACCGCGCGGATCGCTGCCGCCGCGGCGGCATGATCGTAATCGGCGCGCACGAACGTCACGTTTCGCCCGTCGAAGAGGACGTAAGAGAGCCGCGGGTCTCCGTCGCGGGGTTGCCCCACTGACCCGACATTGACGATGGCCCGGTTCCCCTCGAGGTCGCCGAGGTCATAGGGCCCACAGACGGGCTCCTCCGCCTTTGGCACGAAGTAGGCCCCGTCCTCGAAGAGCACCACCGGTACGTGGCTGTGCCCGATGAAGCAGATTGGCCGAACCATGGCGCCGAAGAGGGCGCCCATCTTCTCTCGGTCTCGGATGTCTCGTGGAACGACGTACTCCCTCACGGGATCGCGGGGCGACCCATGGGCGTACATGGCGACGTCGTCCGCTGCGCTGGCCTCGAGCTCACCGATGAAGTCCCAGTAGGCATCAGCCCGAGCAGGATCCCTGCTGACCTCCTCCCGAGTCCACTCGATCGCCGCCCGGGCCTTTGGGTTGAAGTCGTCGGCGCTGAAGAGCAAGGCCTCCTCGTGGTTCCCCTTGAGGCAAATCCCAGGCTCGAGGGGCGCCCCCTCCGCCGAGGGGGCTGGCACGCAGCGCCCCATCACGGCGTCGAGGCAGGCACGCGGCTCCGCCCCGTACCCAACAATATCCCCGAGGCACACGAAGCGCCTCGCTCCACGCGCCTCCGCGTCAGCGAGGCACGCCTCGACCGCCTGACGGTTGCCGTGGAGGTCGCTGATGATCGCGGTGAGGGGATAGGCCATGGGGCAACGGCCCCAACGTGGCGCTGGACCGGGCAAGAAGTATCGGGATCGGTCGCCCCCACGGCAACCTCGCGCCCCAGACCTTCAGGTCAGATCGCCAAAGGCCTCTGCCACGGACCCCTGGTCTGGCCCGGCGTTAGGCCCCGCTCCCGTCAGCGGGTGATCATGCTTACCGAACTCATCGTCCGCCTCCGGCGCCTCCGCCTCTTGCGCCCTCCGCGCCCCATGCGCCCAGCTTGCGCTCCGGGGGAAGTCAGGCTTGGCGAAGGGGTTCGCGGGGGGGGTGGCGAAGGGGTTCGCGGAGGTGCGCCGCCGCCTCAGCGGGACCCACTCCTGAGTGAGAGGCCCGGCGCCCTCCTGAGCCCGCACCGGGCCCGGGCTCGGCCGCGGCAACCCCTGAGCCCGTAACGACGGCGCGGCCCCGGCCGCCCGCTGCCTGACCTCGAGGCGCAGCGTGCTGGGCAAGATGCCTTCGTCCGCGTCGGCGTCCCAGTTCTCCGCATCGCTGGCGGCGCGTTCAGCCTCCCTCGCCACGCGCTCGTCTCGCTCGACAGGCCGCGCCTCCCGAGTCTGGAGTGCCGGTGCCACGTGGCCGTAGGTCGCGCGCACCGCGATGAAGTAGAGGACCACGCTGACCGCCAGTCCACCGACGCCAATCCTCTCACCGCCAGAGGCGAGCCGCCCGAGGAGCGGAGCCCCCACGAGGATCAGCACAACCAGGGAGGTGCTCACCGGACCGAAGCCGATCCCAGCGAGACGGTTCCCGAGATGGGTGCGGTCTCCTTCCCAGAAGGGCTGACCTCGCAGCACCCGTGCGACCATGACGCGCGCGGCATCAAGGACTGGGATGAGCAGGAACCACCACGCCGCCGGCGTCACCGCGATGACGACCCCGAGAAGGTGCGTCCCCGAGTCGCCCAGCATGGTCATGGGGACGGACTCCCGAAACGTCTTCTTGTGGCGAATCAGGATATTGAAGGGCAGGTAGCCGCCGACGGCCGCCGCCAGCGCTGGCCCGCCCGGGCAAAGGGCGAGGCAACACGCCGTCCCCGCCATCCCGTCTGCGTGATCGAAGAGGTTGACCGCGTTCATCGCCACGAGCGCCAGGCCAGCCATGAAGAGGAGCTCCATGGGCGTGTGGTCCACGAAGGCCGGGCCGGGGATCACGATGAGCAGGGTCGCCACGACGATCTGCCCGGAGAGCTTCACGGCAGGGCTCAAGCCCCCCCGCCGGACGTCATCCACCAGACCAAGGAGGAAGGCGCCGAGCAGCGCGGGCCACGGCAGCGGAATGAGCGGGTCGAGGTACTGCGCGATGGCGATGGCGCCGAGGATCGAGGCGCCCCCGACCACCGGGATGTTCTCCTCAATGGGCTTCCGATACTCCAGCCCTTCGCGCCGGTCGAACCAACCGAGGGCCGGAGCGATCAAGACGAGCACGCCCGTGAAGACCAACGCGACGGTGAAGACGACGAAGAACATCACGCCGACGCCTCCCTGGACTCGATGCCGTAGAGCCCCTCGCGGAGAATGACGTCATGGACGCCGTCGGGCAGCTCATCCGAGAGGGAGTGGCCCGCCGCCAGCCTGGCCCGAAGCTCGGTCGCGCTCCCTGGAACCGGAGGCAGCCGCAAGAAGCCGGCGCTCAGGCGCTCCACGAGCGAGGCCGGAAGCCGCCCCTCGAGCGCCGCCAGATGCTCGTCCGGGCTCCCCTCGCGCCAGGCGACGATCGGCTTGGCCAGCGTCAGCACCTCCTCGACATCCTTCCATCCAGGCAGACCGGGCAGGTTATCGCTCCCGATGATCATGAAGAGCTGCACCGCTTCATCAGCCCCATCCCTCGCCCCGAGGGAGCGCAGGGTGTCCACGGTGAACGAGGTGCCCTCGCGTCGGAGCTCCGCGTCCGAGACCTCCCACGAAGCCACGCCCGCCGTCGCGCGCTCAAGCATGGCAAGTCGGGCACCGCCCGGTGCGAGCTCCTTGCCCAGCTTGTGCGGAGGTGTGGCCGCGGGCGTGAAGATCACGCGGTCCAGACCGAAGACGAGCCCAGCCCGCCTCGCCACCTCGAGGTGAGCGCGGTGCACAGGGTCGAACGAGCCTCCAAAGAGGGCAATTCTCGAGCGGGCAGCCAAGGAAAACAGGGGCGGGGAGCTGGAAAGAGGTGACTGGGAGACGTGTCCAAGGTACGTCAAACAGGGCCCACGGGGGAACCGTGGGACGGCCGCCAGCCCGCGAACGTCCCACATCCACACGCCCCTGCCTCAGAATCTGCCCCTCACGAGGGCTCAGGTCTCTGGACTTCCGGCCCTTGCCCCTCAATACTGTGTCCCCCGGGGAAGCCCTTTCCCCTCCATGGACCCTCCTCGCTGGGCCCGCCTCCACGGCGGCCCGGAGATTCACCCCTGAATGCGTTGTGCTCCCTGCCGGGTGTGCACCGTTCCACCAGTCCAACCTGGACCCCACGACGATGACGCGCCCCAACGCTCTCGCCTCCGCGAACAACCTCCGCCGTGCCGGCCTCGCGCTCGCCGCAGGCCTCCTCGCCAGCTCGTGCGCATCCAACACGGGCGACAAGATCAACGACCACTGGCGGATCGCCTCCATCCAGCCGCGGATCGTCCGTGCCGCCACGGGCTACGACCCGTCGGCCGTCACGACCTACGGCGAGTATCGGAGCAGCCAGTGGAGCGGCTTTGGGCGGACCTTCTCGCGCCACATCATGGCCAACAACCCGACCAACCCGTTCCAGGCGGGTGAGCCGAAGGCCAAGGACCACGAGTGGACGATCCCGGCCAACCCGTATTCCGACAGCGAGGAGCTCTCCGAGCTCGGCTACGTCGAGTGAGACTCGCCTGCGAGTGAGCCTCCGGGCTCGCGACCTTCAGATCACCGCGCGGACTCCATCCGCGCGGTGATTTCATTTTCCGCCTCCGCCGCCCGGGGGTCGACCCAGCCAATGTCGAACTTGCGGAACCATGTGCGCTGCCGCCGCGCGAACTGACGAGTCCGGAGGGCGATCTCTTCCCCGGCCTCCTGCCGAGTCAATTCGCCTGTGGCGACCTTCGCGGCCGTCCCGTACCCGAGGGCCTGGGACGCCGAGGCCCCAAGGCCCGCCCCGGCCGTCACCGCCGCTGCCTCCTCAGGCCAGCCGGCGTCGAGCATCTCCCTGGTCCGCTGCTGGATCCGGCGATCGAGCTCCTCGGTGGGCAGCTCCAGGCCGACGATCACCGCACGGGCCTCCCGAGGCGACGGCGCTGCCCCCCACTGTCCCTGGTGCGAGGACATCGTCCGCCCGGTCTGCCGCCAGACCTCAAGGGCGCGCACGGTGCGCCGTCGATCGTTCAGGTGGATCCGCGCAGCGGCCTCCGGGTCCACCTGAGTGAGCTCCGCGTGGAGTACCGCGTCACCCTCTCGCTCTGCCCGCTCCATCAGGCCGGCGCGCACCTCCGGGTCCGCCGGCGGCCCGTCAAAGACGCCCCTCAGCAGCGCCGCGAGGTAGAGGCCTGTTCCACCCACGAAGATCGCGGAGGACCCACGGGCCTCGAGGTCGAGGAGGACCCCCTCCACGAGGCGCAGGTACCCCTGAAGGTCAAAGCGCTCGGCTGGATCCGCCACATCGATGAGGTGGTGAGGGACGAGGGCCCGCTCCTCGACGGTGGGCTTCGCCGTGCCGATATCCAGACCCCGATACACCGTCATGGAGTCGAGGGCGATGATCTCGGCGCCGAGGCGCTGCGCGACCCTCAGGCCCAGCCCGGTCTTCCCCGAGGCCGTGGAGCCCACCAGAAATCGCAGGGGAGCCCGATCCAGCACGTGCCCGGGAGCTTTCACGTCGGGAGTCATGCAGGAATCGTAAGCCTTCCGGCCCCAAGACGTCCGTCGGGCTGGAAGTCCGCGCCTGGGGAGGCGACGATCTAGCCATGGACCGCGCTTACTTGCTCGCACTCGCACTCACCGCCGCGGCGGCCCCAGCCCTCGCCGCCTCCGCGCTTCAGGAGGAGACCCCCAAGCTCCCTCCTGCCCTGGGTACCAGCCGCGCAGAGGGCGCCTCGATGTTGGCCTCTGATGGCGACGCCGCCGCACCCGGTCGGGTGCCCCGAGACACCACCGAGGGCGCCCGCCTCCTCTGGAGTCGGCTCGCGGGCAGCCTCTCCGTGGATGACGGCACACCTGCCGCGGAAGCGCCGCGTGCCTTCCAGTTCGAGTTTGATGTCCGTAGCCGCCAGCCCTCCGGGACTCAGAACTTCAGCGCCAGGTTCCACTATCTCGACGAGGGCCCCGGCTTGGTACGGGGGGTCGTTCTCGACCAGCAGCGGGCGGAGCGCAGCACCCAGATGCGAGGTCGCGACGAGCGGGGACGCCTCCAGTACTGGTACCGCAAGGTACAGGGCGAGGGGCAGACCGACGGCTGGCAGTCCCTGCGGGGACGCGACGCCAAGGAGAGTCGAGCCGAGATCGACAGCTGGGCCGCGATCTCCTTCGACATCGCCCGGCTCACCCGCCCCTCCAGCTTCCGGATCATCTCCCTCCGCGAGCGCACCATGACCCGCGAGGAGGGGGCGCCGCTTCAGCTCCGCTTCGACGGGGACCCGCACCCCGTGGTACTCCCCGGGACCGACATCGAGGGCGTGCGCGGGGGCCGGAAGCAAGCGATCAGCGAGCTGTGCGCGGGGCTCCAATGGCTCGAGCTCCAGACCCCGGACTTCAGGGACTTCCGCAGCGTCGAGGGCGCTGAGGCCAAGTCGCGCCCCTACCGCCTGCTCTTCGGCATCGCCCCCGACAGCGGGCGCCCGCAGGTGGTCCTCGTCTCCCCGGGCAGCAGTGGCCCCCTGCAGGTCCCCGGCGCGGTCCTCGTCCAGAGCACCGAGTGGCTCCTCCATCCCCAGGCTGGGGCGCCCAAGGACCAGAGCTGGCTCCCAGGCCGGTTCTTCGCCTACGAGACCACGACGGGCGCGAGCCCCAGCGAGCTGCGCTTCTCCGACGTCCCGCGCGCCGACCTGTACTTCATCGACGGAGACATGAGCGCCGACCTCGACGCGGCCTTCTTCAGGCCGCGCTAGGACCTCCGCGCCTCACGCCCACGAGGCGGCGCTCGCGAGCCGATCTCTGGCCAGCGCGCTGGGCCGATGTGGATCAGGTCCGGTGAAACGCCTTCTCGAGGTCGGCGAGGGTGAACTTCACCCGCGTCGGTCGGGCGTGCGGACACGTCTGGTCCATGCCTGCGTCGCGGGCCCGCTCGAGGAGGGCGCGGATCGAGGACTCGTCGAGCGTGTCCCCTGCCATGATCGAAGAGCGACAGGACGTCCGGTGGAGGACCTCCTCCTGGACATCCTCCGCGTCCGGGGCCTTGCCGGTCCTGGCGATCACGTCGACCACATCCCGCACGATCGCCTCGGGGTCAGGCCGGCGAATACGCGCTGGGAGGCCGTGCACGGCCACCGTCTTGTCCCCGAAGGGCTCCAGCTCGAGCCCGATGCGCCGCAGCGCCTCCTGGTGCACCGTGATCAACTGCACATCGGCCTGGCTGAGGTCGACGAGCTCGGGCGCCAGAAGGCGCTGGACCTCGACCTTGCCGGCCTTCACCTCTCGCCGCAGCTCCTCGAAGGTCAGGCGCTCGTGGAGCGCGTGCTGGTCGATGATCTCGAAGCCGTCTGGCACCGCTCGGAGGATGTAGGTGCGGTCCACCTGAATGTACGGCCCACGGAGGTCGTCGACCGAACTCCATTGATCCGTCGCGCCATCGACCGGGGGGCCCTGGGCCGCGTGCTGGCCTGCCGTCTCGGCGTCCTGACCCGGGGCACCGAAGGGCGCGGCGGCGCCGCCGTCGCGCGGGGCGACCTCGCGCACGATATACCCCTCTCCCGAGGAGCCGCTGCCGCCGAGGCCAGACGCGGGGCTCGGGTCGCCGGCGCGCGGGATCCAGGACCCGGCGCCACCAGCCCCCCGAGGTCCGGGGTCAGGGAGCGTCTCCCGCTGCATCGGCCGACCCTCCCGGCGGCGCAGGCGGTCGATCATGGACTCCCCAGGGGTCGCCATGTCCGTGCGCAGCACCGCCTCCTTGAGCGCGTTGACCAGGAACCCGAACAGCGAACGCTCGTCCCGGAGCCGCACCTCGCTCTTGGCGGGGTGAACGTTCACGTCCACGGACTCCGGGTCCATCCAGAGCTGGAGGAACCCGACCGGCTGCAGGCCGTCAATCAGCACACCTCGATAGGCGTCCTTGAGCACCCGCGTGAGGACCTTGTCCTTCATGGGACGGCCGTTGAGGAACCACATCTGGCGGCGCGCGTCCCTGCGCCCGAAGCGCGGCGGCGCCACGTAGCCGGTGATCCTCGTGGAGCCCATGGACGCCTCCACCGGCTCCAGCTCGGCGGCGAGCTCATCCCCGAAGACCCGGCGGATCCGCGCCAGCAGGTCCATGCCAGGCTCCACATCGAAGACCCGGCGCCCGCCGTGCATGACCACGAACCCGATGCCCCCCTGACCGTTCTCATCAGCCGGGTGCGCCAGCGCCACGCGCTGAACAATCTCTGTGCAGCGCGAGAGCTCGGTCTGCTCTCGCTTGAGGAAGCGCCGGCGCGCAGGCGTATTGAAGAACAGGTCGCGCACCTCAACGATCGTCCCCTCCGGCATCCCGGTCGGGGTCACCTTGCCGCGGCGCCCTCCCTCTTCGGTGATCTCGGCGCCGACGTCGACGCCGCGGGGTCGCGAGCGGATCGAGCAGCGCGCGACGGACGCCATGGAGGCCAAGGCCTCGCCACGAAAGCCAAGGCTCGCGATGTGGTCGAGATCCTCGGGCGTACGGAGCTTGCTGGTGGCGTGCGCCTCGAAGGCGAGCCCGAGGTCCTCGGGGATCATGCCGAGGCCGTCGTCCGTCACGCGCACCATCCGCATGCCGCCCTCCTCGAGGTCGACCTGGATCCGCGAAGAGCCAGCGTCGATGGCATTGTCGAGCAGCTCCCGGACCACGGAGGCGGGTCGCTCAATGACCTCGCCCGCTGCGATCTGGTTCCGGACGACCTCGGACAGGACGGCGATGCGACCGCCCTCGGGCACGGTCTGGTTGGCGGCTTCCCTCATGCCCCCATGGTAGTTCACCGGCGCGTGGATCGAGAGCCTGAGCCCTTGCTCGAACCGCGCCAACGCAGGGCGAGCTGCATGAAGTCGCTCGCGTCCACCTGCACCGAGGAGCGCGAGCGCCGCTCAAGGACCCCGAAGTCCTCGAGCATGGGCCTCCAGGCCCCCGGCGCCCGGGCGGCCATGCGCTTCTCGAAGGCGTCCACGGCGGGCTTCGGGCCCCGGACGCCCGCGGCGGTGGCGGCGGCAGAGATCCCGCGCCCCGCCTCCAGCTCACCAGCCCCACGGACCGCCTCCCGCAGCTTGGCGGAGACCGCGGTGCTCAGCTGCGCCACGATCCCCCCCAAGTCGAGGGTCCGGCTGCCGTCGCGCTGAACCGCCCCACCCGAGAACAGCGTCTCGATCCCCACCGCGGCCTTGCGGACGTCCCCTGCGACCAGAGACTCCGCCACATCCCAAACAGACGCGCTGCTGTCCCAGGTCACGAGCTCCTGGATCGCCTCGGCTCCGCGGCCCACGAGCCCCTTGAGCCGGTCCTCGATGGCGTTCAGGTCATTGCCCGTCGCCGCCACGACGTAGTACGCCTCGGCTGCGTCCAGCTTCACGCCGAGGCTGCGCGCGCGGGCGCCACACCACTGGGCGAGCTCCGTGTTCCTGGGGTCCGGGTTCCAAGGCGGCGGCGTGTCATAGAGGCGCCTGCACCCGACGATCGGACCCTCGGCCGCCTTGACCGCCTTGGCCAGCGCGTGGTCCGCCCGGAGCTTGTCCGCCGAGAGCACGATCGCGCCGGGGCTGGCCGACGCGATCCAGGCGAGCATCGCGTCGCGCACCCCGGCGGAGAATGCCGACGCGCGGTCGACCACCACCCGCTCGGCGTGGTGCAGCACCACGCAGCGGGAGGCCTGGAAGAGCGCCCCGGTGGAGAGGTCATCCACGAGGCGCGCCGCGGAGTAGTCCGGGTCGAGCGGGTCGTGGCGGCAGACCTCCAGGCCGTCCGAGCGGGCACGCTCGCTCAGGGCGCGGACGCCGCGCTCCCGGAAGTAGGCCTCGTCACCGCGCAGGATCGACACCCGCGGGAGCCCCTGCTCGATGCGGTGCTCGAGATCACGGAGAGCGTCCTCGGGGTTGGGATCCCTCGGCTTCTTCTTACCAGCCTTCTTCTTGCGCGCCATTCAGACCACAGCGTCGCCCGAACGGAGCCCCATGTCGAGGGCGAGCCCGAGGAAGAGCGCCACCCCCACCCAGCCGTTGATGGTGAAGA
>JAQWJQ010000275.1 GCA_029248265.1 Planctomycetota bacterium
CCCATGGAGTCGGATTCAGTGCGAGTATCAGTCATGAGACGCAGCCCGCGTGGCTCGCGGACCTGGTGTTGCGGTCTTGGCTCGACCCGGCGGTCGGCCCTGTGAAGAGCGGTCTGGGCGCCTGAGATCAGAAGAGGCCGAGGTCTCGCATGGCGAGGACATCGTCATGGATGGCGCCCGCGGTCTTCTGCAGCAGCGCCCGTGACTCGGTCTTCAGCGGGAGCTCGACGATCCGCTCGACACCGCCTCGGCCGAGAACGGCCGGGACCCCCATGTAGAGGTTCTCCAGGCCGTACTCCCCGTTCAAGAGGCACGCGCAGGGCATCATGCGGCGCTCATCGCGCAGGACAGAGGCCGCCATGGCCACCGACGCTGAGGCCGGGGCGTACCACGCGCTGCCTGTCTTGAGCAGCTTGACGATCTCGCCGCCGCCCTTCTTCGTCCGCTCCCCCATGGCCTCGACGGCGTCCCGATCCACGAGGTCGAGCACGCCGATGCCGTTGACCGTGCAGCGATCTGCCATGGGCACCATCGAGTCACCGTGTGCGCCGAGCACCATGGCGTCCACGTCCTGCACCGCGGCGCCAGTGGCCTCCGAGATGAACCAGGAGTAGCGGGCCGCGTCCAGCACACCGGCCATGCCGATCACGCGTCGCGACGGGAAGCCGAGGCAGTGACGCATGAGCGTCACCATGGAATCGAGCGGGTTGGTCACCACGATGACGACCGCCTCAGGCGAGCCCGCGCGGATGTACTCTGCGACGCTCTGCATGACCTTGCCGTTCACTTCGAGGAGGTCGGAGCGGCTCATGCCGGGCTTGCGCGGCAGCCCGGCGGTGACAATGAAGACATCCGAGTCGTAGGTATCTCGGGGGTCGTTCGTGCCGACCACCCGGCTCGAGAAGCCCTCGACCGCCGCGGACTGGTTCATGTCCAAGGCGATGCCCTGAGGCCGGCCCTCGGCAATATCGATCAGGCAGATCTCGGGGGCGAGGTCCTTGAGCGCGGCGAGGTGGGCGCACGTCGAGCCGACGTAGCCGGCGCCGACGACGGTGAGCTTGGCATTGGCGAGCTGATTCATGGTCGGAAGCAGGATAGTCACTCGGGCCTCACGCGTATGGCCGCGGAGCCTGATTCCTGCCAGGCTCCTCCCCAAGGTCCCGGCCCGCTCCCTTGGAGCAGCGGCCGCCCCGCCCCTCCCCGAATCCCCGTACATGAAGCCGCCCCGCCCCCCCCGTGATTGGGAGAGGCGGGGCGGCCGCGGCCCAGAGCCCTGCTCTTAGAAGAACAGGACGCTCACGCCATCCGTGAAGTTCGAGGTCGTGAGGCCAGGGATCAGGCTGTCACGGTGCCAGGCCTGGAAGTACCAGGTCTGTCCCGTCATGGCCGAGCTGCTGCCGTTGCCGGTGGGGATGGCGTCCAGGTTCACGGTTCCCGCGAAGCGGCCCGTGCTGTCGGCGGTCTTGATGCCACCAGCGACACCGCGACCGATGCTCCCACCGAGGCAGAGGTTGCCGCCGCTGCCACCAGCGCCAGCGACGAAGCCTTGGTCCAGAGAGGAGATGAAGAAGCCGTTCGCGTTGACGGGAAGGTTGCTGGCCTCGATCTCCATGGTGCGCGCCGACTGGTCGACGCTGGACGCCGTGATGTCGCCGGCGAGCGCGGTGGAGTTCGGGTTCGCATCACAGTAGCTGGTGATCACCGCGCCGCTCCCCGAGGGGTCGCCGGGGACCATCAGGGCGACCTGCTGGTCACCGGGGTTCCCGGGACGGAAGAGTCCGAGGGTGGCCGTGCCGGCGGTCGGCTCACCGTTGGAGGTGAACCAGTAGCTGTACGTCGTGCCCCAGCGGAGGGCGTTGGCGTTCTCGTTGACGATGAACGCCTCAGTGGACCAGGTCATGGCGCCCGCGGACTGCGTCCCGACCCAGGCCGTGTTGGTGTACGGCTCGCCAGAGTGGTAGTGCGGGAACGAGTGGCCAACATCGAGCAGCGTGGACCCCGCCCCGACGGGGACGGAGAACGACCCGCCGCTGAAGTGGCTGTTGTTGTTGAAGATCGCGAACTCGTAGCGCCAGGTGCCATTCCCGAGGTCGATCACGTTCTGCCCGACGAGGAACTGGCCCTCACCGGGGACGTTCACCTCGGTGATGGTCGCCGACGGCTCATACACGGCCCAGGCGCGGATGGCGGCCTGCTCGCGGTTTGTGCCGCCGCCGATGCTCAGGTTGGTGCCCGACTGCGGGCGGTTGAGGTTGCACCACGAAACGTTGTTGAAGCCGTTACCAGCTGCGGCGTCGTCAGGGGCGATGTACTGCGACTCACCGAAGTAGCGAGCGGTGGGGTGGGCCGACGCGAGCACATCACTCACAGGGACCTGGATCCGCTTGAAGATGGTGTCCCCTGTCTGCCCTTGCTGGGCGAACGGGTAGTTGAACGCGCCGGTGAAGGCGTCCACCTGGAAGCGCGGCCCGAGGCCCGACTGGGAGCCGTTGAGGCCCGAGCTGTACGGGTCGGAGCACCCGACGCCAAGCCGAGAGCCGGACCCTGAGCTATTGCAGTTACAGCAGAGGTTCTGCTGGAGCGCGGTGAACCCGTGCTTGAGCCAGCTCATGCCAACCTGCTCGAAGCGACCGTCCTCGAGGCGGTAGATGTTCTGCCCGATGACGGGGTGGTTCGTGGAGTTCGCGAACCACAGCAGCTCCTCGTCGCCAACGTTGCATGAGGTCGTGCCAAGCGAATACGCGGCCATGCCCCCGAGCTGCCCGTAGTTGGAGATGCTGGGGATCTGGCCAACGATCACGTCGGCGCCCGGCTGGGACCCGGGGCACTGGGCGGCTGCGGTCGCCGAGAGAGAAGAGGCGAGCAGCCCGGCTGCGAGGATGGGGAGGAGTCTCATGTGGTCAGTCACTGTGGGGGAACAGACGTCAATGCGCCCGGCTTGTCGAACGAAGGGTTCGCCACTACAGCTTCACCGTCGCAGGGGCGATGCGCAACCTCGAACGCGCGCGGACCTTTCGTCGCACCGTGGCGAGTTGTCTCCATTCGGCGCTCGCTCGAAGATCTCAGCCCCCGCCGCCGTCACCCGGCCACCCTGAGCGCCGCGTGGACGCCCACCGCTGGGCGCCGCACCCTCTCGAAATGAGGATGTAAAAATGCGCTCGGAGTCGCGCGTGCGGTCACCCCATGACCGCACGCGCGGCCTCTTCGAGAAGGTCCACGTCGCCGGTCGAGAGGTCCAAGTGCGTCACGAACCTCAGGACCTGCGGCCCCATCGCCATCACATGGACCCCCCGCTCACCGAGCGACGCCGCGACCTGCGCCGCGCTGAGCCCGTCACGCTCGACCGTGACCATGGCGATGTTGGTGGCCACCGTCTGCGGATCTGCGGTGAGCCCATCGATGCCGCAGAGCCGCTCGGCGACCTCGCGGGCCAGGGCGTGATCCACAGCGAGCCGCTCCACGTTTTCTGCGAGGGCCACCCGCGCCGCCGCCGCCAGCAGCCCGGCCTGGCGCATCCAGCCCCCGAGTCGCTTCCGCACCTGCATGCCGCGCTCGACGAAGGCCGCGTCGCCAGCCACCACGGACCCCACAGGGGCCCCGAGCCCCTTGGAGAGACAGAGCGACACCGAGTCCGCATGGGCCGTCCACTCCGGCGCGGCCACCCCTGAGGCGACGACCGCGTTCGCCAGCCGGGCGCCGTCCAGGTGCACCGGCACCCCACGCTCCCTGGCGACGCGAGAGATGGAGGAGATCTCCTCCATGGGAACGACGACACCACCGGCCACGTTGTGGGTCTGCTCGAGGCAGACGAGCGCCGTCTTCGGGCAGTGGATGAAGTCTGGCCGCATGGCCTCCTCGACCTCCGCCGCTGCCATGCGCCCATCCCGCCCGCCGAGCGTCAGGGATTGGAGCCCATGAAGGAAGCCTGCTGCCCCCCCCTCGAACGTCGTGACATGGGCCCAGCGCTGGCAGATGATCTCGTCTCCGGGGCGCGTCCACGCGCCGAGGGCGACCTGATTGGCCATCGTTCCAGAGGGGACGAAGAGCGCCCGCTCCTTCCCCAGCCAAGCAGCGGCCTCCTCCTCGAGAAGGCGCACCGTCGGGTCGCCGTCGAGGACGTCATCCCCCACCTCAGCCTCGACGATGGCCGCCCGCATCGCGGCGGACGGTCTCGTCACCGTGTCGCTCCGGAAGTCAGCGGTCATGGGCTCAGCTCCCCCGCTGCTCGAGGTGGGCGCGCACGCGGCGCAATCCCTCGCGGATGTTCTCGGCGCTGTTCGCGTAACTGAACCGCATGTAGCCCTCGCCGAAGTCCCCGAAGCTCGTCCCGGCGAGGCAGGCGACGCCAGCCACGTTGAGGAGCTCGTCCTCCAGCACGCGACTCGAGATCCCGGTCCCCGACGTGTTGGGGAAGGCGTAGAAAGCGCCCTTGGGCATCACGCACGAGAAGCCAGGGATGGCGTTCAGCTCCTCGTGGATGATCTTGCGGCGCACATCAAAGGCCTCGAGCATCTCATCGACGGCGCCTTGGGGACCTCGCATGGCCTCGATGGCGGCCACCTGCGTGGCGGCATTCGCGCATGAGCTGGAGTTGATCTGGAGGCGCTCCGCGTGGGCCACGAGGTCCGCCGGCCAGACGCCGTAGCCGAGCCGCCAGCCCGTCATGGCGTAGGTCTTGCTCCACCCGTCGAGCATGATCGCCCGGTCGCGGACGGAGTCGTACTGCAGGATCGACACATGCTCCTCTCCGTCATACAGCTGCCGACTGTAGATCTCGTCACACAGGATGGTCACGTGCGGATGCTGCTCGAGCCCAGCGACGAGCGCGTCCATCTCGGAGCGCGGCACGACGCCGCCCGTGGGGTTGGCGGGCGTATTGACGATGAGCAGGGAGGTCTGCGGCGTGATCTTCGCGAGCACGTCCTCCGCGGAGAATGAGAACCCGCGCTCCTCGGGCAGCCCGTACGGCACCGGCTTCGCGCCGGACCAGTGAATCAAGCTCTCGTAGATCGGGAAGCCAGGGTTGGGGTAGACGATCTCCTTGCCCGGCTCGCCGAACATCATGATCGCGTAGAACATCGTGGGCTTGCCACCTGGAACGATGAGCACGTTGTCCGCGTCGATCTCCGCACCGCGATACTCCCGCACGTTGTCCACCACCGCCTCGCGCAACTCGGGGAGCCCCTTCGCTGGCGTGTACTTGTGGTAACCATCGGCGAGGGCCTTGCGCCCCGCCTCCACGATGTTGGGGGGCGTCTCGAAGTCCGGGGCGCCGATGTGGAGATGGACCACGTCCTTGCCCTGCGCTTCAAGCGCCTTGGCCTTGGCGAAGACCTCGAAGGCAGTCTCGGTCCCGAGGACCTCCATACGGTTGGCGAGGGTCATTGAATCTGTCGAGGGATGGGGACTCGTTGGACGAAGAGGGCGGTCGCGACCACGGCGTGCCGATTCGCGCGCGCTAGGTTAGCGCCCACAGCGCGCAGCGGCACGGCCTACCTCGCGCGAGCCACGCGAGGGGCGGCACGGTCCCGAACTGGCGACACCGGCCCGAGCACCGAGCCTGGCTGTCGCGCGAGGTTCAGCCCAGAGCCGCCCCCGAGGGCGCGCTCATTTGCGGGGTGGCCGGGCCGCCTCCCCCGGAGAAGGAG
>JAQWJQ010000298.1 GCA_029248265.1 Planctomycetota bacterium
CTTCCCGGGGACCGGCGAGACCGCATCCACCGACGTCTTTGGCCGCCGGAAGAGCGCGACCGAGGCCCGGTCTCCGCAGGAACTCCTCGTGGGAGGCTGGCAGCTCAAGAGATTCAAGCTCCGCAAGGGGCCCACTTCAAACACCGGCGTGAGGGGCCTCCTCGTCATCAGCGAGAGCTTCCTGTCGCTCGAACTCCACGGCAGCGGGGACCCCACCTCCCGCACCAACGGGCTGGCCTTTCACATGTCCCTTGGCGGCGAGTACGTCATGAAGGCTGATGGACAGCTGACCCTGCAGACCATGATCGGCAGCTACCAGGACTCCGACAGCGACGGACTCGCCTGGGAACGCGCCGGCCAGCCGCGTGAATTCAAGGCCGTCTTCACCGAGCGCCAGCTACTCCTCTCCTGGGGCGGGAACACCAACCAGTTGACCTTCAACCGACGCACCCCGCAGATGACCGGCAGGACCGACATCTTCGGACGCAAGGTCCAGCCCACCGAGGGCTCCCCCGCCCTGGACACTGACATCTTCGGGCGGAGCATCCCTGGCGAGGACGCCGGCGGCGGCGCGACCGACATCTTCGGGAGGCGGATCCCCGGCTCGAAGAAAGAGCAGACTCCGCCAAAGCGGGACGACAGCCGCTCGAACTCCAGGCGGCGCTAGGGCCGGATCAGCACTGGCTGAACCCGCAGGAGTGGCACATGACGCAGCCCTCCTCGAAGGAGATCCCGCCCTCACACTGGGGGCACTTCACCTTGTAGCGCTCAGCGTCGCTGACCTTGGTCGAGGTGGAGCGCTTCTGGTTCGGATCCCCTTCCAGCTCCTCGGCGGAGACGCGCCCGAGCAAGAGCGCTTCCAGGCCGTAGGTGTCCTTGGCCCGCTTGTACCGGAGCAAGGCGGTCGCGAGCCCGTCGGCGAGCGACATGATCCGCCCATCCTTGGTGGGAACGGTCAGGCTGGAGCCGATCCCGGAGAGCTGGGAGACGGCCTTCTCGAGGCTCCCGTTGGAGCGGAGCCAGAGCGAGAGGATGCGACAGATGGCCTCGAGGTCCGAGTTGGCCACGTCCCCCCCCTTGCCGAGCTGCGCGAAGACCTCGCGCTCACGGCCGCTCTGGGGATCCACCGACACCTTGACGTGCATGTTGCCGAAGGGCGTCATCTGCCGGATCCGCAGGGACGGCATGATCTCCGGCAGGCGAACGGGGTCGAGCTGGGCTCCCCCTTGGATGACTTCAGCGGCAGGAGTCGGGTGTGCGGTCCCGGCCCCCGCCGCGTCAGTCGCCATCCCTCCCGTGGGACGGTCGGCGCCCTTGAGCGCCATGGGCTGCATGTCACGGCAGCCGTCGCGATACACAGTGACACCTTTCACGCCCATGTCGATAGCCATGTCGTAGATCTGGCGAACATCCTCGACGCTGGCGGACTTGGGGAAGTTGATCGTCTTCGAGATCGACGCGTCACAGTGCCGCTGGAACGCGGCCTGCATGCGGACGTGCCACTCCGGGGCGATGTCATGGGCCGTCACGAACAGTCGCTGGTCCGCCTCGGGGATGCCGTCGATGTGCGCGAGGGTCCCGTCGGAGAGGATCTTTTCCACGAGGTCCTCGGTGAAGTAGCCGGCGGCCTGCGCAGCCTGCTCGAAGACCTCGTTGACCTCCCGCATGACGGTGGGCGTACCGTCCGCGTCCTTCATGATCTGGCGCTCAAAGGCGAGGCTGAACATGGGCTCGATGCCGCCCGAGCAGCCGGCGATGATCGAGATCGTCCCTGTGGGCGCGATGGTGGTGGTGTAGCTGTTCCTGAGCCTCTTCCCCTGGGCCTCGAACTCCGATCCCTCCCAGGCCCCGAAGACGCCGCGCTCCTCTGCGAGGACCTCGGAGGCGAGGTGCGACTCCTCGTTCAGCACACGCATGATCTCCTCGCCGAAGGCGCAGGCCTCCTGGGAGTCATAGGGGAGGCCGAGCGAGTACAGGGCGTCCGCGAAGCCCATGACGCCGAGGCCGATGCGCCGCGTCGCCCGGGACATCTCGGCGATCTCACGCAGGGGGTATTCGTTCACCTCGATGACGTCATCCAGGAACCGCGTGCAGGTGTGGATGACCTCGCGATACGCCTCCCAGTGGAAGCTCGACGTGGAGGCACCGGTGGCCTCATCGACGCCGGGGATCACAAACCGGCCGAGGTTGATCGAACCCAGGTTGCAGGAGTCCCACGCGTGGAGCGGTTGCTCGCCACACGGGTTGGTCGCCTCGATCTGGCCGACGTTCTTGATGGGGTTCGCCGCGTTGATGCGGTCAATGAAGACCACCCCGGGCTCCCCTGAGGCGTGGGCGTGCTCGGTGATCGAGCCCCACAGGTCGCCGACGCTACACACGGCGCCATCGCGCTCCAGCGGGGACCACTCACCGGTGAGGGGGTCGCAGACCTGGTGGGTCGCGCTCGGATCCTCCTTGAGCTGCTCCATGAAGCGGTCGGTCACCGCCACGCTGACGTTGAAGTTGTTCAGGCGCGAGCGGTCGTCCTTGCAGACGATGAAGTCCGCAATATCCGGGTGATCCACCCGGAGGATGCCCATGTTGGCGCCCTTGCGGAACGCGCCCTGCTGGATCGAGTCCGATGCCTTGGAGAAGACGTCCATGAACGTGAGCGGGCCAGCACCCTTACCCCCGGAGCTCTTCACGAGGCGCCCCGCGGGCCTGATACGGGAGAAGTTGAAGCCGGTGCCGCCGCCCGCCTTCTGGATGAGCGCAGTGGCCTTGACGGCCTCGTAGATGCCCTCGACCGAGTCCGGGACCGGGAGCACGAAGCAAGCGGAGAGCATCCCGCTTCCTCGGCCAGCGTTGGTGAGGCAGGGGCTGTTCGGGAGGAACATCCGCTGGCTCATGAGCGTGTAGAAGTCCCGGGCGACCTCGACGGCCTCCTCCGGGTCCGCGTCGAACTTCACCTCGGCGCCCGCAACGGTACGCGCCACGCGCCAGAACATCTGGCGCGGCGTCTCGTCCAGCTCGCCCTCCTCGTCACGGATCAGGTAACGGCGCTCCAGCACCTTGAGCGAGTTCTCGCCGAGGTCCGGGTCGGGCAGGTCCGCGGGCGGGTCGATCTTCCCGAGGAGCGCACCGGCGTCCTCGGAGGCTCGCAGCTCACTCGCAGGGTCAGAGGCCTCAGCGCCGCTTGTGATGGCGCTCACCCCCGTTGCGTTGAGGTCGTGCTGGAGAAGGTCGGATGCTTGCGGCTGCGTCGAGGTCACGTGATGTGGACTGGGCTGAGGACTCTTCGTCAACGTCGCCCCATCAGGCACGGGTGCCGACCTGCGCCCATGATTCGCGCCAGGCGCCTCGGTTGCAAGGGGGGCATTCCACCGAGTGCTCGGAGCCCTCGGTGAATCACGCCTCCGTGCGCCGCGGGCGGAGCCGGCTCAGCACCTTGGAGGTGATCGCTCGCACGTCCTCAATACCCAGCGCGAACGCCGCGCCCACGTAGACGACGGCGCCTGCGCCGATCGCGCAAAACAGGGCAAGCACCGGCCCGAGGAGCCCGTCGAGCAGCCCCTCGGCGCCCCAGGCCGCCGAGCCACAGATCAGGGACGCCGCCACGATCCTGGGCAATGCGTGCCCGAACGGCACCTCGCTCCTGGGGAGGTCGAGCCGGCGCGAGAGGCCAGGAAGTAGCATCGCGACGTTCAGGGCGCTCGTCACCGCCGTGGCCACGGCCAACCCCTCGACGTCCATGCCGAGCACCACGAGGAAGAGCACGTTGAGCATCCCGTTGAGCACCAGCATCGCAGCTGACACCTTCACCGGCGTGGAGAAGTCCCCGACGGAGTAGTACGTGCGGGCGATCAGCCCCGTGGCGCCCGCAGGGACGATGGCGAAGCAGAGGGCCTTGAGGGCCAGCGTGGTCCGCGCCACCCCCTCGGCACCGAAGGCGCCGTGCTGGAAGGAGACCTCCACCACGGGGCGCGCGAGGACAAAGAGCCCCACGGCCGCCGGGAGAGCCACCGACAGGATGGCGAGGTGAGTGCGATCGTGGAGGCGCCGCAGCGCACCCCGCTCTCCCCGGTGCCCGAGCTGCTGGAGGGCCGGGAAGACCGCGCTGGTGGCGGCGATGGCCACCAGCGCGAGGGGGAACTGCTGGACCCGGTTGGCGTAGTAGTGGGCGGTCGGGCCGCCGTTGGAGAGGAGACTCTCGGCCATGAGGCCGTCGACCATCACGTTGATCTGATAGACGGCGGCTCCGAGCGCCAGGGGAGCCGAGCGGCGGAGGACCTCTCCAGGGCCGGGCGCGGCGTCCGGGAGGGCCCCTGGGCCCTGGCGGCCGCCGAGCAGGCCAGCGGCGCGGAGGGCGGGCCACTGGACCGCGAGCTGGACGATCCCGGCCACGAGGAGGCCCCAGGCCAGCCATCGAGCCATGGCCACGTGCCGCTCCACCAGGGCTGGGCTGCCTTCGTCCACTGTGGGGGCCTCACCCCACCCGAAGTGCCAGGCGATCACGAGCAACGTCGCGATCCAGGCGAGGTTCATGGCTGCCGGGGCGAACGCCGGCGCGCCGAAGCGGCCTCGCACATGGAGCGCGCCGGTCACGAGCGAGGAGAGGCAGACCAGAACCAGGAACGGCATGACCCGAATGGTGAGGTCTCGAACCGCGCCAGGGTCCGCCCCAAGCCACGCCCACCCGGTGCCCGGGAGCTGATCGGGGGCCATGGAGACCGCGATCATCACCAGCAAGCTCAGGCCGAAGGACACCACCGCCATGAGCCCCAGGGTCCTCCGGAAGAGCACGCCCCCTGCGGGCTCGCCGTGGCTCTCGTCCACCTCCGTCAGGGCCGTCTGGAAGCTCGTCGCCAGGGCCCCCTCCCCCAGGAACCGGCGAAAGAGGTTGGGCACACGAAAGGCCGTGAGGAAGGCGTCGAAGATCCCTGAGGTGTCCCCGAAGAGCGCCGCTGCGAGCATCTCGCGCGCGTAGCCGAGCACGCGACTGACCAGAGTCAGGCTGGAGACCAGCGCCGTACGGAGCGCGAGGCGGCGGTGTCGGCCAGGGCCCTTGCGCCGCACGGCCGCCCCTTCGGACGCATGTTCGGTGTCTGGCTCGGTACGTTCCAAGGGCGCGGGGCTCGGTTGCGGCCCCGGCGCAGCGCTCGCCCCGTCGGGACGAGCGCGGACTTGAGTTCAGCCAGGGGAGACGAGGTCGCTGAAGGTATCGAGTCCGTCCGCGGGTACGCGACCGCCCGGATCAATTCCTGGTCACGGGCTCCCCTGGCCCCCGGGTGGCCTCACGGGCAGAACGTGATCTCGAGGCCGTCCGAGAAGTTGAAGGCCGCGCCGCCGACGTCCCGGAGCCAGAACTGGAAGTTCCAGGTCTCGCCATTCGCGATCACGACGGGCAGCGAGGGGAAGTCCAGGGCGTAGGACGCTGCGCCAGCGGCGTCGGTCTGGACCACCGGGAGGCGCTGGAAGGCGCCGCCGATACAGATCGAACCGTTGCCAGCCGGGACCTGGGCCCGACCCTGCCCGTAGAAGAACAGCCCGAAGCCCGACGGGTTCGCGTCGGCGACCGTCAGGGACAGCTGGTTCAAGGTGACGTCGGTGGACCCCGTGGCCCCCATGACTGCGCCAGCGGTCCACTGGTTGGGGGACAGCACGCAGTAGTTCTCGGGCTGAGGGCAGCCCGGATCCGTGGCCTCCACGCGCACGTCGTCCACCGCCGCCTCGACGATGGAGCCGCTGCCGAGGTCCGACTCGACGAAGCGCACCCTCACCTGGTCGGTCAGCGCCACGTACGCGCCGATGTCCACCGAGGCTTCGATCCACCCCCCGGTCGTTCCGGCCCCCGTGGGCCCCACGACCTCGGCGCTGGTCCAGCTCACGCCACCATCGTCGGAGAGGTCCACGTTGAACACGTCGGCGCCCGGCGATGCGCCCTCGTCGTTCGAGTACCAACGCACGTACCGCAGGGTGGCCGTCGCCGAGCCGTCGAGGTCGAAGAGGGGAGAGAACAGCGCCGTGCTGCCGCCGTCCACGTCGTTCTCACCGAGGCCTCCGCCCACGCTCCCCTGGCCCGTGAACCAGCAGCGAGTGCCAGGACTCGGCGAGTTGTCGTTCTCCGGCTGCGCGGCGGTCCCGATCGGGTCCGCCCGGGTCCACTCCCCCGTGGTCGCGTTGTTCGGCGACCCGATGGTCCAGCCCTGGTCGCCCGCCGCCTCGAAGTCGTAGGCCGCGACCACGCGCACGCCCACTGTCAGCTGACCGTCGAGGACCTCGGCTCGGCCCCCCTCGGTGATGGTGACCGTGAAGTTCACGACCTCGCCCACGGGCGTCGAGGGGTCGAGGAGCAGCTGGAGCGGAGCCGCGCCCGTCCCAGTGGTGAAGGACGGCACCAAGAGGGAGGACTGGGCCGTGGTCACCGTCGCAAACGGGCTCGAGGTGGCGAGGTCGATGGTCGCCGCTGCCGAGTCCCCGCGTCCGGAGTTGCGCACGAAGGCCGAGACGTCCACGGGCTCGCCCGGCTCGAAGGACCCATCCCCGTCGCCGGCATCCGTCACCGTGACCGCCTCAGGCCGGAGCCAGGCGCCCGCCGCGAGCACGGTGCGGGCGAAGCTGGTGAGGTTCTCCTCCGCCAGGGGCACGATCCGGTTCTGCAGCGGCCAGAAGCCGTCGTTGCCGTTCCCGATCTCGGGGGTCCAGCCGTAGGTGCCCTTGACCCCATACTCGTAGTCGAACGTGACGCCGTCCGCCTGGTAGAGGACGATCGAGGCTGGACCGTGGACGTAGCCGTTGTCCGCCACCGCGAGGTCGCCGATCTCACCGATCTCGTCCCAGTCGGGCGGGTACTGGGTCACATAGCCCCAGGGCGCGAGCCACAGGTCGGAGAACGTGTGCACCGACAGGGAGGTCTCGAACTCGCGGCTGTCGATGAACTGGACCATGGCCTGGACCTCCGGCTCGGACGCCGGCGCAGCCCCCCGATACGTCTCCGAGGACCCGGATCCGCTGGAGCCCGATCCACCCCACTGGAAGGGGTAGTTCCGGTTGAGGTCCACCCCCGTGCTGCCGCCGTTGTTACGGCGGTTCTTGCGCCACAGGCCGCCGCCGACGGGGTCGGTCAGGCGATTGAACTCATAGCCGTCCGGGTTCACGCAGGGCACCACGTAGATCTCGCGCTCGTCGAGGAGATAGGTGGCCACGGGGTCGCTGCCGTACTCCTCGAGCAGGTAGCAGAGGAAGTAGAGGGTCGTCTGCATGCCCATGGGCTCGCGCGCATGGTGCAGCGCGTCGATGCGCATCTCCGGCTCGGGCTCATCCACGCCGGGGTTGTCGGACACCTTCACCATCCAGAGGTCTCGGCCCTGGAGTGACTGCCCGATGGAGGACTTGGCGGAGACGAACTGGGGGTACGCCGCCGTCAGCTGATCGAGGACCGAGACGACCTCGGCAAAGGTGTAGTACCCCGACATCGACCCCTGCCCGTAGGGCGGGTTGAGCCACTGGCCGTACCCCACCCCGGCGTTGTCCTCGGAAGCGCCAGCGGTGAGCCGCCGCGCGTAGTACCCCGCGAGGTCCTCGATGAGCACCTCCGGCGTGAGCCGCACCCCGCGGATCTGCTCCATCTGCTCGTCGGTGACCAGCAGGGTCGCCTCGCCGCCCGCGAGGTCCACCGACACCAGATCGAGGTCCAATCGCTGCAGTCGCAGGAGGCCCCTCGGGTCCGAGCTCACCTTGACCAGGTGCTGGACCGTGCCCGTGCTCACCGGAACCGGAACCGCCGGGGCCGCGTCGAGGGGCGCGAGCTCAGGGCCGACGCCCGCCTGGGGCATCGCGGCAGGCGAGAGGGCGAGAAGGGAGGCGGTGAGGATGGAGATCGTCATGGGGACTGGACGCCACGTCCGAGGGTTGGGTTCCCATGCAAGTATGGGAACGCAGCCCCGAAGGCGCTTGCCAGAGACGCCTGCAGAGACGCCAACGTCTCGAAACAGAGCCTCTTCGCTCACCCTCACGCGGTCTCGGGCCTCCGCCCGCGCGCCCCCCGAGGATCAGCTGCGGCCGCGCGCCAGAGTCGTCGAGCTCGACATCGCCCGGATCTCGTCCACCTCCAATCGGAAGGGACCCGCCTTCTTGTCGTAGACGTAGAACTCGAGCCCGCGGATCCGCTCCGGGGTGATCGTGCCGCTCATCTTGCGGCCGAAGAAGTGCCGCTCCATATCCTTGATCCGGACGTCCACGGTCTGCCACTCGCCGTCCACCGTGGCGAAGCGGGTCCAGAAGGAGTCGCCGCCCATCCCGCTGGAGGTCCGCGCGCCGAAGATGTACGTCCGGCCGTCCCCCTTGACGCGCAGCTGGATCGTGTCTGCGCCGGCGAACGCGCCGTCCGCGACGCCGCAGCGAATCGAGGAGAAGCCCCCGTTGTTCTCGAGCGAGGTGACCCCCTCGAAGATCATCGCGCCCTCGGCCTGACCGATCCGGCCCGTGGACCGGCCGCCCATGACGCCGTCGAGGACGGTGTCCCATCGGCGAGTCTCGGCCACGCCACCGAAGCTGAAGACCACGCGGCCTGCTTCGTCGACCTCAGGCGCGGGGCGCGGCAGCTCCCCGGCGAGCACCGCGTCGATGATGCCCCGGTAGGCCCAGGCCAACTCCCGTGCCCCGGCCGACCGGTTGGCCTCGCTCACCATTCCCAGGAGGACCTCACGCTCCCAGTCCAACAGGCCGAAGCCGCCCCCAAGCCGAAGGGCGTCGAGGGCCGTGGCGTAGACGGCGCAGCAGCCCGCCTCGTCGCCGTTGTTGAACAGCGCCACGCCACGCTCCACCGCGCCTACGAGCAGCGCCTCGAGCGCCGCCGAACGCGCCGGCGGGAGCAGGACCCGGTCGATCACGTGGATCACTCCGTTGCTGGCTCGCAGGTCCGCGGCCTCCACCGCTGCCCCATCGACGATCACCCGCCCGAGCGCCGCCTGCGCGGCGAGGCGAGTCCCGGCGAGAGTCTCCAGCCCACCTGCCTGGACCACGTCCTCCGCCAGCACCTCTCCAGCCACCACGTGGTGCAGGAGGATGCGCGTCAGCTGCGGCCGGCCGCGCTCCGTGAGGAGCTCCTTCAGGGTGTCCTCGCCCAGGGCCGAGAAGGCCGCATCCGTGGGCGCGAACACCGTCAGCGGGCCGTCGCCCGAGAGCGCGTCCGCGAGCCCCGCGGCCTCGACCGCGGCCACGAGCGTGGTGAAGTTCCCGGCGCCCACCGCCAGGTCCACCAGAGTCCCGCCGTCCTGCGGGCGGGCCTGAGTCGTGAGCATGAGGAGGCCTGAGAGGCCGAGGGTGGCGAGGGTCTGATGCATAGCGGCCGTCCAGAGGTGGGGATGCGAGGTGAAACCAGCGGCCGAGGTCAGTCCGCGCGCCATCGGCTCCACGCCCACGACTTCGGCCCCCCCGAGGGACTGGATTCACCGTGAACAGTGATCGAACGGCACACCGCTCGGGGAGTCGCTGAAGCGGGACAGGCGCGGGCGCCCTGCGACCCGGCGCCACGGCGCGGCGCCGCCTCAGTCGAAGGACTGCGACCAGGTCGCGTCCCCGCAGCGAATGCGGAAGTCCCAGCTGAACAGATCCGCCGCGCTCGTCTGCCCCGGGGCCATGACCACCCAGATCACGTCCCCCGGCTCCATCCATGTGGGATCTGAGGTGAGCGCAGGCGGCCCCGAAGCCGGGAGCGACTGCTCGAAGAGGGTCGTCGGGGCACTGCCTGACTGATGGGCATGGAGCACCCGGGCGATCAGCTCCGAGCTCCCCACCTGGGTGGAGGCGAGCCCCTCCACCAGATAGAAGCCCGCGAGCTTCACGGAGTACCCGGCGGCCACGACCCCCTGCGGCACACCCGGCGGCAGCTCGAGCACGCCCTGACCGGGTCGCCCGTAGCCTTGACCAAGCCAGCCGCTCGCGGGGGTGGGGCCGGCGTAGCGGCGGTTCAGGGCATCCCAGGTGAGCGCCACGTACTCATCAGGATCGAGGGCGGCAGCGACGTCGTTGCGCCGGAGGAACCAACCGTCGGGGGGGGACCCCTGGCGGAACAGGTCTGTGGACGCAGCGACGGTCCGCGGCGAGCCGTCCACGACGGTGAACGGAACGGAGAAGGTCGCGCCCCCCGCCGGGGTGGCGTCCAGCCGGTAGGCGCCTGGCTGGAGGTCGAAGCCCGGGACCCCCGAGCCAAAGGCACGGAAGGGACCGTGGGGGACCGTCGAACGGCGCAGCTCCACCGGAGCCCCCGAACCGACGTCGAGCAGGACGAGCTCGACCTCTCCCTGGGCCACATCGAGGTTCACCCGAAGGTCGACCGTCGCCGCCCCGAGCCGGGCTGGATCGAGCTGCTGACCGGACTCCAGCGCGCCGATGACCCGGTCCCTGGACATCAGTGAGACCCCGCGAACCGCGGCGACGCGCGCCCCCCAACGATCGAGGAGCCAGCGGTCCACGAGCACCGGCGAGCCATCCACAGGGCGCTGCTCGTCGGGGCGCGGCCGCGGCGAGCCCCCGGCGTCGACGATCCCGTTGGGGATCGCTCCACCCATCCTCGCGGGGGGCTGCGACGGCTGGCGCCGAGGGTCGCGGAGGGCCGCGAGCCCCGGACGATAGGCGAGCGCATCGAGCCCGAGCCCGCCGGGCGCTCCCGCGGTGTGGCAACTGAGGCAGAAGCGATTCGTCCTGGAGTCCGGCCGCGGCCGGTCCTGAAAGATCGGACCCTCAGGGAAGTGCATGGCCGCCCTTTGGTGGTGCGCGCCCGCGGGGATCGAGCCCCGGTGCACGCCCAGGTCCCTTGAAGCGTCCACGAAGGACGCATAGCGCTCCTCCGTCGGTTCCCCGCGACGCCGCAGGGCCTCACTCACCTCCTCGTGGGCCCAGGCCGGGAAGCGGGCCGCGAGCCGGTCCATCCAGCGCGAGGACTGGGCGTCCTCAGGGAAGCCGATCAGCGTTCCCCGGGCGTGGTTGGCCGCGGACTCTGGATCCACGTCGTGGGCCAGGACCTTGAACTCATCGATCCAGCCCCGCAGGGAGGACGCGCCACCGGCCACCGCTCCACCCACGGTGACGGCGCCGGCCGGCGCGAGCGGCTGGAAGATGGAGCGAGCGGGGTCTTGCCAGCGATCCAGCGGGAAGCCGTCGAGGAGCAAGGTGACCCGCTGGCCCGCGCGCTCGATCCGCAGGCCCACGTGGGTCCAGGCCCCCGCGCGGAAGAAGCCGTGCACCGCGGGTGCCTGGCCGCCGTCCGGGTCGTAGCTGAAGTCTCCGGGCAGGAGGACTCGGTGGATCACGCGATCGCCGTCGACGTAGCGGACGGATGACCTCCCGAGCAGCTCGACCGACGTGCCGTCGGGGAAGGTGACCAGGGGGCGGCGCTCACCGTCGTCATCGAAGCGGCAGTCCACGAACAGCCCCACGTAGAAGGCCTCGGGCTGGGGAACCCCGGGCACAGCCCGGTCCGGAGCGTCAAAGCGCAGGCTCAGCCCCCCATCAAGCCAGAGACCCCGACCGTACACGCCGCCCAGGGCCGCGGGCTCGAGGCGGCCAACGGTGCCGCTGGTCGGGATCAGTTCGCCGAAGGCCGGCACGCGCCAGGTGTCCGCGTCGGTCGCCGAGTTCTGCAGCTGCACCGGGAGGTCAAATGCACGGGTGACGGGGTTCCACCCGGAGCGGTGCTCCAGGTCGTTGAACCCTGACCCGGCGAGGTCCGGGAGGGTGAGCCGCCCGTTCATCTCCGCCACGATGAGCGCGTCGGGGTCGAGGAGGTCGTCGAAGGCCACCTCGTCGGTGTGCTTGCCGTTCTGGACGTGCCACACGACGTCCCGGAGGAGCAGCGGCCGCAGGCGCTCCGAGGCGTGCAACTTGCTCTCCGTGGACTCGATCACCGAGCTGTTCCCGTTGACGCCCGAGGGCAGGCCCGGGGTCTCTGACGCCCTGCCGTAGCCGAGCCGAACCCAGCCGCTGGTCGGGTCCAGGGAGGGCACCCCTGACCCCTCGAACAGGCGCACCAGTCGCTGTTGCGGCCCGACGTTGTAGGGCGCTCCGCCGTACGAGCTCGCCTCGGAGTGGCCGATGGCGAAGTCCATGTCGTTCAGGAGCCCATCCAGCAGCACGGTCTTACCCCGGGTCCAGAGGCCCGCCACCGCCACCCCCTGGAACGTCCGGCTCGACTCCGCCCCCCAACGCTCCCTCGGGTCGCCGGGGACGCCCACGGCCTCGTAGCGAGTCTGGGTCCACTCCGCGGCGCTCTGCGGGTCGCGGTTGGGGAACTGTGGGTTGAGGTCCTGCAGGTGCAGGGTGTCGCCAATCGTGGTGTAGAAGAGGTTGCGCGCACCGCGGTCGATCCAGGGGTAGGCACCACCGAGGTCCTCCCAGTCCGGCACGACCTCCCCATCCGGCGCGCGGAAGGGGAACTGCGCGAAGCCGAAGCCCCCCAGCTCCATGGGTCCGTTCAGCCGCGGGTCATGGGGCGCGTGACTGATCGGGTACACCGCGGTCCAGTGGGCCGGGTTGGCGCTCCCCCGGGTCCCCGCGGGGTCCTCATAGTAGGAGTAGACGATGTCCGCCGCCCCCGGCCCCGACGGGGTCGGGAGGTCACCGGAACGAATCCGCATGACGAGCAGGCGGCCGTCCCCGGCGATCATGGGCTCGAAACCGCCGCCCGAGTGGAAGGCGCCCGTGGCGAGCTCGGAGAAGTTCGGCCCCGCGATCGTGGGTCCCTCCACCTCGATGCTCGCGATGTGCGCCCGCGCCGTCTTGGGCGCGGCGACCTCGATGGCGAGCGGCGTCATGAACAGCTGCAGGCTGCCGCCAGGTCCCCGCGTGGTCACCACGGCCTTGACCTGGTAGCGATCCCGCCCGGCAGGCGTGCGGGTAGGGAGCTCGTCGTCCCAGAAGCAGCTCTGAATGATCTCACGCCCCGTGCCAGCGGCGAGAATCTGCGCCTGCGTGACCGGGTCACCGCCCACGTAGGCCCAGCCGGTCCAGCGCAGGTTCGCCTCACCGGCGGGCTGCAGCATGAGGGGCGCGCCCCCGCCCCGGCGACGGAGCTTCTCCGGAGTGAAGAGCGTGAAGCGCGGCGCCCGCGCCACCGTCATGGCCAGGCGGCCATCCTGCGAGGTCCGGAAGGCCGGCAGGTGAGGTCCCTGGAAGCGGGGGTCGTGGTCCTGCTCCAGCGGGCCCCCCTCGTCGAGGACCCCCGTCACCTCCCGCCAGATCGAGGGCCGCTCCGGCAACGCCTGCCCGGGCGACAGGGAGACCAGCTGGCATGAGAGCAGCGCGAGCGCCCCGAGACTCCTCCTGCTCACCATCATCTATCTCAGCGTGACATCGCCTTGAGGAAGGCCACGAGCTGCGCGGCCTCCTCGTCGGTCAGCTCGATGGAGCCCATGCGTTCGGAGAGGTGCGGGTTGGCGTTGCCGCCCTCGCGGTAGAAGTCGACGACCTCGGCGAGGGTCGCCAGGCTCCCGTCGTGCATGTACGGCGCCGTCTTGGTCAACATGCGGAGCCCGGGGGTTCGGAAGCGCCCCTGGTCCCCATCCACTCCGGTGATCGCGAAACGGCCCGGCTCCGGCGCACCGTCGGCGACGCCGACGCCAGTGTTGTGGAACGACTCGTCGCTGAAGTTCGGGCCGTTGTGACACCGCCAGCAGCGGCCGCGGCCCTCGTAGATCCAGAGCCCCGCCTCCTCATCGGCCGAGAGGGCCTCGACGTCACCGTCGCGGAAGCGATCCACGGGGGAGTCGCCCACGGTCAGGCCACGGACGAAGCCAGCCAGCGCGGCGGCGAGCGCCGCGTCGTCCACCTCTCTCCCGAAGGCCTTCTGGAACTCGGCCGCGTAGGACGGGTCGCTGGAGAGGCGGTTCACCGCCGCGGCCTTACCGAGCCCCATCTCCTCGGGGTTCTCGATGGGCATCAGGACCTGATCCTCGAGGGTCGCCGCACGGCCGTCCCAGAGGACCTTCTCGCTGAGGCCCTTGTTGAGCAGCGAGGGCGCGTTGCGGAGGGTCAGGTAGCCCTCGATCCCGCGCGAGAGCTTGCGGTTGTCCGCAAAGCCGAGCTCGGGCTGGTGGCACGAGGCACAGGAGACGGACCGTCGCGGGGACAGCACCGGGTCGAAGAAGAGCCGCCGGCCGAGGTCAAAGACCTCCTGGGTCGCTCCAAAGCCCTCCGCGAGCTCCTCCACGCCGAGGGGCGCGGTGCGCACGAAGGGTGTGGGGAGGGAATCCCGTGGAATCAGAGGGGGGCCCTCGTCGTCCTGCGCGAGCTGCGCGGCGGCGAGGAGCGGCAGAAGGGCCAGCCACCCGAGGCGCCCCACTCCGATTCCACGGTCTCCCATGTCGGTCTACTTGCCCTTGGCCTTGGCCAGGAGTTCCTCGACGACCGCGTCGATCGCCGTCCCGTCGTGGCCGCGATAGGCGATGGTGCCGTCCGTGTCGAGCACGAGGTAGGTGGGGTAGCCCCGGACCTTGTAGAGGTCCGAGATCGGCGTCATGGCCATGCCCTGATAGGCGCTCAGCCAGGTCAGGCCGAACTCCTTGACGCCGTCGTGGTACGCGTCGGGCTCGTCGCCAGTGTTGATTCCGATGAGGGCGAAGGGGTCGTTTTCGTGACGCTCAACGAGCGTCTTAAGGTGCGGCATGCCGCGCCTGCAGGGGGGTCACCAGAACCCGTAGAAGTCGAGGGCCACGACCTTGCCGCGGTAGTCCTCGATGGAAAACTGAAAGCCGTCGATCGTCTCGCCGACGAACGTGGGGGCGACCTTGCCGACCTCGGAGTCCTCAGCCGTCGCCCTGGAGGCGCGGGCCGCGGTGCCGTACACGGTGTTCGAGTACTTCTCGCCGATCTCGGCCATCAGCTTCTCGGAACGAGCAGCGTCGCTGTCCGCGAGCATCATTGCGGTGAAGAACAGGGAGGCCGCCTTGGCGTTGTCCGACTTGGCGGTCTGGGCCGCCTTCTCGAGCATGGCCACGGCCTCGTCGACGCCGACGTACTTCTTGTTGGCCGCGAGGCTCTTGACCGCGCTCGTGAACCACTCGGCGTCCGCGTGGTTGTCGATGATCGACTTGAACAGCGGCGTGAGCACCGCCCCGCGGTCCTTGGAGCGGACGTCGCGGTTCTCCTTGATGTGCTCCACGAGCCACAGCGTCGCGCGGCCCTCACCCGCAGCAGACATCGCCTCGAACTTAGGCCAGTAGCGCTTGATGGGAGAGTTCCCACGGAGCGCCCGGCGCTGCGCCTTATCGGCGCCCTTGAGCTCCTTGGTGTGCACGACGAGCGCAGCTTCGAACTCCTCGTCGAGGGCGGCAAAGTCGTCGACCGGCGCGGCCACCGCGAGCGCGGTGGGCACCGTCTCGACGACGGGGTTGGCCGCATAGGCGGCCACGGGAATCAATGCGACTCCCAGGATGAACTTGAATCTCATGGGTACTTGTCTCGGATGAAAGGGTGGTCCGAGCGTACCCAAAAAAACTGACTTCGTCGGCGCGGAGCCCCGATGTCGAGCGAGCAGAGTAGAGGTTATGTAGCCAACAGAGCGCCTCAGAGGCGCTCTGCCGCGAGGCGGTTCACGAGCTTGCCATCGATCACATCCCGGTGGCTCGCCATGACCGCCTTCATCACCTTGCCGATGTCACACTTCTCAGTGGCGCCGGTCTCGGCGATCGCTTGCTCCACCACGACGGCGGTGGCCGCCTCGTCGAGCATCGTGGGCAAGTAGCCCTCCAGGAGGGCGATCTCCGCCTCCTCCTTCTCAGCGAGATCGAGACGGCTGGCCGCACGGTACTGCTCTGCGCTGTCCTTGCGCGACTTCACGCCGCGCCGGACCACCGCCATGACGCCTGCCTCGTCGAGGTCTGAGCCTCGCTCGATGCGCTCGTTCTTCATGGCGGCGATGAGCATCCGAAGGGTGTCGCGGCGCAGGGTCTCACCGGCCTTCATGGCCGCCTTCAGGTCATCGTTGATGGTCTGCTCGAGGGACATATCAGTCCTCCTCCGGGGCCTCGGGGTCGCTCGCGCTGTCGTCCTCGGGCGTCGCGCCCGCCTCCGGCTCAGCGGCGGGGGCGATGCCTCCCTCCGTCTCCCCGTCCTCGGACGCTTCACCCTCCTCATCGGCAAACCGCTCGAGGTCGGCGCTGGAGATGATCTCCACCGAGACGAGGCTGTCGCCGTCCTTCAGGTTCACCAGTCGCACCCCTTGGGTGTTGCGGCCCACCGTGTAGATGTCCGCGATGGACGTCCGCACGATCATGCCGCTCTCGGTGATGAACATGGCTTCGTCCTCCTCGCGGCAGAACTTCGCGGTGATCACCTTGCCGTTCCGCTCCGTGGTCCGGATGTCGATCACACCCTGGCCTCCGCGCCCCTTGATGGGGTAGTCGGAGAGCGGCGTGCGCTTGCCGTACCCGTTGACCGAGGCCGTGAGCAGGAACGCGTCGGGCTCCGCCACGACCATGCCAACGACCTGGTCGTCGGCCAGGAGCTTGGCACCCTTGACCCCCCGTGACGAGCGGCCCGTAGCGCGGACGCCGGATTCGTCGAAGCGAATCGCGCGACCACACGCCATCGAAAGCATGACGGTGTCGCCGGGGCTCGCCAGGCGAACCGACACGACCTCGTCGTCCTCGTCCACGAGGATGGCCCGAATGCCGCCCTTCTTGGGGCGCGAGTAGGCCTCAAGCTTCGTCTTCTTCACCACCCCCTTGCGGGTCGCGAAGACGATGAAGCGCTCCTCGTCGAACTCCGGAACGCGGAGGATCGTGTGAATCTCCTCGCCCTCACGGAGCTTGAGCAGGTTCGTGATCGCGCGCCCTTTCGAGCTCCGGCCCGCCTCGGGGACCTGGAAGCCCTTCTTCCAGAAGACCTGGCCGTAGTTCGAGAAGAACAGCAGGTAGTCATGCGTCGAGGTCACGAAGAGGGACTTGAGGACGTCGCCCTCCTTGGCCTCAGAGCCACGGATCCCGCGGCCACCGCGGGCCTGAGTGCGGTACGTGTCCAGCGGCGTCCGCTTGACGTAACCGTCCCGGGAGAAGGTGACCACCGTGAGGTCCTCGGTGATGAGGTCCGCGATGTCGACACTCCCGTCCACCTCCTCGAGGCTGATCTGGGTGCGGCGCTCGTCGCCGTACTTCTCGACGACCTCGATCAGGTCCTCGCGGATCATCTCGGTCACGCGCTCGGCGCGCTCGAGGATGTCCTTGAGGTCGGCGATCCGGGCCATCAACTCCGCGTGCTCGGCCTCGAGCTTGTCCCGCTCGAGCCCGGTCAGGGAGCCGAGGCGCAGGTCGACGATGGCCTGGCTCTGACGGTCCGAGAGGCTGAACTCCGCGGCCAGGGCCTTCTTCGCCGTGTCGCGATCGGCCGACCCACGGATGATCTCGATCACCCGGTCAATGTTGTCGACGGCGATCCGCAGGCCGTCGACGATGTGCTTGCGCTCCTCGGCCTTGCGCAGGAGGTACTTCGTCCGGCGCCGGAGGACTTCGCGGCGGTGCACCAGCCAGGCGTTCATCAGCTCGCGCAGCGAGAGCGTGCGCGGCTGGCGGCGGTCGATGGCCAGGTTGATGATCGAGTACGTGCTCTGGAGCGGCGTGAACTTCCACAGCAGGTTGAGGACCACATGGGGGTCCTCGCCCTTCTTGATCTTCACCACCAGCCGCATGCCGTCGCGGCTGGAGTAGTCCGTCACGTCGGAAATGCCGGTGATCCGGCCGTCCTTCACGACCTGGACGATCTTCGCGATGATCCCGGAGTCCTGCCCGCCCTTCTTGGTCTGGTAGGGGATCTCTGTGAAGACGATCTCCTCGCGGTTCTTCTCCTCCTCGATGTGGTACTTCGCCCGTACGCGGACGAGCCCGCGGCCCGTGCGGTAGGCCTGGACGATCCCGCTGCGGCCCATGATGGTGCCGCCCGTGGGGAAGTCCGGTCCGGGGACGAGGCTGAAGAGCTCCTCCTCCGGCAGCTCCGGGTCATCGAGCAGCGCGATCAGGCCAGCGCCGATCTCACGCAGGTTGTGCGGCGGGAGGCTGGTGGCCATGCCGACGGCGATGCCGTCGGAGCCGTTGCAGAGCAGGTTCGGGAAGCGCGAGGGCAGCACCGTCGGCTGCATGCGCGTCTCGTCGTAGTTGGGCTCGAGGTCGACGGTCTCCTTGTCCAGATCGGACAGGACCTCCATCGTGATCCCCGCCATGCGCGCCTCGGTGTAACGCATGGCCGCCGGCGGGTCCGCATCGATGGAGCCGAAGTTCCCCTGGCCGTCCACGAGGGGATAGCGCAATGAGAAGTCCTGGGCCATGCGGACCAGGGTCGGATAGATCACCGACTCGCCGTGCGGGTGGTAGTTACCGGACGTGTCGCCCGCGACCTTGGCGCACTTCCTGTACTTGGCCCGGGGGCTCAAGTTCAGATCGTTCATCGCGACGAGGATGCGTCGCTGCGAAGGCTTGAGGCCGTCGCGAACATCAGGGAGCGCGCGCGAGTGGATGACCGAAAGGGCGTACGTGAGGTACGACTCTTTCATCTCGCGCTCGATGGAGCGCTTGGTCGTATTGCCCCCGAACTGGGGTGCTTCCGTGTCGGTCATTGGTGGTCCCGGGAGAGTGTCTCCCCGGCCCCTTCGGGCGCGGCGGAGAATGCGGGCTTGCGGACCCCATCAGCGGGGTCCAGCGGGGCATCTATTATCGCGGTTCAGGGGAGGCGCGGCTAGGCTCCAGAGGCCATTCCATGGCCGTTCTGGGCTGATTTAGCCACTGTCAGAGGGCGCCAGAGGACCCCCGCCTACGGCGACCGCGCCCGGCGACCTGCCCGGCCCCCGTCGAGGGGGCAACCAGGAGGCTCTAGAGTGCCCGCAAGGGCGTGTTCTGGAGGTCGCTCGAGAGCATCAACCCCACCTCGGTCGCGACCCCATCCACCCACTCGAGGCCCACCGTCTCGAAGGGTTGCGCCTCGACCTCGACGTTCCGCGGGGCACTCTCCCAGAGGTGCCAGGCCTCCCCCTCCGCCCAGTCGGGGAGCGCCACATCGCCGTCCGGCCTCAGCTTGTCCGTGGTCGCCAGGAGCGTCGTCATTACCCCCAGTTCCCGCGCACGCTCGACCAAGGCACTCGTCCCGACGCGGCCGAGGAAGTCCGTCGCCCCGAGGGCGTCCGTCCCCAGCCAAACACGGTCGGCCCGGCGGACCGCTGCGACAAGGGCCGCGTCATAGACGAAGCGGATGGCCATGCCGCTGGCGACCAGTCGCCGGGCCAGCCGCCGACCACCCAGGTCGGGGCCGCCTTCCGAGACGATCACCTCAGGAGCGAGCCCCCGGGCCTGCACCAGCTCGAGCCCCCTCGCGACGGTCTCGGACCACCCATGCACGAGGAAGACCTCCCCTCGCTCGATGGCCGCAGGGCCCTCGAGGAGCGCCCGGGCGCAGTCCGCGCGATCAGGCAGCCGGAGGCGGGGGCGCTCGTCGGCGCCCTCCCAACCCGGACCAGCGAGGGTCTCGGCCGTCTCAAGCCAGAGGGCACACTCGGCCGCGAGGGCCTCCCGCAGCGCCGAATCCCCGTCGTCCGGGACCGCCGCCTCGATCGCCGCGATGGACGCCCGGAAGCGGTCGACCGGCCCTCTCCAGCCCTGTGACTCCAGGAACTCATCCAGGCCCTGGCGCAGCGCGACTCCGGCACCCGCGTCGACGCATGAGGACCCTACCAGCCACCCATGGCAGGTGCGCGCGGTGCGCCGGACCAGCTCCGCCGCCGAGGAGGCGCGGTCCTCCGTGAGAGAACTCAGGAGCTCGGAGAGTGGCTCCCCGGTCTCGGCCTGCGGCACGCCGGCGGAGGCCGGGGTCCATTCGAAGGTCGAGAGGGGCGTGGACTGGTGGCTCATGGTGGTGTTCCTCAATTCTCACCGGAGGCCCCCGGACGGGCAAGGTGATTCCCCGCACCACAGAAGAGGGAGCGCGTGGGAGCCGCGTCTGTCAGGATGCGCCCATGTCCACCCAAGATCCCGCCTCGCTAGACGCCATCGGCCCTGCCCTCGGGCGCGTCTCAAGCGGCCTGTTCATCGTCACCACACGCGACGAGGCGGGCGCCCCGATGGGCTTCCTGGGCTCCTTCGTGCAGCAGGTCGCCCTCACGCCCCCGACGCTCTGCGTCGCGATCGGCACCGACCGCGAGCACCTGACCCAGGTCCGCAGGGAGCAGCGCTTCGGCATCTCGGTCCTCGGCGAGGACGACAAGGCGCTGATGAAGCCCTTCTTCAAGGGCCCTGGGGATGGCTCCCCCTTCGACGATGTCGAGCATGCCGCCGCCCCTGGCGGCTCCCCCATCCTGTCCGGGGCGCTCTCCTGGCTCGAGTGCCGGGTCACCGGTGAGCACGTCGCGGGCGATCACGTGGTCGTCTTCGGCGTCGTCGAGGCCGGATGCCTGCAGGGTGCATCACCGCCCCTGACCCACGCTCGTAAGAACGGCCTCCGCTACTCCTGAGCGTCGAGCGCCGCCCGAAGCAGCAGCCCCCACGCCCCCTCCTGCCCCCTCGCCTGCTCCCGCGCCCCTGCCGTGTCCCCCTCGCGGACCTGGCCCAGGGCCTCGGCCAGGGGCCTCACCCCGACCACCTCGCGCAGCAACGCCAGCTCAGCCAGGGCCCACGCACGGTCCAGGTCCCCCGCCTCCAGCGCGGCCACGAGCCCGCCCCTGACGGCGGCCGCAGTGGCGTCCGGGAGGCTCCTCGCGGCGAGCACCAGGGGCTCCAACTCCCGCGCTTCTGCGCCATCGAGGCGGCGGAGCGCTGACTGCGCGCCCGCGTACTCACCCCGCGCCAGCTGGACGACCGCCCGATCGCCAGGGAGGTCTGCCGAGAGCGACCAGCCCTGGAGAGCGAGGCCCAGGAGGGCCACGACAACGCCCGCCGTCCGGAACCGGCCCAGCCGCTCCTTGAAGTCCGCGCGAAACGCCAGATCCACGAGTGCTCGCTCGAGGAAGGCCACCCGGCGCGCGGTGCTGAAGTGACGCCAGCTTGTCGCGTCGCGCCCCCGGCCCCCGACTCGCTCGAGGGCGCTGATCAGCGCAGGGAGATCGCCCTGAACCTCGACACTGAACAGATCGGCCTCCAGCTCGAAGCGGCGCGAGAGCCACCCGAACCCAGCAAACCAGATCAATAGCAGCGCCACCCCTGCCCCACCCTGAAGCCAGAACGCTTCCCCCTCCAAGACCTCGCGGAACAGCACGTCCCCGGAGAAAGCCACGCCGCACATCCACGCGATGAACGCGCCCACGTGTCGGCACTTTGCGTGGCCAATCTCATGGGCATAGACGGCGCCAAGCTCGCGCATGTTCAAGAGCGACAGCAGGTGGTCCGTGAAGAGGACGGTCTTCCCGCGCTCACGGAAGCCGACGATCGCGGCGTTGGCCACGAGGTCTCCTGTCTGCCACTCGAGGAGGCGCGCCGGCTGGAAGTCCGCTCGGCCAGCGACCACGTCCAGCGCGTCACGCCGGGCATCGTCGGGGAACGGGCGGGTGTTCCATGACCAGGTGAGCAGTCGGGGCAGCATCATCCCGATCACGCAGACCATGAGCACGGTGAAGGCGAAGGCGGCGAGCCCCACGTACTGCACCTCTGTCCGGAGCCAGGGGCTCTGGCCGACCAGGAGGCTGAGGCCCACGACGAGCCCGATGGGCGCGCAACAGGCGAGCAGCAAGCGCGCCTGGAAGCTCCGCAGCTGTCGGCGCATCAGGGGGGTGCCCCCGTGCACCCTGGCGGAAGCGTAAATGACCGACACCTCGAAGAGGAGGAAGGGGGCCAGCGCATAGACCAAGCCCCGGTCCGGCCACGAGTCGAGGTCCATGGGCTCACCGGTCCACTGCTGGATCGAGCCGAGCCAGTCCGCCCCGAGGACAAGGAGCGAGTAGCTCACCCAGCCCGCGCCGGACAGGACGCGCTCCAAACGCCGGGCTCGGGCGGCCTGGCCCGCCAGCGAGGCTCGGCGGGCGGCCAGGCCGATCCCGTGGGGCAAGAGGAGCCCGAAGAGCAGCGCCTCGGGGTGTGGCCCGCTCGCGCCAGCCCCCCCCTGGGCGAGGGTGAGCGCGACCAGCGCGGCGATGACGGAGAGGACGGGGCCCATGGATCTCGAAATGTAGGCGCACCGCGCCCGGCCCGGCACCTAGAGACGGTCGAGGATCTTCCCGGTGTTCTTGAAGTGGAGCTTCGCCGCGCCCCGCAGCGCGTCCTCCCCCTGCTCCTCCACGAGACGCCGACCGACCGCGTCCGTCGGCGCGCCGGCGCCCTTGTGCAGGGGCATCCCGAAATCCTCCGAGAGCTCCGCGAGCCCGAGCAGGAACTCCTGACGGGCGATGATGCTCGCGGCGGCGACGGCGGCGTGGCGCTCCGCGCGCGGCACCTCGGTGAGGCGGATCTTCAGGGGCTCCAGGCGCTCGCGGACCAGCCCACGGCGCTCGAATTGATCGACCAGGACATTCTCACCGGGCAGCGCGAGCTTCCCGATCACCTCAGCGTGGAGGTCCGCGAGCATCGGGTTGAGCGCCGGATAGTCCGGATAGAGGGCGTTGTACTCGTTGGGGTCGACCCGCCGGACAGCGAACTCGACCTCCTCCCTGAGCTTCGCGCCGAGCTTGAGCGCACGGCTATCAGTCAGCGTCTTGGAGTCCGCCGCGCCCCACTCCTGGAGGCGCGCCAGCATGTCGCCGTCCGCCCGCACGGCCGCCACCACCAGCGGGCCGAAGTAGTCCCCCTTGCCCGCCTCGTCGCTGCCCGTCACCGGCGGGTCCAGGTCCAGGGGCGCGTCCACGGGCGCCGACTTGCGGGCCTTGGGGGCGGACGCGGCCCCGGGATCGAGGTCGGTCCAACGCGCCACAAAGGCGCTGGGGTCCGCGCCCTGGACGACAAACTTCCCCGAGGAGTACAAGGTCGCCACCACGCCCTCTCCCTTCGCGCGGAACTCCGCGTAAGGCACCGTGCCGTACTCAAAGCTACCTGCAGAGAGCCGCGCCCGCAGGGCGGCGAACTGTCCCCGGGGGACCTTGGTCACGAACGTGTCTTGGGCCATCGCTTGGAGGACCATACGTTGGCGGCATGACCGAGCACGAACCCCGGGTACCCGAAGTCTTCGCCACCGGTATCGCCGCGGACGACGTCACCGACCGGGCGCCGCGCCTCGTGGAGTCCCCACGCGGCAAGCTCGCCCTCGTGCGGGACGGCGACCAAATTGTGGCCATCGACGCCTGGTGCCCCCACCTGGACGGTCCCCTCTGGGAAGGGTCCAGCGCCGGCGGTGAGATCGCCTGCCCCTGGCACCGCTGGCGCTTCTCCCTGGAGACAGGGCGCTGTACCTGGGCACCGAAAGGAGACGCCGAGGAGGCCGCGGAGACGTCCATCGACGTCTACGCGACCGCCCTGGACGCCGCCGGGCGGGTCGAGGTGACCCTGGGCCCACGTTGATGCCTCCCGGCAAGCTCGCCGGCCACTACACTCTTGCCCGAGAGCGGGCGGCGTGGGTCGTCGCCTGATCGTCCCCTCCCCATCTAACGGCGCGGCCAGCGCCTAGGTCACTCCCCATGGGCCCCCTCAAATCAATCCTCGAAGCGATCGGCTGCACGCCCCTCGTTGAACTTCAGAAGGTCGGCAAGGAAACCGGCTGCCGCTTCCTCGTGAAGTGCGAGTTCATGAACGCCGGCGGTTCGGTGAAGGACCGCATCGGGCGCCGCATGGTCCTCGAGGCCGAGAAGTCCGGCCGCATCAAGCCCGGAGACACGCTCATCGAGCCCACCTCGGGAAACACGGGGATCGGCATGGCGCTGGCTGCCGCGGTACGCGGCTACCGGATGATCATCACGATGCCGGAGAAGATGAGCCGCGAGAAGCAGGTCGTCCTTGAGGCCCTCGGCGCCGAGATCATCCGCACCCCGAACGAGGCCGCGTGGGACGACCCCGAGAGCCACATCGGCGTCTCCAAGCAGCTGCAGAAGATGCTGCCCAACGCGCACATCCTCGATCAGTACTCCAACGAGAACAACCCGCTCGCCCACTACGAGGGCACCGCGGTCGAGATCCTCGAGCAGACCGACGGCGGCCAGTTCGACTACTTCGTCTCCGGCGCCGGCACCGGCGGCACCCTCTCCGGATGCGCCCGACGCCTCAAGGAGGACGCGCCCAACGTCAAGATCATCGGCGTCGACCCCGTGGGCTCGATCCTGGCCGGCCCCGAGCCCATCGGCTCGTACAAGGTCGAGGGCATCGGCTACGACTTCATCCCCGACGTGCTCGACCGGGACCTCGTGGACGAGTGGTACAAGAGCGAGGATCACCCCTCGTTCCTGATGGCTCGCCGGCTGATCCGAGAGGAGGGGCTGCTCTGCGGCGGCTCCTGCGGGACGGCCATGTCAGCGGCGGTCGAGATCGCCAAGCGCGTGGGACCCGGTAAGACCTTCGTGGTCATCCTCCCCGACAGCGTCCGTAACTACATGACCAAGTTCATGGACGACGCCTGGATGAAGCAGCACGGCTTCACCGAGCCGTCATGGGAGGAGGACACCTGCAGCTCGCTCATCCGTCGGCTCCCCGCCCGCGAGGTCATCACCGCCAGCGGCGACCAGACCCTGCGCGAAGCCACCGAGTGCATGAAGGAGGCTGGCATCAGCCAGCTCCCTGTGGTGGAGGATGGCCGCCTCGTCGGCATCGTCACCGAGTCCGACCTCCTGCGCAGGATCGTGGACGGGCGCGCTCAGCTGACCGCGACCGTGGCTGAGATAATGTTCAGGAACGTGGAGACCGTCCACGAGAACGACCCGGCGCGCAGCCTCCTCGAGATGTTCTCCAAGGAAACCGTCGGAGTCGTGGTGAACGACGACCACCACCCCGTGGGGATCCTCACCAAGATGGACATCGTGGACCACCTGACCACCGCGCGGCCCACGAGCTGAGGCCTCAGGCTCTTCGATCTGGACCGGGCCTCATCGGGCCGGAACAGGAGCTCGCCTGACGGGCGCGACCGCTCAGCGGTCGCGCCCGTCGGCGTATCCGATCTGCTCGAGCTGCTGCTGCCCCTGGGCACCCACGCCGAGGACCAGCGGCGGCCGTGACTCCGCCGCCTCCTCGACGAGCTCGCGGATTCGCCGCTCGCCCTCTTCGTCCCTCGCGGGACGCATGCCCGCGAGATCGCGGAGCTGGGCGGCGTCTCCGACGACGTCGAAGACGCGCAAGTTCCCCTCCGCGGCGGGCGATACGCCGAGCGGGTCCTCCGGGGTCGGCACCACGCGCCAATGGGTCGAGGTCGACCCTCGGCGGAGTCCGAACAGCTGCTGGTAGCGTGCGGTCCCCCAGACCCCCTTCGTGGTCTCGTAGAGCGCCTCGTCAGCGAGCTGACCGTCGACGAGCTGAATCTGGAGGCCCGGCGTGCGGAGGGTCGCGCCCGCCAGCGTCGCGAGCGTCGTCGGAATGTGGCGGTTCGAGACCACGCCGAAGCGCCGATCGGTCGGGATCCCCGGTCCGCGCATCACCAGCGGCGCTCGCACGAGCTCATCGTAGACCTCGTGTCCGTGGCCGTGCCGGCCGTGATCGAAGAGCTCCTCACCGTGGTCCGAGGTGAAGACGACGATCGTCCGCTCGGTGAGGTCCAGGCGGTGGAGAGCATCCAGGACCTCGCCGAACCAACGGTCCCCGGTGGCCACGCTCGCGTCGTAGAGCTGACTCGAGTAGTCGCGAATCGCTGGGCCCGGCGCAGGCTCTGACGGCACCCCGTCGAGGCCTCGCTCAGGCCAGCCGACGGGGGGCAGCGGGAGCTCAAGCCGAGCGGCTTCCGCTGGATGGGGTCGGTGCGGCGTGTGCGGATCCACCAGGTGGAGATAGAGGAAGAAGCGGACCGGCGCGTGGACCTCAAGCCAGTCGAGGGCCGCCGGAACCACCTCGTCAGACATGCGGAACTTCGGCACCTCGACCGAGAAGGTCTCGAAGCCCTGATCGAAGTAGCGATTGGGCTCGACGATCGGGTTCCCGACGAAGGCGGCGGTGCTGTAGCCACGGGCCTGTAGGGCCTCGGCGAGGGTGGGGAGGCGCTGGCTCAGGGTGCAGGCCTTGGAGCTCTTGACGCCGTGCGACTCTGGGAGGCGCCCCGTGAGCAGGGACGCCGTGGAGGGCCACGTCCAGCTCGATGTGGTGTAGGCGTCGTCGAACACCAGACCGTCCCGAGCGAAGGCGTCGAGGCGAGGCGTCGTCGGTCGGTCGTAGCCGTACACGCCGATCCGGTCGCGGCGCAGGGTGTCCATCACCACATATACGATGTTGGGCGCCTCGGGCGTGGCGAGCTGGCGTGGCTCCCGAAACTCCTTCTCGAGCGTCACGCCGCCGAAACCGACCTGGAGGGCCTCGCCCCCGAGGCCTTCCACGAGCTCGCGCTCCGCCTCCGTCTCCCACAGCAGAGCGGTCTCAAAGCGAATCGTCTGCCCGCCAAGCACGGGGAGTCCCACGCCGTCCGCGCCCGCCACGTGGCGCCACTGGAAGACGCTCGGATCCCAAACTCCGGGAGGCATCCGCCGGTGCTCAACCACCTCGGACCAGGCCTCGGTGTCGTCCACCAGGATCCGGTATCGAACCCTCAGCGCCTCAAGGGCACGGGGCATGCGCTGGACGACAGATCCGTCCGCCCCCACCGCGGCCATGAGCCGGACCGCACCTGCCGACACAGGCACCGTCATGACCTGAGCTGCGGGGGGCGGCAAAATCAGGGCCGGCTTGTCGCCCGTGTCGGTCTGCTGATCCACCGCTGGCGTCAGGACGCCAGGTCCAGGAGCCGCATCTGCCCGCCCGTTGACGGTCTCGAACAGGTCGGGCGCTGCCACGAGGTCGTACAACACGACCCGCACCGGGATCCCCGGGGCCCTCGCCTCGACCCGGGCGGCCAGGCGCCACACCGGGACCACGCCGAGCAAGACCCCGACCACCAACGCCACCCGTCCGCGAAACCTGATCAGGTTGATGAGCAGCGCTCCCCCGACGAGGGCCAGGGCCGCGGTGACGCTCGCCGCGCTGAAGCCCACGTTCCCGGCTGGGAAGCCCGACACGTAGGTCAGCATGACCAGGAACGCCACGCTGGTGACCCCGAGCCGGACCGAACGCTGCCCGGACCGCGAGCCGGCGGAGAGCATCAGCAAGGCGACGGTCGAGGCGAAGAGCGCCTCAGCCAGGACGTCGACCCAGCCCACCGCCAGGGCGACCCGCTCGAGGCTCTTCGCCTCCTCCCCCAGGTGGCTGGGGACCGCTGCGACCCGCAGGGCCCCGCCGATCAGCGCGCCCAGCCCGCCGAGGAGGAACGCTCCAGGGAAGACCTCGAGGAGCGTGTTGGGTTCACCAGAGCGAGCGGTCGATTCAGAGCCTTCCATCGGGGGTGAGCCTACCAGTCGAAGCCGCACGATCACCTCTGGGGTGCCTGAATGGGGCCCCCGCAACAAATAGTCTACTCAGGATTATTGTACTTCAAGGTATTCTCCACCGGAGTCTTCCGCGAGGCCCCTCAGCAAGGCGCTGGCCTTCCCCACCGAAATGCAGTGGATCCGGATTCCCCGCACCGAGTTCCAGCGCTCCACCTCCTCCCTGAGCTCCACCGGATCGGTGATCGCGCCGGCGCTCGGGTCCCCGTCGGTGAGGAGGTAGATCGTATCCACGTACTCATCCTCGAACGCCGCCGCGAGGCCCTCATGGACGTTGGTCCCACCCGCCGCCCTCAGCCCCTCGACGAAGAGCGTCGCATCCTCACGGAGCACGTCGTCCATCTCGATCAGGACCTCCTCCATGGGGAGCGCGTTGTCCGAGAAGGGGATCACGTTGAAAAGGAAGCCGTCCCTGATCCGGCCGATCGTTCCTGCGATCTGCTCCTTGGCGATATCCAGTCGGCTCTTGCCGTCCTTGACCGGCGCGGTCATCGAGCCCGAGGTGTCCACCACGAGCGCGAAGCTGTTCGAGATCACGGTCAAGCCATAGAAAGACACCGAGGTCTCGCCGGTGCTGTTCATGCGCTCCGCCAGGTCCGCGGCGGCCTTGCGGGATTCTTCGACCGTGGGCATGACGAAGCCCTCCCCCTCAGCGCGCCAGAAGGACTGCCAGGCACCGACGCGAAGCCCGAGGTCCATCCCGGTCATCATGGTCAGCACGTAGTGCACGTCCCCTCTCAGCCGCCCCTTCTCCCTCGCGAGGCAGCTGATCAGCGGAGCGATCGAGTCCATCTCCCGTCGCCGCCCGGCCTGTCGAATCGCCTCAGCACGAACCGAGGTGTCCGCATCCTCGAACAGCCCATGGAGGGCCTCCAATGACTCTGAAGAGGCGTCCTCGGCCAGATAGATCGCCGCCGCCTGCCGCGCCACAGGATCCGAGGACCGGGCCAGGCCCTGGGCCCCCTTGCCGTTCGAGTTGCTCCGGAGGACCACGAGGAGCGCGAGGCGCCGCACCGCGGGGTCGCGGTCCTTGGTGAGCCGGGTGACCGCGGGCAAGCTCTCCGTCCCTCCGCGGGTCGCCATCGCGTCGAGCGCGTAGTAACGCAGCCGTGAGTCCTTGCTCTGGGTGCCGCGATAGAGGACCTGTTCCACCCCTTGGTCGAGTTGCGGGCTCGTCCCGAGGGGGTGAGCCGCCATCGAGAGCAGGATGATCTGGGACATCTGGTAGCGGGCCTTCTTCGATGCGAGGTACTTCGCCATTCGCTTGAAGGCCTCTGGCTCGCGGAAGGACGAGATCAAGGCGCATGCCTGGGCCTGGCTCCCCGAACGAGGCGTCTTCCAGGAGTCAAGGACCAGCGACAGTGACTCCTCGCCACCGCGCTCCACGAGCACCGCTTGCAGGCCCTTGAGCGCGATGGCCCGCGAGTCCGGGAGCTTCCCCTCCTGCGCCAACTCGAAGAGGGCCGCCTCAGCCTTCGGACCAAAGCCGACCAGGGCGGTCGCCGCCTGGCGCGACTCCACCTTGTCCCCGCCCTTGGCGTAGCGCAACGTCACCCGCAGGGCCTTGGGGCCGAGCTCCTCATCCGGCAGGAAGTGCCGCATGGCCGTGAAGATCGCGCCAAACTTCCTGGCGGACTTGACCTGAGAGAGTGAGCGCTCGAGCAGCCCAAGAGCCTGAGCCGTCTTCAGCGACCCTAGCTCCTCAAACAGGGCGGCAGGCGTCTTGTCCTTCTCCCGCCGGATGGTGGAGGAGATCTCCTGGGCGCGGTTCTGGGGCGCGGCGCCAGCCGGGGCTCCGGCACTGAACAGGACCGCGACGAGGAGGACGAAGAGCCGGAGGAGCCTGCAGCCGAGGAGGGCGATCACGGAACGGTGGGCGTACGCCTGAACAGAGATTGAGGTCTGAGCCATTCGAGCAGAGGGGGGAGGCCTTTGAGGGGCCGGTCCCACCCGCCCAGCTTACTTGAGAGGCTGACTCCGCAGGGACGGGGCCCGATGGAGCCGATTCCAGTTCAGTGCGAACGCGTATCTGGACGAGGAGGCTCATGGAGAGACACCCCAAGATGACCGATCACGACTCCGTCGACAGCGAACTCGACCCCGCAGACCCCCAGGTGGAGAGGGCGGCGCCGCTTTTCCGGCTCGTCGCAGGCCCCGATGGGGAGAGGGACTCGCTGCCCGAGGCGTCCTCGGGCGCGCCGGAGAGTCGCTGGCTGGAAGTCTCCAAGTACCTGCTGATCAACGGCGAGCCCTGGCTGGCCCGCTGGTCCAAGGCTCCGGAAGGCTACGTCAAGGTCAAGGCCTCCATCCCGCTGATCGCCTCGCTGACGAGGATCCGCAGCCGCTCTGACGCTGCCCTGGCCCTGACCATGGTGATCGAGACCCTGTACGTGGACTTCCACGTGCAGCTGCCCTGTGGCGCCGTGGACGACTCGGAGATCGCCTTCCTGCTCCCTGAGCGCTGTGACCTCGAGCGGGTCACCGAGGCGATCGACCAGGCCCTTGCGACCCAGGTTCGAGCCACGGATCTGCAGGGTGGCATGCGAGACCGCACCAAGTCTCGAATCTGTCCCTTCTGAGCCAGTCCTGGCTCCTCCTCCGCCTCCCCCGGGGCCGAAGAGTCGAACCTAGGGACGTCCGAGGGCCATCTCCCCGTGCCCCAAAGGGCCTCTGGGTGAGGTTCCGTCGACGATGATCCGTCTTCTGTTCGGAAGGGGGCTCATCTGGACGGGCGTCGGGCCTATCCTCTCCTGCGATTTTCCGGCGCCCCCGCCCCAGACAAACAGATGACTCCGCCGACCGCCCAAGACACCTCCGCAGGCGAGCTCCCGCTCCAACAGCTCGACCGCGTCGTGATCCGCTTCGCCGGTGACTCCGGCGACGGCATGCAGGTCACGGGGAACCAGTTCACGCGCACCAGCGCGCTCTTCGGGAACGACCTCGCGACCCTCCCTGACTTCCCGGCGGAGATCCGCGCGCCAGTCGGGACACGCCCCGGCGTCTCCGGGTTCCAGCTGCAGTTCAGCTCGTCGGACATCCACACGCCTGGAGACCAGCCGGATGTCCTCGTGGCCATGAACCCGGCAGCGCTGATGGTGAACATCGGCACGCTGAAGACGGGCGGGATCGTCATCGTCAACAACGACGCCTTCAAGTCGACAGACCTCAAGAAGGCGAAGTGCGAGACGAACCCCCTCGAGGACGGCAGCCTCGACGGCTTCCGGGTGATCGAGGTGGGCATCAACTCCCGGGTGTCCGAAGCCCTCGCTGACTCTCCGCTCTCCAACAAGGACAAGCAGCGCTGCAAGAACTTCTACACCCTCGGCCTCATGTACTGGGTGTACAGCCGCCCCCTCGAGCCGACGCTCGAGTGGCTGGAGGAGAAGTTCAAGGGCAAGGATGACCTGATCGCGGCCAACCAGACCGCCCTCCGCGCGGGCTACAACGCCGGCGACATCCGAGAGCTGTTCCAGGGGCAATACGAGGTCCCGAAGGCGACCCTGCAGCCCGGCACCTACCGCAACGTGATGGGCAACCAGGCCCTCGCGATCGGACTGGTAGCGGGGGCACGGCTGGCTGGCCTCAAGCCGGTGTACTGCTCGTACCCGATCACCCCGGCCTCCAGCGTCCTCGAGTTCCTCGCGGGCTACAAGAACCACGGCGTCGTGACGATCCAGTCCGAGGACGAGATCGCGGCCATCTGCTCTGCCATCGGCGCCTCCTTCGCCGGGACCCTCGGGATGACCGGGACGTCCGGTCCCGGCATGGCGCTCAAGGGCGAGGCTATGGGCCTCGCGATCTCAACCGAGCTCCCGCTGGTCATCGTTGATGTGCAGCGCGCCGGCCCCTCGACGGGCATGCCGACCAAGGTCGAGCAGTCGGACCTCCTGAGCAGCATCTTCGGTCGCAACGGCGATGCTCCGATGCCGGTCGTCGCGATCAGCAAGCCCAGCGACGCGTTCGAGCTGTCAATCGAAGCCTGCCGCATCGCGGTGCAGTACATGACCCCGGTCATTCTGCTGTCCGACAACTTCATCGCGAACGGCGCCGAGCCGTGGGCGCTCCCCGACCTCGAGAGCCTCGAGCCCTTCCCGGTCCAGTTCACGACCGAGAAGACCGAGGACTTCCAGTCCTTCGGACGCGACGAGAAGCTCGCGCGCCCCTGGGTCAAGCCCGGCACAGAGGGGATGGAGTTCCGGATCGGGGGCCTCGAGAAGGCACCCAGTAGCAACATCAGCTACGACCCGGACAACCACCAGGCCATGACGGACATTCGCCACCAGAAGGTGCGCAACGTCGCCGACTCGATCCCGACCCCGGAGGTGCACGGCGCCGACTCAGGTGACCTGCTCGTGCTCGGGTGGGGCTCCACCGTCGGCATCCTGCGGCAGGCGGTCGAGAACGCCCGCGCCAACGGCCAGAGTGTCTCGCGGATCCACCTGACCCACGTCTGGCCGCTGCCCCACGGGCTCGACGAGATCTTCGCTCGGTTCAAGGCCATCCTGATCCCCGAGATGAACGTGGCTCAGATGACCTACCTCCTGCGCGGCGAGCTCCCGGACCACAACTACATCCCCTTCAACAAGGTCACCGGCCAACCCTTCCTCGTCACCGAGGTCGAGGCCGAGATCAAGCGCGTCCTCGACGAGCACGCGGGAGCCTGAGGAGGAACACGAACATGACCGACATCGCACAGCCCACACGTACGAAGAAGGACTTCGCCTCCGATCAGGAGGTGCGCTGGTGCCCCGGCTGCGGGGACTACGCCATCCTCAACGCCCTGCAGAAGCACATGGCGGAGTCCGGCGCGGACCCCGCCAAGACCGTGTTCGTCTCGGGGATCGGCTGCTCAAGCCGCTTCCCGTACTACATGAACACGTACGGCTTCCACACCATCCACGGCCGCGCTCCGGCCGTCGCCACGGGGGTCAAGGTCGCCAACCCTGAGCTCGACGTGTGGATCGTGACCGGTGACGGAGACTCCCTCTCCATCGGCGGCAACCACCTGGCCCACATCCTGCGCCGTAACCTCGACGTGAACATCCTGATGTTCAACAACGAGATCTACGGGCTGACCAAGGGGCAGTACTCGCCCACCTCGCCGGTCGGAACGAAGAAGAAGTCGACGCCCATGGGCTCCATCGACCGCCCCTTCGAGCCCGCTCAGTTCGCGGTCGGTTCCCAGGCGACGTTCGTCGCGCGGACCATCGACCAGGACATGAAGCACATGTCGAAGACCCTCCAGGCGGCCGCCGCGCACAAGGGGACCTCGTTCATCGAGATCCTTCAGAACTGCGTGATCTTCAACAAGGACTTCTACGCCAACACGGTGGAGAAGAAGGTCCGGCCCGATCGCACCGTGGACCTCGTTGCGGGGGAGCCGATGATCTACGGCGCGGACCGTGACAAGGGCCTGCGCTTCAACGGGTTCACCGTCGAGCGCTGCGCCGCCGAGGAGGCTGACGTCTGGCGCCCCGACACTCCCTCTCACGCGCCCACGGTCCTGATCGCCGGCATGCGTGACGACCCGGAGATGCCCGTCCCGGTCGGGATCCTGCGCTCCGTGGAGGCCCCGGTCTACGAGACCGGCGTCAACGCGCAGGTGGAAGACGCCATCGCGACCAAGGGCGCAGGCGACCTGAAGGACCTCGTCTATGACGGCGAGATCTGGACGGTCGACTGAGGCCTCGCCCCCCTCAACGCGAACGGCGCGCCATCCCGGATCGGGCGGGCGCGCCGTTCGCGTGTCGGAGCTCGACGGAGCTCAGTCCTCGTCGCCGCCCTTCTTCGAGAAGCCGGGGAACGGACCCGGAGCGTCGACGGGGTTGCCGCCGCCCCAGTACTCGATCGTGTTGAAGACGAGCACGTCGGCCGCGTAGGCGATGGGGTAGACCGGGATGAGGGTCATCCCGATGAAGATGGCTTCGTTCACGATGTCCTGGTCGGACACCTCAGCGTTCCAGTTGAGGAGGCTGTTGGCAGCGTTGTTCGGGCCGAGGCAGCCCGTGGCGCCGAGCGTGAGCGCGGCGGCGGCGAGGATCTTCTTCATGGTCTGATAGTTGATTAGGGGGTGTTCAGGACGCTTCTAGCCATCGGCTGTGTGCCACACGAGTGCGGCCACTGGCGCCCCTGACGTCGCGTCAGAGATTAGCGAGCGCCATCAATCACGAGAAGGTTTGAAAGTCCATTCCCGAAGCGATCGAAGTCCTTGAAAGTCCACTCCACGTCACCATCCGGACGGATCTCGATCGCCTGGGGCTGCTGATCGCCCGCGTGGCAGTTACCCAGGACCAGGTGGCCATTCTCGAGCTCCTGCACGGTCGTGACCCAGGCGAGCTCGAACCCGTCGAGATCCTCCGACCCCTTCCGCCAGCGCACCTCGCCCTCTGGCGAGACACGGAGCAGGCTGCTTCCGTTGCCGGTGGTGATCAGGGTGTCGCCATCCGCGCACCGAATCGCCCCGAAGCACTGATTCCCATGCCCCTCGGGTCCGTGGCCGGGCGCCCGGTCCTGACCGAAGAGTGGGACCGCGAAGGTCCACACCACGGCGCCCTTGCGGTCGTACTCACGTACCACGCCGTCGTTCTCATGAGCGACCAGGAAGGTCCCTGCTGGCGTGACCCGTACCAGCCGCGTGTCGTGGTGGGGATCAGGGCGGTCCAGCTTCAGCGGAAAGGCACCGACCAACGTTCCGGCTCGGTCGACGAAGACGAGGCGCCCTCGACCCGACTCCGCCACCATGGTCGTGCCGTCGCCGAGGCGCTGGAACGAGTGGATCTCAACACGCTCACCTTCCACCGGGCGGGCGTCATACGACCAGAGCGTCTCGTTGGTACGCGTGTCCACCTCGACGATCTTCGTCCATGACTCCTGGACAAGGACGCGGCCATGGCCGCCACCCGTCTCGCCCAGCCACTGAAGATCGTGCAGCGCCTGGACCGGTCGTTCCCAGAGGACCTCCGGGCGACCGATGGCGACCTCTCTCAGCAGGGCGACACGGCCCTTGCTCGCATCCGCAGCGAGGATCCTCCGGGGCTGTCCGTTCACGAACACCCGTGGAGCAGACGCGCCGATGGTCACCTTGACCCGCGGAGCGTTCGCCGAGAACGCCTCCGCCTGAGCGGTCGTGATCGAGGTGCCGAAGAGCACGAGGCGGCGCAAGCTCCCGAGGCGCTCGATGGCGTCGAGCCCCGCGGCTGAGACCTCAGTGGAGTGCAGGTTGAGGTACTCCAGTGACGGAGCCCGCTCCACGAGCGAGACCATCGCCGCGTCGGTCACGGCAGTGGATTCAAGGTGGAGCCTCGTCAGGCCCCCCATCGCCGGGAGCCCTCGGACGGTGGCGTCGGTGACCCCAGGCCTCGCGAGGTCCAGCTTCAAGACCCGGTCGGCGATCGGCGCCAGGGCTGCCACCTGGGCGACACTGGGGGGGGCGTCCGCGTGGCGCCAGCTCACGTCCAGCCGCTGCTGCCCCATGGGCGCGAGGAGGTCCTCCGCGATGGGTTCGATGCGCGCGCCGCTGTCCTGGCGCAGCTCCTCCATGCTCGACGCCTGCTCCTCCTGGTCCTCCGCCACCTCGCCGAGCAGCAGGCGCAACTCACCGGTGGGCGCGCCGGCCTCGATCCAGCCCTTCAGGGCCTTGATGGCCTCATCATCGAGGGCCGCCCCCTTGGGGGGCATGGCATCCACGTCGTCCCGCGGGAGCAGGATCCGGTAGAGCAGCTCGCTGTCGTCCGGTGACTCGAGGTCGACCCCGTCCTGCCAGCCTGCGAGCTCATCGAGCCGCAGGCCCCCCTTGGACTTGTCCTCGTTGTGGCACTCAAAGCAACGCGCCCGAAAGGACGAGACGAGGAGCTCGAGGTCGGCATGGTCGGCGACGATTTGGGGGGCGGCAGGGCGCGCTGCGACGTCCTGATCAGCGCCGCCAAGCCTCGAGTCGGAGCCCGAGAGGAAACCCTGACTCGCATCGGCGACCACGCCCGGGGCGGCGCCGGAAGAGGCACTGGAAGAGACGGCCGACTGGACGGCCGACTGGACGGGCGGAGCGGATGGCTCCACCGCGCGCGGGGGAGCCCCGCCCTCGGTCAGGTACGGCGCGAGCCAGGGGGGCGCAACGGAGGACAGGAAGGTCCTGCCGTGGGTGATCATCCCACCGTGGTGACCCGCCGTCCCGATCACCCCGGCGCAGAGCAGCGCCAGGACGCCCCGCGCCGCCGCGGCCCGGCGGCTCCGCGCCACCAGATCCAGGGTCATCACGGCGAGCGCCAGGACCGCCGCCGCGACGCCGAAGCGCCGGTGCTCGTCGACCAACTCACCCGAGTAATCGGGGCTCTCGCCAAGGAGCCAGCCGCTGGACGCCGCGAAGACCGTCGACGCCGCCAGGAGCCCGTACATCCCGCGCCGTGAGCCTCGGGCCGCAGGTGATACCAGGGCCACGCACTCCATGAAGACGGCGGCGACGGCCAGCCCGATCGGGAGGTGCAACAGCACGGGGTGGAGGCGCGCGTAGAACTCAATCCACTGCTCCGCGGTGAACGCCGCCTCCTCGGCGACGAGGATGAGCCCGATCAAGCGATGACCTCGTGGATTGGCTCGGCGCCCTCGGTCCCGACCAGCTTCTGGTCGAGCCCGTTGAAGAAGTAGGTCAAGCCGTTCGGGTCGAGCCCCAGCAGGTGGAGGATCGTCGCGTGCAGGCGGCGCACGTGGAAGCGGTCCTCGACCGCCTTCGAGCCAAGCTCGTCGGTCTGCCCGACGCTGGTGCCGCCCTTGATGCCACCCCCGGCCATCCACATGGTGAAGCCCCAGGAGTTGTGGTCCCGGCCGGTGCCTTCGGCGTACTCGGCCGTCGGTTGTCGGCCGAACTCTCCACCCCAAACAACCAGGGTCTCCTCCAGGAGCCCGCGGCGCTCGAGGTCCACGAGGAGCCCCGCGATGGGCTTGTCGGTGCGGCCGGCGTGGCGGGTGTGGTTGAAGATCAGGTCGCCGTGGGCGTCCCAGTTGTCGTCGTTGTGCCCCCCGCCCGAGTAGACCTGGACGAAGCGCACGCCGCGCTCCACGAGGCGGCGGGCGAGCAGACACTTGGAGCCGAAGCGGCGGGTCTTCTCGTCGTTGAGGCCGTACAGGTCACGGGTGCCCTCATCCTCGCTGGCGAGGTCCACGGCCTCGGGGGCGGTGGACTGCATCCTGTAGGCGAGCTCGAACTGCTCGATGCGAGCCTGCAGCTGGTCGTTGCCCGCGCGGCTGGCCGCGTGGAGCTCGTTCTCGGAGCGGAGGTGATCGAGGAGGGCGCGCTGCGCTCCGTCCGTCATCCCATCCGGCCGGTCGAGCCCGAGGATCGGCGTCCCCTCGGTGCGCACCTGCACCCCCTGGAGCGACGCCGGCATGTAGCCATTGGTCCAGTTCTTGGCGCCGCTGATGGGCCCGCCCGCCTCGTCCAGCATGACCACGTAACCCGGCAGGTCCTTGTTCACGGACCCGAGCCCGTAGTTCACCCACGAGCCCAGGCTCGGGTGCCCGGAGATCAACCGACCGCAGTTCATGTTCAAGAGCGCCGAACCATGGATCGGGCTCTCCGCATACATGGAGTGCAGGAAGGCGATCTTGTCGACCTGGGTGCCCACATGGGGGAAGAGGTCCGAGACGTACTTGCCGCACTCGCCGTACTGCCGGAAGCGCCACTTCGGCCCCACCACGCGCCCCCCGTCTCGCTTGCCCCCACGCCCGAAGGTCGGGACGCTCACGGTCTTACCATCGAGCCGGTAGAGGTCCGGCTTGTAGTCGAAGGTGTCAACCTGGCTCGGGCCGCCATACATGAAGAGGAAGATCACGTGCTTCGCGCGTCCCAGCGCGGCGGACGTGATCGGCTTCCCCGCCAGCGGGTTGGGCCCGCCCGTCGCCGCGGTCGCCGAGGAGGCGAGGAACTCGGACCCGAGCATCCCCGTCAACGCCACGGAGCCGAAGCCTCCGGCGGAGTTCCAGAGGAACTGTCGCCGACTCATGTCACATCCGCGGCCTTGGCCCTCTCGTTGCTGCTGTTCGTTCATGGTCATCAGTCGAGCCAGGTGAACTCGTTCCGGTTGAAGAGGCCGAGGGCGAAGAGGCTGAGGGCGCGCTGCTGATCCATGCCGTGGGCGTTCACGAGGTCGGTCATGAGGGCCGCAGCGCGGTCCAACTCGTCCTCCTCCGGCGCCCGCGAGAGGGCGCGCTCCATGGCCTCCGCGAGGGCCGGCCGCAGGGTCTCGTGCTCCGCGAGCGAGGCCGCGAGGGCCTCCGCCCGGACCTGCGAGAAGTCGCCGTTGAGGGTCAACAGCGCCTGGGTGGGCACGTTGGTCGGGAACCGCTCCGGGCAGGGCATGTCCGGATCCGGCTGATCCAGGACCGCCAGCAACGGCTCGCGCAGGGAGCGCTTCACGTGGATGTAGACGCTCCGCCGGACGGAGTCCTCCTTGGACGAGCGGCCCCAGGCGGCGCCCGGCCGGGATGCGCTCGCGAGCACCTCCTTGGGGAGGGGCGGGAACACGCTGGGCCCGTGGCGGCGCAGGTTCAGCTCGCCGCTGGCCGCCAGCATCGAGTCACGCACCTCCTCGGCCGTGAGGCGGCGTGGGTTGAAGCGCCAGAACAGGTCATTGCGGGGGTCCGCCTCGAGAGCCTCGTCAGGGCCGACCGTGGCCATGCGGTAGGCCTCGCTCTCCATGAGGAAGCGCTGCAGCGACTTGCGTGACCAGCTGCGCTCCAGGAGCTCTGCCGCGAGGAAGTCCAGCAGCTCGGGGTGGGTCGGGCGCTCCCCGAGGCGCCCGAAGTCGCCCGTGGATCGACACAGGCCGCGCCCGAAGAGGAACTGCCAGGTCCGGTTGGCCTCCACCCGCGCCGCGAGGTGCGCGCCGTCGCTGAAGATCCACTCCACCAGGGCGCGCCGCCGGCCGCTGGTGGGCGCGCCGTCCGGGCCGTGCTCTGGAGCCCCGTAGGGGCCGTCTCCCGAGGAGCCCTTGACCCAGGCCATGGGGACTGCAGGCCCCACCTTGTCCGCCAGCGCATGGACGCTCCCGCGCAGGTTGATGTGCTGCGCGGGTGGACGCGACCCCACCTCCCGCACGACCTGGGCGGGATAGGGCTTGTTGACCCGCTCGCCCCTCAGCTGCTCACGGCGCGCGAGCAACTCTCGGCCAGGCTCGAGGGCGGCGTCGCCCTCACGGGCCGCCGCCGCCGCCTCGAGGAGCGCCACGGGCCCACCCTCCGCGTTGGGGTCACAGCCGGTGTCGAGTCCGATGTCGATGTACTGCCCGCCGAAGTCCTGCAGGCACGACACGGCCACCACGTTGCGCCCCACGACCAGCGCGTCACGGGCGGCCTGAGGCAGCTGATGCGTGCCATAGTCCACGATGTACCCGGTGCGCTCCATCACGAGCTGACCGTTGATGAAGACGCGCACGTCGTCGTCGTAATGGAGCGTGAGGCGCAGCGAGTCCGGGATCTCCTCCAACCGGAAGGTGGTCCGCAGCTGGACGAACTTCGTGTGCCAGTCCGTGCGCACGACGGACTTCGGGGTCCCACGTCGACCGAAGCCAGCCTTGCCCTCCTTCCAGTCCCTGTGGTCGAAGCCTGGCATCTCCCAGCCGTCCACGGCCTCGCCGAAGCGGTAGCGCCAGCGGTGCTCGCCGGCGCGCGCGTCAGGGATCAGGACCTCGACCTCGCGCCCCGGGGCCGGGGCGTCCAGCCCGAGCCGATGCGCCTCGGCGACGATGTCGCGCTCCACCGCCGCGAGGTCGGCGTCACGCTCGCTCACGTGCCGGATTCCGTCCTCTGCGCGGTCGATCAGGTCGGCCTCGGGCCGACCGCCGTAGTGGCGCACGCCGCGTACGTGAGCGGTGAGCTCGTAGTACTCCTTCTGGGTGACCGGGTCCGCCTTGTGGTCGTGGCACCGGGCGCAGCCCATGGTGGTCGCCATGACCACCTGGCTGAAGGTGTCCACCACGTCCGCTCGCCCGTCTGCAGCAGCCTGGGGACGGTCCACCGGCTCGTCGTCCCAGACCCCGAGCCGAAAGAACCCGGTGGCGAGCGTCGCCTGGTCACGCTCGCGGGAGTCCTCGAAGTCAGAGGCGTACTCGTCCCCGGCGAACTGGTGCTTCACGAACTGGTCGTAGGGCAGGTCCGCGTCGAACGCCCGCACGACCCAGTCGCGGTAGCGCCACATGTTCTGCTTCGGATTGTCGCGCTCGTAGCCGTTGGTCTCGCCGTAACGCACCAGATCCAACCAGTGCCGCGCCTGATGCTCGCCGTAGTGGGGGCTCGCAAACAGGCGGTCGAGGAGCCGCGACCACGCCGCGTCGAACCCCTCCTCTTCGACGTCCGCCAGGAACGCCCCTCGCTCGGTGAGGGTCGGCGGGAGACCCGTCAGGTCGAACGTGGCGCGCCGAAGCAGCGCAAGCGGGTCGGCCTCGGCCGCGCATGGGAGCCCGGCGGCCTCCCGGCGAGCCGTGAGGAACGCATCCACAGGGTGCCCTTCGCCGCCGCCTGGGGTCGCGTCCGGCGCGAGCGGGCCGTAGGCCCACCAATCGTCTTCAAGATTCACCCTCACGGCCTCGAGCGGGTGAGCCCCTGGGTCCGCGAGGCGCCCTTCCGGGCCTTCAGGCCAGGGAGCCCCCGCCTTCACCCACCCCTCCAGGACCTCGCGCTCCTCCTCCGAGAGACGCCCCGAGGGGGGCATCGCCAGGTCAGGATTGGCGTAGCTGATGACCTCGAGCAGCCGGCTCCGCTTGGGGTCATCAGTCAGGACAGCGGGCCCGCGCGCGCCGCCCTCCCTGAAGGTCGCCGCGTCGGCGAACGACAGGCCACTCTCCCGGCGATCTCCTCCGTGGCAGGTCAGGCAGCGGCTCTCGACGATCGACCTGGCGGAATCAAACCCATCCCCGCCGGGGCCAGCCTGGATCGGTCCGGAGAATGCAGTGGCGAGGGCGAAGACGAGCAGAGGGCGATTCATCGGGAAGCGTGGGGGGGGGCGACTAACCAGAGGATAGGGCAGTCCCTCCAATCCCGAAACGTCGAGCGGCCGCCCAGACATTCCCCAGGGGCACCGGCGGGGACCCCAAACCAGGACACCCCGGGGGAGGGCAACCCGGGGGAGGGCAACCCAGCCAGGCCCGTGGACCCCCGCAGCGAGACGTCGCGCGCGGACCTCCGCCCGTGAGGGTTGAGAAATTGGCCCGCACGGGCGATCCTCTCTCCTCACACGGACCCCCCTTCACCCGCTGGAGCGCCCGAGCGCCCTCGACCCCAACCACCCATGGCCTTCGAAGTCCCCGCCCTCTCCTTCGCGCACGACGCCCTCGAGCCCTTCATCAACACACGCACCATGGAGCTCCACCACGGGCTCCATCACGCGGCCTACGTGGCGAAGTTCAACGGCGCGATCGCCGGCACGGAACTCGAGTCCAAGACCGCTGAAGAGATCGTCTCCAACCTCGACGCGGTTCCCGAAGACATCCGGACCGCGGTTCGTAACAACGGCGGCGGGCACGTGAACCACTCGATCTTCTGGTCGATCATGGGCCCCGGCAAGGGTGGCGAGCCCACCGGCGAGCTCGGCGAGGCCATCAACAGCGCCTTCGGTTCCTTCGAGAACCTGAAGGAGAGCTTCAACGGCAAGGGCGCGACCCAATTCGGGTCTGGCTGGGTCTGGCTCACGATGAACCCCGAGGGTCGCCTGGAAGTCGTGGCCACGCCGAACCAAGACACGCCCATGAGCCACGGGCACAAGATCCTGATGGGGAACGACGTCTGGGAGCACGCCTACTACCTGACGTACGAGAACCGGCGCCCCGAGTACCTGAAGGCATGGTGGAGCTGCGTGGACTTCGACGCCGTGTCCGCCCGCTTCGCGGCGGCCAAGGCCTGATCCCGCCGGGGCGTGCCCCCGCCCCCTTACCTGGGGCCACACTCGCCCCTCCCCGCCGCCCGGCCCAGGTCCTCCTGGTTCGGGCGGCGCTCGGTTCCGGGCTGACCCGCGCTCAGGACGGCGTCGGCTCCCTCCGACCTCAAGGCGGACCCTGGAGCCAGTCGGCGCCCGCCCACGGCTCTGCCCAGCCGTTCCTGTCGAACCGTTACCGAACAGCACCCCCGCCCCGCCGAACTCGGTCAAGAAGCGCCGCGAGTCGGCCACGGGCCATCTGCGCCCCCCGGGGGACCATCACCCTCGAGGGCGCGACGTTGCCCCTCCCCCGCAGGCCGGACGGCGCCGAGTCCTCCTTCGCCGGGTCAGGGCCCGCAGCAGCAGGGCGGAGGGAAGGGCGCCCCAGGCTCCCCTAGCGGTAGGAGACGCAACGTGGACAGTTGCAATCCGGATCGATGAGCCGGTCACCGATCGTGCTCGACTCCCCGGTGGCATACCCCAGGGCCGCCACATCAGCGGTCGCCGCAGCGCCGGTCGGAGCGCCGCCTGCGAGCGAGGTCGACGGGTCCGCGCTGGCGAGCCAGCAGACCAGCCCCCGCCTCAGCCCCCGGAGCACCTCGGGGTGCTCCGCCGCGACGTTGACGAGGCAGTCCGGATCCGCGTCGAGGTCATACAGCTCCAGCGAGTGCTCGGGCTGCCCCGGCGGGTTCCCCCACCCCTTCTTACGGAGGTGGAGCAGGAGGTACCAGTGGCCCGCGAACGCGCCTGCGCTGAGCGCGTTGGCGCCCACCACATAGCGAGGCTCCTCGAGGGTCCCCTCGAGGATGTCCTCGTCGAGCAACGACCGCCCGATGAACGGACCGTCTCCCTCACCGGCCAGCGCCAGACCGTGGAGCGTGCGAGCGATGGCAGCGTTCTGCACGGGGTTGCTCACGGACTGCCCGACAGGGACGCCTGGACCCACGAGAAAGAGCGGCACGCGCAGGGTGTTGGGGTAGAGGCCCGTGTGCTTCCAGTACAACCCAAGCTCGCCGAGCGCCTCGCCGTGATCCGCAGTGAACGCGATCAACCCTCGGCCGAGCCGTGGCACGTCTGCCAGCAGGTCGCCGACGAGGCTGTCCATGTAGCTCACCTCGCCCTTGTAGAGCGCGATGAGATACTCAGCGTCCCGGATACGCTTGTCCCACTTGGCCTGCGCACGCGGGTCTATCGCGGCCAACTTCTCGGCGAACGGATCCCCGGTGTAGTACCGCTCTGTGATGCCGTCGTGCGGCTGGTAGGGGGCGTGAACATCGAAGAGGTGAAGCCAGATGAAGACGTGCTCGTTCTCCCCGAGCTCCTGAAACATCCCGCGCGCCGCGTCCGTCGTCAGCTGCCCATCGCGGGTCATGCGCCCTCCCGGTGCATTCACGACCTCAAACCCCTGACCGAGCCCGCTCCGCCACGGCATGAGGTGGCGCGCAGAGACCGCGGCGACCGTCCGATATCCGGCGGCTCGAAAGGACTCGGCGAGCGTCTCGGCACGGTCCGAGAGCGTGGCGACGTTGCCCACCACGCCGGTGTCCCGCACCGAGAGCCCCGTGAAGATCGAGGCGTGCGAGGGGTTCGTAATCGACGTCGAGGAGATCGCGTCGTGGAAGATGGTCCCGCGCGCCGCCAGCGAGTCAAGCATCGGCGTCAGGGCGCCACGGTTCTCCTTTGAGAAGCCCACGAAGTCTGCGCGGTGCGTGTCGCTCGTGATGAGCAAGACCGTCTCAGGCCGCTCTTCGCGCCGTTCGAGGCCCACCTGGACGGGGGGGGTCACGACCACCGGGTGGCCCCCCTCGGACTCGATGCGCAGGAGGCAATCCCCCTGCCCGCTACCCTCTGGCGGAGCGATCTCGACCTTCGACCACCCCACTCCCAATGGAACCACCGTCCGGGTCGGCGGCCTCCCCGTAGCCTCCAGGGTCAACGCCACACTGGACTTCGAACCCTCTGGTGCTGGCGAGGTGAGGCCGGCGTACACGACGAAGCGCGTCCCCTCCTCCGCCAGGACCGGCCCCTCGAGACGAACGCCGGGGAGCAGCCCGCGCGCCGGACGCGACTCGTCTCCGATGACGATGTACTCCGCCGGACCGGTGGGGTCGGGGACCGTCGCAGCGACCGGCCGCCGGACCAACTGAACCTCATGAAGGCGCATGTCGTGGGTGAGCCGCTCGAAGAAGAGAGTGACCTCCTTCGAGTCGGACACGTCGATGAACGACATCTCGATGAGCTCTGGCTCGATCGGCGCCTGACGCTCCATGGACTCGGAAGAGCGCTGCGCGCTCGTCTCCCAGCCCGTCGCCGCGAGCAGCCGCATGTACCCCTCCGACGAGACAACGAGCCGTACCGTGTCAAAGGGCGCATCGTCCGACCGTGGGATCGTGACGCCGAACGGTTTCCTCCCCACCGGGATCAACACCCCAGCAAGCTGGTTCCCCTCGGCCTCCACCCATCTCAGGGGTGCACCGGACGAGCTCAAGCCCCCCAGCTCAGGGCCGTTGAGCTCGAGCCGCTGGACCACGACCGGCGTGCTGTCGGGCCACTCCCCAATCGCCTCCAACTCCACCGCGGCGCTTCGGCGCGGGCCGCCCTGCGGAGCATCCTCCGGCGCGCAAGCTGTGGCGATTGAGAGGGCCACGGCAAGCATGAGCCCGCGGGCAGAGTCAGACCTGAGGGCGCAAGGAGGACGGAGATGAGTCATGGTGCCGAACCGCGGGAACCGCCGAAGCGAGCGTCCCTGGTGAGGAGCGCGGCCGTGGTATTCATCGACTTCGAGCCCAGGTGAAACATGCACCGGAGCGCGGGAATACTTCCTGAACCGGCTGATTTGGCCCGCCTCCACCATCCCACGGCCTTGCGCGTAGGATGTCGTGAGTGTTCCTCCGCCCCCGACACCTCTTCCAGGTGGCGCTGCTCGTGGCGCCCGCGATCGGCCAGGAGGCCCGCGTCGACTTCGCTGCGGAGGTCCGGCCACTCCTCTCGGACCGGTGCTTCCCGTGTCACGGACCGGGCCTCGCTGACCCCGCAGCCGGGCTGCGACTCGACCAGCGGAGCTCCGCCGTGGACGAGCTCGGCTTCGCTGCGATCGTCCCTGGCGACGCTGAGGCCAGCGAGCTCTTCTCCAGACTGCAACACGCTGACCCCGAGCGGCGTATGCCCCCCGTCTCCTCCAAGCTGGAGCTTGAGGAGCACGAGGTCGCGCTCCTGCGCCGCTGGATCCAGGAGGGAGCTCCCTACGGTGAGCACTGGTCCTTCACTCGACCAGAGCGCGCGGCCCGGCCGGCCGTCGATGGGAACGAGTGGGTCCGCGATGAGCTCGACCGGTTCATTCTCGGCGGCCTCGAGAGCCGCGGTCTGACGCCGGCCCCCGAAGCCGCCCCAGCAACCCTCCTGAGGCGCGTCTACCTCGACCTCACGGGCCTCCCCCCGACGCTCTTCGAGCTCGACGCCTTCCTGGCGGATGACCGCCCCGGTCGCCTCGAGCGAACCGTGGACCAACTCCTTGGCTCCGACGCTCACGCCGAGCACCTGACCGCTCACTGGATGGATGTCGCCCGCTACGCCGACACGTTCGGCTACCAGTCAGACGTCGACACCCACCTCTGGCCATGGCGTGACTGGGTGATTGACTCCTTCCGCGAGAACCTCCCCTACGACCGCTTCCTGACCGAACAGTTGGCGGGCGACCTCCTGCCCGACGCGGACGAGAGTTCCCGCCTCGCGACGGCCTTCAACCGGCTCCACCGGCAGACCAACGAGGGGGGGAGCGTCGAGGAGGAGTTCCGTGTGGAGTACGTCTGTGACCGCGTGGAGACCATGGCGGGCGCCTTCCTGGGCCTCACGGTGGGCTGCGCACGCTGCCACGACCACAAGTTCGATCCGATCACCCAGCGCGACTACTTCGGCCTCTTCGCGCTCTTCGACGACATCGATGAGTCGGGTCTCTACTCCCACTTCACCAACGCCACCCCCACGCCGACCCTCGAGCTCCCCACCGAAGTGCAGGCCCGACGCACCGTTGAGCTCGAGCAGAAGGTCGCGGCCGCGATGACCAGCGCCCGCGGGGAGTCGATTCCGTGGCGTGAGGTCCTCACGACGAACTTCGAGAACGCCGGCGAAGAGGGCAGCTCCGTGGAGCTTCGCGGCGGCGCACAGCTCGTCGAGCACGAGGCCGGTCGGTCCATCGAAATGGACGGCGAGAACTCCGTGGTCTTTCCCGGAGTGGGCGTCTTTCGTCGCGCCGACCCCTTCCGGATCAAGCTCGACCTGCGCTCCCCGGAGGCCTTCGAGCGGGCGGTGGTGCTCCACCGGACGAAGTCCTGGACCGACTCCGGCAGTCGGGGCTATCAACTCCTCATCGACCAGGGCCGGCTCATGTTCGCCCTCGTGCACTTCTGGCCGGGGGACGCTGCGGCGGTTCGGACGTTGGCCCCGCTGCCCTTGGATCAGTGGACGACCGTGGAGCTGCGCTATGACGGCTCCAGCCTCGCGGCTGGAATGGAGATCTGGTTGGACGGCGAGCCGGCGCCCCTCGAGGTCATCCGCGACCACCTCACGCGAACCATCCGCGGTGGGTCCATCGAGCACCTGACCATCGGCAGCCGCTTTCGCGACCGGGGCTTCAAGGGCGGTGCGGTCCGCTCGATCACGGTCATGGACCTGGCCCCGGAGATCCCCCACGCCACCAACACCCTCCGCGCCGCCCGCGCCGTGCTCGACGACCACCGTGACCGCATCCGGCAGATCATGACCATGCGCGAGTCGCCGGCCCTGCCGGCGGCCCAGCGGACGGCCCATGTGCTCGGACGGGGCCTCTACTCGGACCGCCGCGAGGCGGTGGAGCCGGCGACCCCGGCCTTCCTCCCGGCCCTCCTGGAGGGCCCCGTGACCTCGCGCCTGGACCTGGCTCGCTGGTTGACCCACCCGGATCACCCCCTGACGGCCCGGGTCCATGTGGATCGCCTCTGGCGCCTCACCATGGGGCAGGGCCTCGTCCCCAGCCCGGAGGACCTCGGGAGCCAGAGCCGCCCGCCGGTGCAGGCCCAACTCCTGGACACCCTCGCCCGCGACCTGATCGAGTCCGGTTGGGACTCACGGGCGCTGCTCCGCCGCATGGTCCTCTCGGCCACCTACAGGCAGGCCGCCGACCATCCGGAGAGCCTCGCCGCCGACCCCAACAATGACCTCCTGGGACGCGCGAGCACGCGCCGGTTCGCGGCGGAGGTGATCCGCGACGCTGCGCTTCAAGCCGCGGGCTTGCTCGTCGAACGTCGGGGCGGGCCCCCCGTGCGGCCGTATCAACCACCGGGCCTCTGGCAGGAGAAGAGCGGCAAGGTCTACCGGGCCGGAAGCGGCGATGATCTCCGGCGCAGGAGCCTGTACACCTTCTGGCGGCGCACCTCACCGCCCCCGGCCATGACCATGTTCGACGCACCGGCCCGGGAGATCTGCCGCGTCGATCGCCCCGCGACGACCACCCCGCTCCAGGCGCTGGTGCTGTGGAACGACCCGCAATTCGTCGAGGCCTCCCTCGCCCTGGCCAAGCGCGCCGTGGACCTCGCTCCACGCCGCGACGAGCCGAACAGTGGCGACCGGCAGCGCGTGGAGTTCCTGGTCCGCTCGCTCGCCTCGAGGGCCCCCTCGACGTCCGAGCTCGAGGCCATGACCGCGCTGCTCGCCGCCCAACGGGAGGCCTACCGCGGGGACCTGAACGCCGCCCACCAGCTCGCGAGCTTCTCCCTGGAGCGGGCCGCGCACCCGGACGCTCAAGCCGAAGAACCTGAGCCCCTCGACGATGGCTCCGCCGTCGAGACCGCGGCCACGGCCGTGGTGGCCAGCGCCCTCCTCGGGCTCCCAGACGTGGTGCAACGGCGATGAGCAAGCACGACCCCGACCTCCCTCCGAGCGCGCTCCCCAACCTCGGTCGCCGCACCCTCCTCAAGGGCGCCTCGATGGGCCTCGCGGGGGCGGCCCTCGCCCGAGTGGGAGGGGCTCAGGACCAACGGGCCGCGCACCACCCCCCCCGGGCAAAGCGGGTCATCCACCTGTTCATGAGCGGGGGCCCGTCCCAGCTCGACCTCTGGGACCCCAAGCCCCTGCTCCGGGAGCGAAACGGCGAGGAGCTACCCGCTTCGGTTCGCCAGGGGCAGCGGCTCACCGGGATGTCCGGCAACCAGGCCTCCCTGCCCCTTGCGGGCTCGCTCTTCGAGTTCAAGCAGCACGGGCAGAGCGGCACCTGGGCGAGCGAACTGCTGCCCCACACCGCGGGGATCGTCGACGACCTGTGCGTGGTTCGCACCATGGTCACGGACGCGATCAACCACGACCCCGCGGCGACCTTCCTCCTCACGGGCTCCGAGATCGCTGGTCGACCCTCTGCCGGGGCCTGGACGAGCTACGGGCTGGGCTCACTCAACCCGGACCTCCCCGAGTTCTGCGTGATGGTCACCCAGGGAAAGGGAGGGCAGCCCCTCTATGAGCGACTCTGGGGCTCAGGCTTCCTGAGCGCCCAACACGCGGGCGTCCAGTTTCGAAGCGGCGAGGACCCGGTGCTCTTCCTCAACGACCCCCCCGGGATCGACCGGGCCACGCGCCGCCGCATGCTCGACGCCCTCAAGGGTGCCGGTCGCAGCGCGGCCAAGACCGCCCAGGCGGAGCTCGCCTTCCGCATGCAGCTCTCCGTCCCCGAGGTGGCGGACCTGTCGAACGAACCGGACTCCACCTTCGAGCTCTACGGGGAGGACGCCCGGCGGCCGGGGTCGTTCGCAGCGAACTGCCTGATCGCGCGCCGCCTGATCGAACGTGACGTCCGCTTCGTCCAGCTCATCCACCAGGGGTGGGACCAACACGGCAACCTGCCCGGCGCCATCCGAACGCAGTGCCGAGAAACGGACCAGGCCTCCGCTGCGCTGGTGACGGACCTCAAGCGGCGAGGCCTCCTCGACGACACCCTGGTGGTCTGGGGCGGTGAGTTCGGGCGGACCTGCTACAGCCAGGGAGCCCTGACCCCGACCAACTACGGCCGTGACCATCACCCCAGGTGCGCGAGCCTGTGGATGGCGGGCGGCGGTGTGCGGCCGGGGACGACCTTCGGGGAGACGGATGAGTTCGGCTACAACGTGGCCCGAGACCCTGTGCATGTGCACGACCTCAACGCGACGGTCCTGCACCTGCTCGGGATCGATCACGAGCGCCTCACCTACCGCCACCAGGGACGCCGGTACCGGTTGACGGATGTACACGGTTCGGTCGTCGAGCCCCTCATCGGCTGAGGGCGATCGTCAGGGGCCAGGGGGGTGAGGGCTCCTCTGGGGCTCCTCTGGCAGCGCGCCTTACCCTGCCCGAACATTGGGGAGGCTACGCCTAAAGCGAGGCGCGGGAAGCGTCGATGCGAGTCCAAAAGGGCCGCGTCTTCGTGGCCCGACCTCCATCATGAGCTCAGAAAAGCGCCCCAACATCGCGACGCTCGCCATCGCTGCGGCCATCGCCCTCTGCCTCTTCGTCTACACCTCTGGCAGGCCGGCGGCCGAGCCTTCGCCGGAGCCCGAGGTGCTGGCCTCCATCCAGGTCGCCCCGCTCGGAGGTCGGATCGAGATCACCCAGGGTCCGAGCCACCTCAACCAGGTGACCCCGCCTGACAGCCACTCCGTCCGGGACCAGGAACTTGAGGCCTCGGGTCCAGCCGTCCAGCAACCCGACCCGACCGACGTGGCCGCTGCACGGGCGAGCGAAGCGCGCGCCGCGCAGACCCTGCGCACCATCGCCATGGCCCAGGAGCAATTTCAGGCCGCGCGCTCGATCGACCTCAACGGCGACCACGTCGGCGAGTTCGGCTACCTCGCCGAGCTGATGGGGACCGCTCCCCTCCGGAGCGTGAGTCACCACTCGACCGTGGACCTCTCCGAGCTCAACGCCTTCCTCCCCCGTGACTTCGCAGAGGTCATCTCCACCTCAGCGGGTGGCGCCTTTGAGGTCAGCGGCTACATCTATGCCCTCTACCTCCCGGCGACGCCGCGACACAACGGGGAGATCGAAGGGCTCCAAGAGGCCCTCCACGGTGGCTGCGGCGAGGCGCTCCCCGACCCGTACCAGAGCGCCCACCACTGGTGCGCCTACGCTTGGCCCTCCAGCGAGACCCTTCCGGCGCGCCGAGCCTTCTTCCTCGACGCCAGTGGGCTGAGCCTGAGCACCTTGAACGCCGCCGAGTCGCCGAGCCCTTACATCGGCGCTGCCCAGGCGCCGAGGTGGGACGCGGCCTACGCGCGCGCGGACATGTCCGGCCAGGCCGGCGGCAGCGAGACCTGCGACGGGAACGTCTGGGACCGCTAGCGACCCGAGTCAGAGCGAGGGCTCGGGGCGCCCCCTTTCTGCTCGCCAGGGGCCAGGGCGTCGGGAGCGACCGTGACCGGGCCCGCGCAGCGCTCGACCAATGACCTCAGCGCCGCCGCTCGCGGCGTGAACTCGCCCAGCGTCTCCGGCGCGGAGGAGGCGCCCCAAGCTCTCTCGGAGAGGCAAGGGAGCACACGCATGAAGGCGTGAAGGCCCTCGGCGCCACGGACCTCCAGCTCCGACCCGAGGACGAGCGGCGAGGCCGCCCTCGCGAGGTCCGAGTCCGCCGCCCCGAGGAATCGCAGCGGGCTCCAGCTGTAAGCCGCACCGTCAGGCGCGATGTCCTCCACCGGGTCCCCGGCCGAGGGCTCCGGGCGCCAGGGGAAGTCGGCGCTGATCAACAGCCGACCCGCGCGGGTGAAGGGGGCCAGATCGGCTGGGTCCCCTGGTCGGCACAGGAGCGGGCGCTGGCTCTCCCCCTCGCCTGCCCGGGCGAAGGGGAGAGGGCCCGACGAACGGTCTCGCACGAGGGCGATCCCCCGAGCCGCCGCGTCCTCGGCGAGCGCCTCGGCGAGCGCCCGCTGGCGGGCTCGCGCGCCTTCTCCGCCCTCCCCATCGAGGACGAGCGCATTGAAGGAGCCCAGGAAGAGCAGGTCGAGCAGGCGCACCGCGCTGGGGAGGTCGACCTCTCCACTGAGCCGGATGGCGCGCCAGCGAAAGCGCGGGGCGTCGTCCAGGCGGACGGGGGGCAGGGACCATGCTCCCGCACTCGCAGGGTCCTCCGACGGGACCCTCGCGAGGAGCTGCAGCATTCGAGCTGCGGCCCGAGCGACCCCATCAGGGGTGCGCCCCGAGAGGGCCACGTGATCCTCGAAGACCTCGATCGAGAGCGCTTCTGGACCCTCACCGACCTCGTCCGCCGTGTAGCCAAGGGTGAGCACGACGTCCCCAGCCCGGGCTGGGGGACTTCCAATCAGCACCTCCCGCTCAAGCCGCGCGGAGAGCAGCTCGGCCACCACTCCGGCGAGGGGCTCCAGCTCGGCGACCTGGGTCACCACTCGGAGCTCATCCGGGAGGACGAAGGGCGAGAAGCGCGGCTGAGCCATGGCCACGGTCGGGACCGTGGGAGGCGGCGGAGGCGGCGTCCAATCCTGGACGAGCGGAGCAGAGAGGACGAGGAGGAGATGGAGCACGGCTGGATCGTAGGCGCAGCGGGTGCCGCCGACGAGTCCTGCCCTGGTGGCTCTGCCGCAGGCCGTCTCCGCTGTCCCCCTCTGGGCTCAGCCCCGCCCGGCGTGCTGCAAGGCGAAGGTCACGGTGCTCTCCACCGCGACCTCCAGGGTCGAGATCGACTCAGGGGCCTGGAGCGGATGGGAGGCGCCGAGGCCATGGTCTGCGCCCTCAATCAGGAGCGCCTCTCCACGGCGAGCATGATCGCTGAGCGCGACCGCCGCCGAGTACGGGACGGTCGCATCCTCGAGGCCGTGGATCGCAAGGAGCGGGACATCGAGCCGCTGGGCCGCGTTGGCGATATTCAGGCGAGCGCGGTTCTGCTCGAAATCCTCGAGGCCCGCGATCCCCATCCGGTGGACCTGTCCGGTCCGCGCGTTGGGGACCTCGAGGTACCCCTGTGCCCGCCACCGAGCCTTCATCCCCTCATCGAAGCGGTCCGCGTCATCGATCGCCGCCCAGGTCACCAGCGCCGTGGGGGGGTCCTCGGCGGATGAGAGCACCGCCATCCCGCCCCCGCGGCTATGCCCCATCAGGACCTCTCGTCCATGGGCGACCCCCGGCAGCGCGCGCGCGAATACCCGGACCCGCGCGATGTCCTCCAGCTGCCGGGAATAGGAGTCATTGAAGAACGCGTCCTCGTCCTCCATCTCCATGGGGTCGTCCCCCACGCCTGACCCGGAGCTGTTCATGGAGACGACCACGAAGCCCGCCGCCGCGAGCCGCCGGCTCAGGTGTGGAAAGAATCCCCAGTCCATGAAGCCCTTGAAGCCGTGGATGAGCACCGCGATCGGTCGGCTCGAACCGCCACCGGACGCCGTGGACGACGCCGACTGCTCGACGCGGACACCGATCCTCCGTCCGGGCTCCTCGGCGTATGTGAGAAAGGTCCGCTCCTGGTGGAGCCCGTCGGGGCGCGATGCATCTTCCATGACTTCGAGGCGGACCTTAGTCGCCCCCGAGGTCGAGCAAGGGCTCGAGATGGGGGAAGACCTCGATGATCCTCCCCCAGCCAGGCACGGGCTGCTCCCCGGCCAGGACATACTTGACCTCGAGAGCTGCGGCGAGGGCGCTGGCGGGCGCCGCCCCGGGGTGCCCCGCGTTGTCCGCGACGATGTAGAGGTCCTCCACCTCCGACGAGATCTCCAGCCCCCGTCGCACCGCATCTCCGATGCGGGCGGGACTGTAGGGCTGCGTCCCCGTCAGGCGAAGCATGCCCACCGCTCCTGTCGCACGGTGGCGGCGGGGCGGCGCGTCCCACCGCTCATCCCCGTCGAGGTGGGCGAGAGACCACCCCGCCCCAGCGAGCACGTCCAGCGCGCGCCGCTCGTACCACGACCTGTGCGCGGCAGAGAGGATGAGAGGTGCGGGCGCCAGGACGCGGGCGAGATCTCCGAGCGCCCGAGCCTCCGAGGGCCCAAAGAGCGCCCCGTCGGCCAGGGTCGCCACCAGCCCCCCGAGGCGTTCACGGCGCACGAGCGGCGTGATGGACTCGCGGAATTGCTCCGCGCTCGAAACGCGCTCCCCCGCGTCCCTGGAGAGGTCCAGGATGGAGGATGGGACCCGCACGAGCAGCCGCGTCCTTGGACGATCCTGGAGCGCAGCCGACCAGCGCACGATGTGCTCGGCCCGGGGGAGCACGTGGGCGGTCACGTCCACCTCGACCGCGCCGAAGAACTGGCCGAGGAAGCTGAGCGGTTCGAACTCGACGCCGCGCTGAAGCGGCCAAGCTCGATCGAGGCCAGGGTGCGTCCAGCCAGAGGGTCCGATACGGATCACCAGTCAGCCTCCACGCCCAGGAGCGCCGCGGCTTCCTCCTCGGCGGCGACGAGGGCCGCGCCGATCTCCTCACTGACCTCTCGAAGGTCCCCATCCGTGGCGTCCGGATCCACACGAATCGGGTCTGCAATGACCACCTGCACCCGACTAAAAGGGAGCGGAATCATGAAGCGATCCCAGGAGTGGAGCCGCGCTGCGCGCCCGGCAGCGAAGCCGAAGGGGACAATAGGCAGACCCGAATCACGCGCGAGGAACGCCGCTCCACGGTTCACCTTGTGCATGGGCCCCCGGGGTCCATCCGGCGTGATGGCCACCGCGCCACCGCCTCGGAGCATCTCGCGCATCGCCTTGAGCGCTCGAACACCGTAGCGGCTGGAGGACCCGCGCAGGGTGCGGTAGCCGAGGCGCTCCAGCGTCGTGTTGGCGAGCTCGCCGTCCCCCGACATCGACACGAGGATCACCGTGTTCACGCCGGCAAAGACGGGCGCGGCCGCGGCCATCCGCCCGTGCCAGAGGACCGCCACGCACCCATCTCCAGCCTCGAGGACCTCCTCTCTCCGCTCGCTGTTGGCCACCTCGACACGCCATGTCCAGCCGAGCCCCCGCAACAGCGGCGGGACCAGCAGCGGCACCAGAGGCGACAGCACCCGGCGACGCAGGTCCCTGAAGCGCCGACGCAGCGGCCCGTTCCTTCGGGAACGGTCGCTGCGCTTGTACTCCCAGCCAGGATCATCGGCGCCCTGGGGTGAGCGGACATCCGAGGACTCCCCCTCACGGCCCCCGGACCTCACTTGATCGGGCTCACGAAAGTGCGGACGGGGTCATCACCCAGCCCCTCATCGTCCACGGCGTCGGCACCCAACGACCAGGCCTTGTAGCCGCTCTCTGTCCGCTTGTAGCGCAGCAAGCGTCCCCACCCGTCGCTGAGCCCCCCGACGAGGTAGGCGGGCTGGCCAGCCTCGCCCCGCGTGAGCTCGCTGAGGGTCGAGGGGAGCTCTCCGTTGTGGTCGAGCTGGTACACCCGCACCGCGACCTCCAGGCCCATCAGGGCAGCCTGCGTCTCTTCCATTGCCTGGGAAGGCAAGAGGGGAATCAGAGGCTCCCCGGGCTCTTCAACCTCGAGGGCGGATTCGTCCCAGGCCTCCGCACCCATGGTCTTCGG
>JAQWJQ010000310.1 GCA_029248265.1 Planctomycetota bacterium
CTTCCCCTCTGCGATGGCCTCGTACCAGTCCGACACCTTGTCGGAGACCTTCTTCAGGTCCTTGTCCGTGAGGAGCCGGTCGGCGGCGTTGGTGACCAGGGGCGAGGCGGCCGCTGCAACAGCCAGCACGAGGCCGACGGTGGCAGTACGAAGGAGGTGAGTGTGCTGCATGAACAGGAAGGGGCAGCGCCTGGCGGCGCGCGGGTAGGGAGGCGGGCACCCGCGCGTGTCGCTGACACGAGCCGCGGGCCCCGGTCATTCTAGTGTCCTTGGGGGCGTTCGGTTTCAGACCCAATCGCCGGAATCAGTGGCGCGACGCTCAAGGACGACCGCGCAGGAGGGCGAGGGAGCTCAGGGCGTGCCCACGCAACGCCCAGGGGCACTCCGCACTCGGGTCCCCCCGGTCGAGCAGAAGCCCAAAGAGCCTCGCGGCCTCTTCCGGCCGCCCCTCGATCAGCCCTTCGAGCCCGAGGATCTGCGCACCGTCGATGCCTCCTGCTGCGAGCGCCCGCCCGAGGGAGGCGCGTGCGCTGGGACCGTCCGCAAATCCAGCCGCGAGGATGGCGCGCCGCTGCACCACTGCCAGGCGGTCCGCGGCAGGCAGGGAGTCGTCCCGTAGAAGGGCGGTCAAGGCCCCGTCCGCGACGGAGTACGCCTCCAGTGAGCTCGATCCCAGGGGGTCCGCGGGAGCGGACCGGCGGAGGGCGCCCTCGAGACAGAAGGCGCTCCAGACGGCGCCGGCGCGCCGGTGCATGGCCGTCGCAATCCCCACCGCCCCAGGACCGTCCTTCTCCTCCATGAGGGAGAGGAAGGCACGGAAGCCCTCGCTGAGCTTCGCGGCGGCCACCTCGTCCTCCAGCTCGCCGTCGAGCGCAGCGATCAGCGCCTCCAGGACGACCGGGTCCGTACGCGCGGCGACCGACGCGGAGCCCAGGTCCTCCTGGTGGTGCGCGGAGGCCAGCCGCGCAGGCCACGCGGCGAACAGCCCCAGGGCGAGCAGGCAGATCACCTGGCGGGTCCCCGGTCGCCCCGCGGACGCCAGGGCAGGCGTGCTGGTGGGCCTCCTCAGGCCCACGTCACCACACCGCTGTCGCCCGCCGCCGCCACGGTGTGCCCGATCCGGATCGCCTCCTCACCCTGCGCCGCCAGGTGCGCCTCGACCGCGGCGAGGTCGTCGTCCTCGACGAAGAGGACCATCCCGATCCCCATGTTCAACGCCTGGTAGGCCTCGTCTCGGTCGATCCGCGCCGCGTCGACGATCATCTTGAAGAGCGGCGGGACCTCCCAGGACCCCAGGTCAATCACGGCGTCGCAGCCCCCGAGGATGCGAGGCACGTTGTCGATCAAGCCGCCCCCGGTGATGTGAGCCAAACCGGGGAGCTGATCTGCCTGCAGGAGCGGCCACAGCAAGTCCAGGTAACTGCGGTGGGGTGCGAGGAGCGCCTCGCCCAAGGTGACGCCACCGAGCGCCTCGGGGCGGTCCTGGACCGTGAGGCCCAGCCGCTCGAAGAGGACCTTCCGCGCCAGAGAGTATCCGTTGGTGTGGAGGCCGCTGGAGCGGAGCCCGATCAGGGTCTGGCCAGGTCGCACGCGGGACCCATCGAGGACCTTGTCCCTCGCCACGGAGCCGACAATGAACCCGACCAGGTCGAAGTCACCATCCCCGTAAAGCCCCGGCATCTCAGCCGTCTCCCCACCGAGCAGCGCCAACCCGTTGTCGCGACAGGCCGCCGCGCAGCCCTTCACGAGGTTGGCGACGACGTCGGGCTCGAGCCGCCCCGTCCCCACGTAGTCGAGGAAGAAGTGCGGGCGGGCCCCCTGCACGAGGATGTCGTTGATGCAGTGCTGCACCAGGTCTCGCCCGACGGAGTCATGAATCCCGCAGAGTTTGGCGACCTCCAGCTTGGTCCCTACTCCGTCCGCGCTGGCCACGAGGATGTGCCCCGTGGAGTCGACTCGGTCCAGGTCGAAGAGCCCGCCAAACAGGCCCATGTCGGAGAGCACGCCGGGGGTGAAGGTGGAGCGGACGGCGTCCTTGGCGGCGCCAAGCGCTTCATCCTGGGCGGCGATGTTCACGCCGGCGTCCTTGTAGGTGATCGGTGCGGGTTCGGACACGGGGTGTTCCAGAGGCGAGGCGCGGCGAGGCAGCCGGCGGACAGCGGGAGGGACGCGCCGACCGGCGGGCTCAACCCAGGGGCGGCGGCGGGGCGAGGCCCCTGAAGAGCACACACGATAGTGCCGCCGACGACGGTCACCTAGACCCAGATAGCCTCCCCACCCTAGATGCGCCCGGAATCAGGGGCATGCGAGGGCTCGCTGCTGAATTCAGGGGCGTCCCCCGGCTATCATGCCTCGCCCGGAAGCACGCTCGCCCGAACGTTTCCTCCTCGCACACGCCGCTCCCGGACCCCCTGAGCCCACCTTGACCAAGCGCCTCCTTGTCCTCGGAAGCACCGGCTCGATCGGAACGCAGACCCTCGATCTGGTGGCCTCGGCGCCCGCCGACGCGCCGCTCGCCGTGGCAGGCCTGGCCGCCTCCAGCTCCTGGGAGCAGGTCCTCGAGCAGGTACGACAGTTCCGACCGGCGCTGGTGAGCATGGCGGACCCCGAGGCCGCCCAGCAGCTGCGGGCGGCGGTCGGCGACGACGTCGAGGTCCTGACCGGCGAGGCCGGGCTCCTCGAGCTCATCGCCCGCGCCGACTTCGACGTGGCGATTCACGGGATCGTCGGCGCCGCGGGCCTCCGCCCCTCGGTGGCGGTCCTGGAGCGCGGCAAGACCCTCGGCCTCGCCAACAAGGAGTCCATGGTCATCGCAGGCGAGCTGCTCACGCGCCTCGTCGACGAACACGGGGGCGAGATCATCCCGGTGGACTCGGAGCACTCCGCGGTCTTCCAATGCCTCCGGGGCGAACGCCTCGATCGGGTGCGGCGCGTGCACCTGACCGCGAGCGGCGGCCCCTTCCGGACGCGCCCCCTGGCGGAGATCCAACGGGCCACGCCGGAGGAGGCCCTGGCCCACCCCAACTGGGACATGGGTCCCAGGGTGACCATCGGCTCAGCGACGCTGATGAACAAGGCGCTGGAGGTCATCGAGCTGCATCACCTGTTCAGCCTGCCGCCCGAGCAGATCCACGTCGTCGTCCACGCCCAGTCCATCGTCCACTCCATGGTGGAGTTCATCGACGGGTCCGTGATCGCCCAGCTGGGGCCGCCGGACATGCGCGGCCCGATTCACTACGCCATCCATCACCCCGACCGCGGGCACACCAACCTCGAGGGCTTCAACTTCGACCTGTTCTCGAAGCTCACCTTCGAGGCGCCGGACCTCGAGCGCTTCCCAGCCCTGGCGCTCGGGTTCCGGGTCATCGCCGACGGCGGGACCGCCGGCGCCGTCCTCAACGCTGCGGACGAGATCGCTGTGCAAGCGTTCCTTGAAGAGCGGATCTCCCTGTCCCAGGTGGTAGAGGTCTCCACGGCAGCCCTGGACGCTCGACCCTCGACGTCGACCCCCCTGGGCCTCGAAGAGCTGTTCGACGCAGACCAATGGGCTCGCAGGTTCGCGAGCCGCCACATCTCCGGCCTGCTCGCGGGCGCGGACACCCTCCCGACCCCATGAACCCCGCCGACCTCCTCAATGTCCTCCAGGTTGTCCTGGGTATCGGACTCGTCATCTTCGTCCACGAGGCCGGACACTTCATGGCCGCCCGCTGGTGTGGAGCCCGCGTGGAGGTCTTCTCCCTCGGCTTCGGGCCGCGGCTGTTCGGCTGGCAACGAGGCGACACCCTCTTCCAGGTGGCGGCGGTCCCCCTCGGCGGGTACGTCAAGGTGGCTGGTGAATACAGCGACGGCCTGAGCGGGTCCCCGGAGCCGGGCACCCTGGCAACCCTCAGCGTCCCGCAGCGCTTCCTCTACTTCTCAGGGGGCGTGATCATGAACGTGATCTTCGCCCTCGTCGTCCTTCCCCTCGTGATGCTGGCCGGCCTCCCGGCCCTGGAGCCCATCGTGGGCGCGCCGACCCCCGGAATGCCGGCCTGGCGCGCGGGTGTCCCCGCGGGGACACGGATCCTCGAGGTGAACGGCGCGGAGATCGTGGACTTCGAGCACCTCGTCACCGCCGTCGCGCTCAACGGCAGCAACCGGGCAGAGCTGAAGCTCCAGCGGCCTGGCGAGGGCGCCACCACGGTCGAGCTCACACCGCAGTTCGACGAGAACCTGGGGTTCTACCGGCTCGGGCTCCCCGCCGGCTTTGACGTGAACCACCGCCTCGTGGTGGACCCTGACGGTCCGGCCGCAGCCGCAGGAGTGGGCCCAGAGGACCAACTCCTCGCGGTCGTCGGTCAACCTGACGTCCTCCGTCCCGAGGACCAGCTTCGCCGCGCCTTCGCCTCACGCGCCCCCG
>JAQWJQ010000312.1 GCA_029248265.1 Planctomycetota bacterium
TGGACGCGATCATCGTGGAGGTCTGGCCGGTCGAGTTAGGGACTGCGGTGCAGTAGTTCTGGATGACCAGGGTGCCACCGCCGGTGCCGGGGCCCTCGGTCGGGAAGACCTGGGCGCCGGGGTTGCCGGGCTTGAAGAGGCCGAGGGCACCGGACTTCGCCTCAGGGGCGGCGTCCGCGGTGAACCAGAAGCTGTAGGTCGTGCCCCAGCGGAGCGCGTTGGCGTTCTGGTCGATCAGGTAGCTCTCGGTGTTCCAGGTGATGTCCGAACCGGTGACGGTCGGGGTCCAATCGAGGTTGGTGTACGGCTCACCTGAGTGGTAGAGCGGGAACGACATGCCCGGGTTGGTGACCGTCACGTTCGCCCCGAGGGGGACCGTGAAGCTCTCGCCGGAGAAGTCGCTGTTGTTGTTGAAGATCGCGTAGTTGTAGGTCCAGGTGCCATCGCCGTTGTCGACGACGTTGGAGCCCGCGACGAACTGACCCTCACCCGGGACGTTGATCTCTTCGATCGAGGCGCTCGGGGTCGTCGCGGACCAGGCGTAGATCGCCGGCTGCTCGCGGACCGTTGCACCGCTGACCTGGAGGCGCCATGCGCCGTTGGTGGTCGAGCCCGGACGGCTCAGGCTGGTGTAGGAGACGTTGTTGAAGCCGTTGCCCGCAGCCGCGTCGTCAGGCGCGATGTACTGGGACTCGCCCCAGTACGTGGCGCTGGGGTTCAGGCTGGGGTCGACGTCGTCGTTGGCCACCTGGATCCGCTTGAACACCCTGTCGCCCGTCTGGCCCTGCTGGGCAAACGGGTAGTTGTACGCGCCGGTGAAGGCGTTGACCTGGAAGCGGGGGCCGAGGCCGGACTGGGAGCCGTTGAGGCCGGAGCTGTACGGGTCGGAGCATCCGACGCCGAGGCGGGTGCCCGTACCGGAGCTGTTGCAGTTGCAGCAGAGGTTCTGCTGCAGCGCGGTGAAGCCGTGCTTGAGCCAGCTCTGCCCGATTTGCTCGAAGCGGCCACCGTCGATGCGATAGATGTTCTGGCCGATGACCGGGTGCTCGTTGGCGTTTGAGATCCAGAGCAGCTCTTGGTCGCCGACGTTGCACGAGGTCGTGCCGAGGGAGTAGCCCGCCATGCCGCCGACGGCACCGTAGTTGGAGATTGCCGGGAGGTCGCCGACGATCACGTCGGGTCCTGTGGCCGGGTTGGCGCAGCCGCCGCTTCCGCCGCCGCCTGCGGTGATATCGATCGCGCCGACACCGCTGCTGTTACCCGAGTATGACCCGCCGCGGATGAGGTAGGTCGTGCCGGCCATGGCCGACCAGATCACCGTCGATTGGAGACCGCACGCGTCGTCGTTGCAGGCGATCTGGTTGGTGCAGCTGCTGAAGACCTCGAGGACGGTGTCCCAGCTCGCGTTGCCGCAGGTGGAGACCTGGTAATCGCTCGTGCTCGGCGCGGTCCAAGACCACCAGACATCGTTGCCGATGCTGCCACAACCAGAGGGGCCGCCGCTGGTCGCGCCCGTGTTGTCGAAGGGGAAGGTCCCGAGCCCTGAGATGGGCTGAGCATTTGAGCAGTCATCTGCACCGCCCTGCGCGCCAGCGAGACCCATGAGGGGCGCGGCGAGGAGGGTGGAGGCGACGAGGAGTTTCGAGACGCGCATGGGAAGGTGTGCTGAGTGAGGGAAAGCGCCGCCTAGTGAACGGTGCCGTGAAGGAGCCAGGGGCCGAGTAGCCCCCGCTAGGGCGGACGCCAGGGGGGACGCAGAAGGTCCCCAATAACCAACTAATAGTCTCACGAGGCGGCCAGCTCCGCCTGCCTCAAATTGAGAGTCTTCTCCCGGGTCATGCTCTGGACTCGTACGCCGCCTCAGGGATGTCCCCGCACGAGAGGGGCGCCCTGGTGCGCCGTTCCTTCACCCGTCCGGGAGCAGCGACCCTGCTGGACCACACTGGACTCCCACAGGGAGACCGCGCGCCGGCCTGGGGGAGTGGGCGGCGCGCGGTGCCCTCAGGCGGCCGGTCCTCGGCCTCTGGGGGAAGGGCCCGGGAACGCGACGGCCCCTGGCGGAGCTAGCAGCAGGCAGTCCTAACCGAAGAGCCAGCGGACGAGGGGCATCGTCGCGGCGACCATCCCGGTCACGGCCAGCGCTCCAGCCAGGAGGAAGCGAGGCCCGACGCGCATGAGGCGTGGGACGTGGAGGGTCATGCCGATCGCGGCGAGGGCAACGGCCAGCAGCCAGGATCCGGACTGCTGGAGCCATCCCCAGCGGGGACGGGTGTGCTCACCAAAGGAGACCTCTGGATCGAGCCACCCGCTCGCGCGCAAGGCGGAGGCCACCACGAAGAGCCAGACAAAGTGCGGGACGCCGACCCCACCGCTCTTGCGGCGGGTTCCGTCCCTGCCGGGAAGGACGAGCGCGAGGAGGACGACCACCGGGACAAGCATCGCGACCCGCAGCAGCTTGTAGAGGGTCGCCACGTGCACGACGTCCTCGCCAAAAGCCTCGCCGGTGGCGATCGCCTGGGGCACCGCGTGCACCGTCAATCCGGCGAGCGCGCCCCCGGCCTCGCCGCTGATCCCGATGGCGAGCGCGGCAGGGGGAAGCGCGAAGAGCATTGCCACGCCCAGGAGATTGATCACCCCGATCGCGAGCCCGAGGTCCTCCTCGTCGGCCTCCACCGTCGGGGCGACGGCCATGATCGCGCTGTTGCCGCAGATGGCGGTGCCCGCTCCCAGGAGCAGCGAGGCCCTGGGGTTGAGGCCGCAGAGCCTGCCTGCGAGCATGGCTCCTGCGAAGGCCACCACGATCCCAACCATCACCACGAGGAGCGTGCTGCCGAGGGCACCCCCCGTCAGCAGCGGGCGCAGGTCCATGCCGAAGCCGATCAAGACGATCGCCGCGGGGATCACGCTCTTGGAAAGGGTCTTTGCTGCCCCAGCAAGGCGAGAATGAACCGCAGGGAGCATTCCCAGCCCAAGCCCTGCGAGGAGGGCGAGGACCGACGGCGATGGAACGAGCCGTGAGTCGCCCAGGGTCGGTCGGAGGAAGCTGGCAGCGGCCGCGAGGGCGACGCAGACGAGCCCGCAGAGCAGGACCGAGCGGTCGGGGCGGTTGGTTTCGGAAGACATCTCGTGGCACCGTAGCGATTGACTCCTTGGCCCGTCCTTCCCCGGGGCCAATTCGTGCGGGCGGCTCCCGTCGGGCGGAGCGAGGGGGCTGCTCCGCCCAAGTCGCAGCAGGGGAGGGCTCGGAACCTGGGCTTCAGGGGCCTACACTCAGGACCTTCCTGACCGCGCTCCAGAACCCCGCAAGCCCCACGCGATGGATCCCAAGTTCTACCAAGTCCTCCACCTCGTCTCCGTGATCTTCCTGGTGGCGATCACCTTCCGCGCCTTCGCCGCGCCGACCCCCGAGAGTCGCAAGTCGAACCTCGCCCTATCCGGCGTGGCGAGCCTGGTCGCCCTCGTCGCCGGCGGAGGTCTGATGGCGAAGATGGGGTACGCGTGGGACGCCTGGGTGTTCGTCAAGATCGGTTGCTGGCTTGGCCTCTCCGGGTTGGCGGGTATGGCCTACCGAAAGCCGCAGTCGGTGAAGGCCCTGAGCTGGCTCGCCTTCGCGCTCGTGGTGATCGCGCTGCTCATGGTCTACGTGGTCCGCCCCGGGGTCTGAGCGGCGGGGTCGAGGAGGCCGGCACAGCCCGCTTCTCTGCGAGACCCCGTCACGCGAGCACGACCCGTTCGTTTGAAGGGAGCGCGACGCCCGCCGTGGGCGTCGCGCTCCTGTGTTTGGGCGGGTCTTTCGGCAGGGAAGGCGCGCCCGGACGCGGCGAAAGGGCGGGTCACCGCTCGTCGATGTTCGTGGCGGCTGGATCCTGTGGAGGCTGATGTTGGTCGAGGTCGAGGTTCTGCGTGGGGGCGAGCGTCGCTTGCTTGGAGGACTCGGGCTCGCATGCCGGTCCGCGGCGGTCACGTTGCTGGCTGGATTTGGGGGCTGGGTGGGGGAGGCTGCGGCCGCGCAGCCCGCCGCAGAGTGGCCTTCGGTGGGGAGCTCGCCGGCTGGGGGGCCGCGGGCGCGCTGGCTCTCCGGTTCACGCCTCGGGGGAGCGGCGGCGGAGGACGACGGCCGAGCGCGCCGGGTGGAACTCGAGCGTCTCGAGCGGCAGCTGCGCGAGCCACGCACGGAGCGGCGGCGGCGCGCGATCTCCAGCCTCGCGAGGCTGGGTGGAGATCGAGCGACGGGTTTGGTCATCGGCGCCCTGGGGGACCGCTCGGGGGAGGTCGCGGATGAGGCTCAGCTTCGACTTCCCTCGATGCTCGGACCAGGCCTCTTGGCGTCCCTTCGCCATCGAAAGGGGCTCAAGGATCGGTCTGTCCTCGTGCGCTCGCGGTGGGCTGAGCTGATCGGAAGGAGTACCGGTCCACTTCCCGCTGCGGAATTGGCGCGTCTCTTCGGTGCGCGGGGGGAGACGGAGTCGCGTGCGCTCCTCTGGAGTGTGGAGCGGTTGGCGAGACGCGGGGCCATTGTCGGAGACTGCGGGCGGCTGGTGGAGCGGTTGCAGGCTCGCGCGAGGAGGGGGCGGAGCGCGGGAGAGCGCGCAGCGGCGCTCCAAGCCTTGCTCGCCCTCGCCCCCGAACTCGCCGAGCCATTCATCCGTCCCTGGTCCCAGGGTGGGCAGCGGGAGCTGTGCTGCTCGGCCCTGATGGCCGCGGTGGAGCTCGAGCAGCCGGGCGTCTCGGCCTTACTCCGAGGGGCCGCCCGCCACCCAGATTGGGCCGTGCGTCTGCGTGCGATCCAATTGGCCGAAGGGGTCGGGGGACCGTGGGTCTTGGAGCTGCTGCTGGAGCGCCTGCGGGTTGAACGGCGTACGGCGTTACGGCATGCCTTGGTCGGAGCGCTGCAGGCCTTGACCGGCTTGTGGCACCGGGACCATCCGGATGCCTGGGAGGCGGCGGTGCGCGCGCTGCCGCCGGGCTGGACCGGTCCACCTCCGGCCGGCGAGGCGGCGAGCCGTGCCGCGCGGCGGGATTCGGTGGCGTCCATTGGCCGGCTCGAACCGAAGAGCGACCACCTCGCGATTCTGATCGACTTCTCCGGGTCGCTCTGGTTCCGGGACGCCAGCGGACGTTCCAAGAAGGAACAACTGGACCCCCAGGTGAGCGGCCTCCTCTCGAGGCTGAGCGTCGGGACGCGGTTCCTGCTCGTGCCTTACACCAGCGAGGCGCACCCCTTCGAGCCGCGTCCGGTCGAAGCCACCCGGCGCAACGTGCTCCGTGCACAGCGGTTCTTCAAGGGGGCTCAAATGAAGGGGAGCGGGGACCTGTTCGGAGCACTCACGCTCGCGCTTGAGGCGCCGGCGATCGATCGGGTCGTGTTGCTCACGGATGGGGCGCCGTCTGGCGGCGAACGCTGGGACGTGGGGTTGATGATCGAGCTGCTGAAAGAGCGCCTCCGGTTCCGGCCCGCGCTCCTCGACTTCGTGCTCGTGGAGAGCTCCGCGAAGCTCGAGCGGCTCTGGGGAGGGCTGGCCACTGGATCCGGTGGGCGAATGATCGCGCTGGGTTGGTGACGGCACGATCCCCCTTGCGTGGATTCAGGCCTTCCATGATTCTCAAGCGCACGTGGGCATGGAGGAAGACAACCAAGGAGGCAGGCGCGCTGCCGAGTGGGCCGAGAGTTATCGCACTGGGGACACCCCGTGGGACCTCGGGGCCCCTCACCCGGAGCTGAGCCGCCGGCTTCAGGGGGACGCCTTGGCTCCACCTCAAGCTGGCGCTCGGGCGCTCGTCCCTGGTGCCGGGCGCGGCCACGACGCGCTGGCGCTGGCTCGGCGGGGCTGGGCCGTTGTCGCGCTGGATCTCGTGGGGTCTCTGGGGGACGAGCTCGGTGCGTCCCTCGCGCAGTCGGGTGGGCGGTTCTGCGTGGGGGACGCCATGGACTTCGATGACGGCCCCTTTGATCTCATCTGGGATCACACCTTCTTCTGCGCCATCAACCCGTCCGACCGTGCGGCTTGGGGAGCGCGGGCGGGGGACTTGCTCCAGCCCGGCGGGATGTACGCTGCCTTGGTCTTTCCCTTTGGCAAGCCGATAGCCGAGGGCGGCCCTCCCCATGGAATGGACAGCGCCGCGCTCCGGCAAGCCCTCGGAGCTCGCTTCGAGGCCGAGGAGGACTGCTCGGCGCAGCGCAAGGTTCGCAGCCGCCGTTGGGAGGAGCGCTGGTTCTTGGCCCGCCGCTTGCCCTTTCAGCTCCCGACGAGCTGAAGCAGGGGGCTGCAGGCCCCGGAGCCTGATTATCGCTGCCGCTCGCCGCGGGCCACCACCGCGCCCTCGATGACCGTCCCCACGCAGTGGGTCGTGTACTCGAAGGGGTCGCCGTCGTAGAGAGCGACGTCGCCGTCCTTGCCCAGCTCGAGGCTGCCGACGCGGTCGGCGACGTCGAGGATGGTCGCAGCGTCCATCGTCACGCTCCGCAGCGCGCCGTCGAACCCGAGCCCGTGGCTCGCGGCCACGGCGGCTTCGAAGAGCACCACGCGGGTCTTGGGCACGTAGGACTCATACCCGCTCTTGATCGCGATCGGGATCCCCGCTTCGCTCAAGCGGGCGGCGGTCTCGAAGGAGAGGTTCTCCGCGTCGCCCGAGGCCCGCTTCATGGTGGGGTGCAGGATCACCGGGACCCCGGCCGCCTTGATCTCGTCGATCAGGAGGTACCCCTCGCTGGCGCCGTCAAGGATCAGGCGGAAGTCGAACTCTCTGCCCAGGCGAAGGGCAGAGGCGATGTCCTGAGCGCGGTGGGCGGTCACGATCATGGGCACCTCACCGGAGAGGACGGCGCACATCGCCTCGAGCGCCAGGTCGCGGGCAGGGGGGCTGCCCTCCTCTGCGGCGGCCTGCTTCGCTGCGTACTCCTGAGCCTCGATCAGCTTTGAGCGGAGCATGGACATCATCTTCGCCCGGGTCCCGGGCGAGGATCGGTCCGAACGCTTGGCGGCGTTGGACAGGGTCGCCGCCACTGCGCTGAAGGGCCGCACAGCGGCGTCGTCTGCCGTGGTGGCGACGGTCTTGACGATGAAGAGCTGCCCGGGCACCAGCTCACGTGGAGCGTGCCCTGTCTGGACGGTGGTCACGCCGAAGCCGCGGACCCAATGCACGAGGGCCTCGCGCGGGTTGTAGGCATCCAGGGCGCGGAGCTCGGGCTGCACGGGGGACGAGTCCTCGTGTTGCTCTTGATCCCCCTTCTCCAGGTTGTAGTAGCCGGCGACGCCGACCACGGAGCGAGCGTCCACGAGTCCGGGGGTGACCACCGGTGCCTCGAGCACCTCGTAGCCGGCGGGGACCTCGATGGTCGCGGCCGGGCCGATGGCGGCGATCTTGCCGTCGCGGATCAGCACGATGCCGTCCTCGATCGGCGGTCCAGCCATGGTGTGGACCACGCCGCCGCGAACCGCGACCTGGGCTGGTGCGAGCGGGGCGAGGGACGCGAGAGCGCCGAGGGTGAAGGTGATAAATCGTCCCATCAGTCCTGATCTCCCTGGTTGTTGTCGCCGAAGCAGCAGAAGTAGGGGTCTTGCTCGTGAGTCGCGCCGTAGCCCCCCTCGGCGTACAGGCGGTCCTGGGGGTCGGACCGGTCAAACCGGCGCTCGCCCTCCACCCAGGTCTCGAGGACCTTGGTGTAGACGCTGAACGGGTCCCCGTCGAGGACCGCGAAGTCAGCGTCCTTGCCTGGGACCAGGGAACCTGTCCGGCCCTGGAGGTCCATCATCTCGGCGCCGGACAGGGTCAGGGCGCGGAGGGCCGCTGGGCGCGTCATGCCCGCGCGGACCGCGAGGGCCGCGCTGCGCAGGAAGAGGCGAGAGTCTGTGATGCCGTCGTCCGTGTGGAAGGCGACGTTGACCCCCGCGCGCTCGAGGACTCCGCCGGTCCTGAAGGCGACGTCGATCGCCTCGAGCTTCCCCCCCGGGCTGTCGATCACGATGACCGAGCAGGGGGCGCCGGCGGCCGCGATCTCGTCCGCGACCTTCCACGCCTCGCTGACGTGGTGCAGCACGACACGGAAGCCGAACTCCTTGGCCAGCCGAAGCACCGTGACGATGTCGTCATGGCGGTGGGTGTGGTGGTGGACGATGCGCTTCCCCGAGAGCACCTCGCCGAGGGCCTCGAGCCCGATGTGGCGGTTGGGCATCTTCTCGGGATCGCCGGCCGCCGCCTCGACCTTCTGCGCGTACTCCTGCGCGGCGATGAACTGCTTGCGCACCAGGGCCGCGGACCGACCGCGGGTGCCCGGGAAGGTCCCGCCGCGCATGGAGTTGGTGCCGTTCGCCATCTTCATACCGCCCATGGGCTCACCGTCAGCGCCGAGGATGAACATGTCCTCGATGGTCGTGGCCGGGCGGAGCTTCAGGTACGCGGTCTGGCCGCTCAGGAGGTGCCCGGAGCCGGGCATGCAGTTGAGCGTGGTGAGCCCTCCGGCGAGCGCGCGCCGGTAGCCGGAGTCCCTCACGTTCAGAGAGTCGGACACCCGCACGTCCGGTTGGATCGGACCTGAGCCGTCCGCGCCCGCGGTGCCACCGAGGTGGCTATGGGTGCAGATCAGACCCGGGATGATGACCTTGCCGCTGGCGTCAACGATCGTCGCATCGGCGGGGGGGCGCGTCGTGCTGGTTGGCCCGACCGCGATGATCTTGCCGCCGGCCACGACCAGGGTCCCCTCCTCGATGGGGGGGCCGTCGACCGTGTGAATGCGCGCGCCGACGAACGCCGTGGGCGGCGGGTCTGCGGGGAGCGAGAGCGAGGAAAGCGCCGAGGCGACGAGGGCGAGGATCATGGGGCTCCGGATGGGGGCGGGGGCTCCCTTGAATCATAGGAGAGCGCTCGCCCAAAGCGTCCAGGCGCTCCGTCGGAGCGCGAATCCCGCCCCGGCAGCCGTGCTCAGCCCCTCGGGCGCCGGGCGACCACGAACTGGAACCTCCCGTATCGGCCGCTCGCCCCGGGGGCGGCGCCAAGGGCTCCCAGGGCTCCGGCGCACGCGCGCAGGGCCTTCCCGAGCGCCCCCTTCATGTTGCGGGTCCGGAACTGGATCTCCTCGGGGGCGGGGACCGGCTGCGAGCCGCAGCGACCGACCTCGGCGAACCCGGCCTCTGCCAGCCACTTGCTCACCGCCCGGGGCGCGAGCGGCTCGAAGGGGCCGATATTGGGGTCGGGCGCGAGCACGTACTCCACGCCCTTTGGCCCGCGCCCGCGCGCGCGGAGGCGCTCGGTCCAGCGGTGGAAGGAACGCCGCGAGACGTAACCCAGGAGCAGCTTGCCGCCGGGCTTCAGCCAGGTGGCCATGTCCGCGATGAGCTCGGCGCGATGCTCGCTACGGAGCCCCTCCAGGCGGAAGAGGCAGGAGACCACGTCGTAGGAGCCTGGGGTCGGGGGGGACGAGCCGGTGCTCGCCGTCGGCCACGCGCAGGCCGAGCCGCGGGGGCTGACTCGCCCGGCGCAGAACTCAGCGACCTCGGGAGAGCGTTCGGCCACATCGAAGCGGAACCCCTTGCGAAGGGTGGAGAGGCGCGCGGTGACGATCCCCGTGCAGGGCAGCACGTCCAGCCAGCGACCGCGGGTGTCCTCTTCGCCCTCCTGCGGCAGACGGTCCGCGCCCTCGGGGAGCAGCCGGTCCAGGGCTTCGCCGACGGCGCGCTGCTCCCACGCGCGCGGCTTGTTGTGGCGGAGACCGTTGAGGACCCTCGCGCGCTGATAGGTCGCGAGCAGGTCCGGCGCCCAGTCGTCTGGGCGGACCGAGGAGGGGATGACCCTGCCGGCGTAGTGGTCGCGGTGGGAGACCTGGTCGAGGGGGCGGCGCTTGGGGCCACGCCTTGGGGTGACCTTGGGGTGACCGAGCGCGAGCACGGCGATGACCATGCGGTCGTAGGGGAGGCCCACCGCCTCGCGGACCTCCTCGGCTCCCCCGGTTTGGGTGATCCAGAAGGTCCCGAGCCCCAGCGCGTGGGCGGCCAGGCTCATGTTCTGGATCAGGGCCGAGGCGGACTGAATGTTGGCCCACGCCTCCTCCGAGAAGTCCCGCCCATAGCTGATGACGATGTTCACCGGCGCGTTGGCCATCTGGGTGGAGAGGCCCGCGAGGGTGGCGTTCACCTCGGGGTCCGTGACCGCGACCAGATCCCACATCTGATAGTTGCAGGAGCTTGGCGCCCAGATCCCAGCATGCATGACCTGTTGGATCAGCTCCGAGTCGACCGGGTCCTGGGTGAACTTGCGGATGGAGCGGCGGCCGTAGAGGACCTCCCAGAAGTCCGCCGGCGGGAGCGGGGCGAGGGGGCGCTGGGTCCCGTCGTCGGCAACGGACGCGTCGAAGGTCGGGTTGCCCTCCGGGGCGTCGGGAATGCCAGCGCCCGTCTGAGCGCCATTTCCTCCCTGGGCGGAGGAGCCCTGGGATATTTCGTCGCCTTCGGTGTCGTGCGGCATCATGGACCGCCGAAGTCTACGTCGCAGACCATGTCGAATTCCTCCCCTGCTCCGATCCTCCTCGCGCTCCTCGCGCTGGCGGCTGCCCTCTCGGGCGGCTGCGGCACCCGCTACCCGGGGGTCATCGCGTCGGCCTTCGACCGAAACTCCCGGCGGCAGCCCCCCGAGGAGCCACGCCTCGAGCAGGAGGTTCGCGGCCGGCAGGCCTCGGGGGACCCCCTTGAGGAGCGTGGTTACATGCGGATGCCAGACGGGGGGCGGCCGAACCATGGTCGCCACTCCACCTGGTACCCCGACGGGGCGCCGCGCTCGGTGCGGTCCTATCACCTCGGGGAGCCCGTGGGGGTCTGGTGGTCCTGGTGGCAGAACGGCGCTCTGCGGTCGGCTACGACTTTTGATTCCGAGCAGCCCACCCGAATGACCTGGTGGCATGCCAACGGCTTCGTCGCGTCTGAGGGTATGGCGCTCAAGGGGGTCCGCACCGGGCCCTGGGTCGCCTGGCACGAGAACGGCAGCCTCTCAAGCGAAGGGGACTACACCGGTGGCCAGCGCTCTGGGGATTGGGTCCTCTACGATGAGGACGGAGAGTGGTCCATGCGGGGGCGCTACATCAACGGCAAGCGAGTCGGGGACTGGCAGTTCGCGTCCAGGCCGGGCTTCTGAACTCGGTCCGCGTCCAGCCCTCTCGCCGGGCTCCGGAGCTCAGTCGAGGGACTCGGTCTGGCCAGGAGGGGAGGGACGAGTCCGCTGGCCCGAGGGAGCCGGGCGCGTCAGGAAGTACCAGGCGCGTCAGGGCCGAGCAGACGGCTGGATGCGACGCAGCTCACGCTCGATGGCCGCGCCGGTCCACCCGCGCCGCTCGAGGCTCGCCCTGAGGCGGAGGTGTTCGCGGCGCGCCACGGCCGCGCGCCGCCGTGCCCGCGCCTTGGTCCGGAAGAAGCGCCTTGTTCCCACCGTGCCGAGGGCCGCGTGCGCCCCCATGGTGCGCGCCGCGCCGTCCTGCGACGTCAGCGCCAGGAGCTGGCGTTGGCGCTCCTCGGTTTGATGACCCAGCTGGGTGATCCGGAGGGTCATGGGGGAGGGGGTGATCGTCGGGAAGCCGGCGCGCTCCACCGTGACTCCCCAGGCCTCGAGCTTCCTCTCGAGGTTGTCGCGGAGCGCCTGATCGAGGCCGATCCCGGATTGGAGCTGAGCGAGAGGGGCGTCACGCAGGACCTCTTGCACCCCCAGCGTCAGCATCTGCTTCATCCCGCGCACGAGGTCGTCGACCTGGATGAGGGCCCTTCGAATGTCGACGACGCGGTAGACGATGTTGGCGTCCGCGATGAAGACGTGGCCCGCGGGTGTCGCGACTCGCTGGGCGGGGAGGTCCAGGGTGCGCGAGCGGGTGGGGAGGTGACGCGCCTGCTGGAGGAACGGGATCATGGGGTGGAAGCCGGGCTCGAGCACCTGGCGCGGGCAGCCGCTCATGAACGGCAGCTTGCGCACGAGAGGGAGCGCTGGCCGGAACCAGCGCGGCACCCCTCGATCCACTCGGCCGACGGTGTAGATCAGCCCCGTATTCCCGCTCTTCACGGTCACTCCGCTCGCGCGGATGACCGTGAGCACCGCGGCGCCGATGTAGTAGAGGGCGTCCGGCGAGATGGAGGGGAACTGAAACAAGCTGCTGTCAGGAGAGGCCTTCGCCTTCCTCGGTGGTTGACTCGTCCTCCCCCTCCTCGAAGGGGTCCTCGTCGGTCTCAGGGCTGTTTTGCTTTCGGCGCCTCTCGCTGCGCAGCTTCTGGCTCTCCTCGAGGGAGAGCTGCTCCTCCACGGTCTCTACCTTGCTGGCCCGCGCGGCCTTGCTTGGCCTCCGCAGCGGCTCCGGGTCCTCCGGGTGCACCGAGACCACCGCGCCGGAGACGAGCGCGACGGCGGCCTCCTCCGTGAGCCCGTGTCCGCGGAGGTCTCCGTAGAGGCGGCGCTTCTCGCGCGTCAGAAGCTCAAGCTGCGTGATCTCGAGGGTCGTGGGTGACGGCGAGATGTTGGAGAACCCGAACTTCAGGATGCGCACACCCCACTGGTCCTCGACCGGTTCGAGCTCGGAGCGGATCGCGTCGCACATGGCGTCCACGTCTGTCACCGTCTCCCGGCTCTGCCGAGCCACGACGGACTGGACCGCGATGACCACCCGGTTCTGGAGACCGGTGACCAGGTCGTCGATCTCGATCAGCGCCTTGCGAAGGTTGACGATCTGGTAGACCACCTTGGCGTCGACCTCGTAGACGAGGTCGTCGTCGAGCTGGATGACCTGGGGTTCGAGGTCCAGCGTCGTGTGCTTCGTTTCCTCGGTGCGGAAGGTCTGGAGGATCGGCCACTTGAAGTGGATGCCGGGACCCACGACCTCCCGGGCGCGACCCAGGGTGAAGCGAAGGGCGTGCTGGCCGTCGTAGACGACGACGAAGAGGCCGGTGAGAGCGCCGAGGAGATTGAGGGACATGGTGGTGGTGGCGGGGAGCGGCGTTGGGTCCCAGACGCTATCGGATCGAGGAGCAGGCGAGTAGCCTGCCACGCGAGCAATGGAACATCGCCCCGCGCATCAGACCCCCGAGCCACCCGGCCCTGCCAGCACCTCCGAGCCGCTGCAGATCCCCAGAGGCCCCAGGGGAGAGGAGCCCTCGGGCCCCATGCTGCGCGCGCGCCACGAGCTCGCCGAGCGAGCGGCGGGGGGCGCGTTGCCCCACCTCGGGGGGGCGCCAGTGCCCCCGGAGGCAGCCCGCGGCAACATCGAGAACATGGTGGGCTGGGCCCAGGTGCCGGTGGGCCTCGCGGGTCCGCTGCTCCTGGATGGGACGCACGGACCGCGGGAGGTCCTCGTGCCTCTGGCGACGACGGAGGGGGCGCTCGTGGCCTCGACCTCGCGGGGCATGAGCCTCGTGCGCGAGAGCGGCGGGGTCCGCGCTCGCGTTGTCCGTGACGAGCTCTCTCAGCACCCCGTCCTGGTCTACTCGGGCATCGAGGCTGCGCTGGCGGCGGCGAGGGTCGCGAGCGAGAGCCTCGAACGATTCCAGGGGCTGGTGGCCTCGATCACCACCCATGGTCGACTGGTCCGCGTCGAGCCAGAGGTGCTGGGTCGTCGGGTCGTCCTGCGGCTGCTCTTCACGACGGGTGATGCGATCGGCATCAACATGGCCGCCCACGGGGCCGAGCTGTGCTGCGCGGATCTCGCCGGGCGCACGGGAGCGGTGGAGCGGCATGTCCACGGGCAGGACGTGGAGAAGCGCGCCAATGCCCGGGCGTTGGTGGAGGGCCGCGGTCGGAGCGTGGTGGCTGAGGCGACCGTGAGCCGTGCGCTGCTCGGCGAGAAGGCGCGGACCACGCCGGAGGCCATGGTCCGGGTGATGCGAACCTACGCGGCGGGCTTCGCTCACCTCGGAACCCAGAACTGGACGATCCAATCGGCCAACACCCTGGCGGCCCTCTTCCTCGCCTGCGGACAGGACGTCGCGTACATCACGGAGTGCGCCACGGGCCTCCTCGACCTCGATGTCACCGACGGGGGGGACCTCCACGCGACCCTGACCCTGCCGAGCCTGCTCCTGGGGTCTGTGGGCGGGGGGAGCGGTCAGGGCACGGCACTGGAGGCCCTCCAGATCATGGGCTGTGCCGGGTCGGGGAAGGGTACGACCCTCGCTGAGATCGCTGCGGGGACGGTCCTCACGGGCGATCTGTCCCTCCTCGCGGCCTTCGCGAGCCACGAATTCGTGGCGGCCCACGAGGCCCTGGGCCGAAACCGCCCCCGGAGCTAGGCCCTATCAGGTCGGCTCAGCGGGGGGCGCGTCGCCATGGCCCTCACGGAGAGGACTCCCCACGGAGGGCGTTCGCTGCTTGACGGAGGGCCCCACATGCCTACCCTCTTACGCTCAATCTCGGATTTCTGATGTCGAGAGGGAGACCCCGGACCTGGCCATGGGCCGCGCCCGATTCTCCCCGTGCGTCGAAACCCATCCCCGTCGCCATCCGATGGAGCCGTCCGGCTCCGAGGACCGCGTCTCCTTAACTAAGCGTCTCCAGACCCGAGTGCGTCTCTGCGCTCCCTGTACTTCCGATGAGCACCACCGTGGAGAAGAAAAACGTCTCCCCGCGTCAATTCGCGGCCAAGAAGAACGACCCCTCGTTGAAGCGCAACATCGGGATCATGGCCCACATTGACGCCGGGAAGACCACCGTCACCGAGCGCGTCCTGTTCCTTACCGGCATGGTCCACAAGACCGGCGAAGTCCACGACGGCGACGCCACGATGGACTTCCTCGAAGAGGAGCAGAAGCGAGGCATCACCATCCAGTCGGCGGCGACCACCTGCGAGTGGAACAACCACCTCATCAACATCATCGACACGCCGGGGCACGTCGACTTCACCGTCGAGGTGGAGCGCTCGCTCCGCGTCCTCGACGGCGCAGTCGCGGTGTTCGACGGCAAGCAGGGTGTTGAGGCGCAGTCGGAGACCGTCTGGCGTCAGGCCGACCGCTACGGCGTCCCGCGGATTTGCTTCATCAACAAGATGGACAAGGTCGGCGCGAACTTCGAGTTCAGCGTCGGCACCATCCGCGATCGCCTCGGCGCCAACCCGGTCCCGATCCAGCTGCCGATCGGCGCCGAGAAGGAGTTTGCTGGCTTCGTCGACCTGATCCGCATGAAGTACGTCGAGTTCATCGACGACTCCAAGGACGGCGGGCGCTCCTACATGGAGGGCGAGATCCCCGAGGAGCACAAGGAGGCCGCCGTCGCGGCGCGTCACAACCTCGTCGAGGCTGCCGCGACCGGTGACGAGGACCTGATGAACAAGTACCTCGAGGGCGAGGAGCTCACCGAGGAAGAGATCATCAAGGGCCTGCGCGCCGAGACCCTCGCCATGAACTGCGTCCCGGTCCTCGCCGGCTCCGCGCTCAAGGACAAGGGCGTCCGCTTCGTGCTCGACGCGGCCCTGGACTTCCTTCCCTCGCCCGCCGAGCTCGGCGACGTGGAGGGTACGCTTCCCCGCAAGGAAGAGAAGGTCACCCGCAAGCCCACGCCGGACGACCACGTGTCGCTGATGGCGTTCAAGACGGTCGCGGAGCCCACGGGCGACATGACCTTCGTCCGCGTCTACTCGGGCACCCTTGAGAAGGGCGCGAAGCTGCAGAACCCGCGGACGGGCAAGACGGAGCGCATCGGGCGCCTCGTCCGCGTCCACGCCAACAAGCGCGAGGCCGTCGACTCGGTCCCCGCTGGCGACATCGCGGCCATCATCGGCCTCAAGAACACGGTGACCGGCGACACGCTCTGTGACGACGACCACCCGATCCAGCTGATGAAGATGTCCTTCCCCGAGTCGGTCATCTCCATGTCGCTCGAGCCCGAGAAGGCCACCGACCGCGACAAGCTGGGCGAGATCATCGGCCGGATGATGCGTGAGGACCCGACCTTCAAGGCCTTCACCAACGAGGCCACCGGCGACCTGATCATCTCCGGTATGGGCGAGCTCCACCTGGAGATCATGGTCAACCGGATCAAGAACGATCACAAGTGTGACGTTCGTACCGGCCGCCCCAAGGTGGCGTTCAAGCAGCGCATCAAGAAGCAGATCGACACCCAGGCCCGTCACATCCGTCAGTCGGGTGGTTCCGGTCAGTACGCCGTCATCAGCGTCGTCATCGAGTACGACCCCGAGGTCAGCGGCTTCGAGTTCGTCGACGGCATCAAGGGGGGCGCGGTCCCGCGCGAGTACATCCCGAGCGTCGCGAGCGCCCTCGAGGAGTCGTTCACCACGGGCGGCAACACCGGCATCCCCTTCGTCAGCACGAAGGCGCGCCTCTATGACGGCAAGAGCCACGATGTTGACTCGAGCGAGATGGCGTTCCGCGCCGCTGGCAACCTGGCGTTCCGCCAGTCGATCGAGAACAACACCGTGCTGCTCGAGCCCATCATGAAGGTCGAGGTCAGCGTCCCCGAGGAGTTCGTCGGCTCGGTCGTCGGCGACCTCAACTCGCGCCGCGGCGAGATCGCGGAGATCGAGCACCAGGGCGACATTCGCCTCGTGCACGCGATGGTCCCGATCGCCGAGATGTTCGCCTACTCCTCGGCGCTCCGGGGCTCGACCCAGGGCCGCGGCCAGTTCTCGATGGAGCTGGCGGAGTACCGCGACGTCCCGGCCGGTATCGCGGCCAAGCTGATGGGGGAGTGACCCCTCCCGCTGTCCGCCCCGGCTGACCGCCAGGGCTCGAGCGCCCCCTTCTCCGCCCTGCGGAGAAGGGGGCGCTCTCGTCCCAGGGCTCTGGCGCCCTGATATGACCCTGGTATTCTGGCGGCCCTGCAAGACCAGTTCGTCGCTGCTGATAACTCTCCTCGATCGCCAGGATCCCTGTCGCCTTCTCGCGCTCCTGCTCCTCCCGCTGTTCGGATCGTGCGCGGCAGGGTCCTTTCAGCCTTCCCTCTCGGGCTCTTGGGGCTTCGAGGGAGACCAGGAGCCGGCGGCCGGGACGGCCGGCGCGGGGGACGACTTCGCGCAGCCTTCCGCCGGCCAGGAGAGGACCTCGTTCCTCCTGTTCTTCGGAGAGGCCGCCCGAGAGCGCGGGTACGAGCTGCCGCTCCCCCTCGGAGTCGGGGCGACGCTCATGTCGATCAACCGCCCGACGGAGATCTCGCGGGTCCAGGCGGGCGTGAACGGTGGGGGGCTCTCGGATGTTGAGTTCCTCCAGCTCGAGGCCGAGGCGGCGGTCCGCTCGGCGGTGGCGAGGTTTGACGCCTGGCTCCTCCCGGTCCTCAACGTCTATCTGCTCGGCGGGTACATCTGGGATAACTCCGAGGTCTTGACCACGGCCAACCTGCCGGGGAACAACGCCGTGGACATCACCTCCAACGGCGCGCTCGAGGGCCCACTCTTCGGGGGAGGTGTGACGCTGGCCGGAGGCTACAGGGAGCTGTTCGCGTCCCTGGACGCCAACGTGACCCACTCCCAGCTCGGCGAGCTCTCCGAGTTCCTCGCCGAGCTCTACTCCGTTCGCGTCGGCTAGAACACGAAGCCAGGGGAGAACCCGTTCCGGGTGTACACGGGCGCGACCTACTGGGACACGGAGCGGACGATCGAGGGGACCATTCCGCTCGGCGGTGGAGGTCCAATCAGCAGGGTCGAGTTCGCCGTGGACCAGCGGCCGGTGGACCCCTGGACCCTCA
>JAQWJQ010000082.1 GCA_029248265.1 Planctomycetota bacterium
GACCTACACGAAGGACCCGCGCTCCGAGACGCCCCAGTTCCTCGAGATCAAGGGGCGGCATAACAACCTTGTGTTCAAGCACAGGACCCCACTGGCCAAGGCCACGGGCTCCGGCCTTCATGGGCTGCCCTTTCCAAACGCGACGACCCATGACCTCCTGGCGCGGCTCGCGCCCGGCCCGATTCGGGAGCAGTTCGAGTTCGATCTGCATCGTCGGCGGATCAAGCCCGTCACCCTCGTCGACTATCGCAGACGCCCGTACGTCAGCAAGTACGACCCCGAGTTCCGAATGACCTTCGACGACTCGCTCCAGGGCGTGGCCACCGACTCACTGTTCCCTGGGAGCGTCGCTCGCTCGCGTGCCGTCCTCCCGGGCTACACGATCCTCGAGGTGAAGTTCCGCTTCCACCTCCCCAAGTGGTTTCACAGGCTGATCCAGTCCACCGTACTGCGCCGCGTCTCCATCTCGAAGTTCTGCGCCTGCATGCACGCGCTGGACCAGGTCGAGGACCACGGCTGAATTCGCCGCCCTCGCGTCCCGCCCCTTGCTCGCACCGCGCCATGACGGCGCCACTCCTAAAGAAGCCCCCTCCTCCTCCCTCCGATGCCCACGCTCCAAGAGACCCTTACTGAACAGGTCGTTTCCGCTCAACCGGACATCTACGGCCCCTTCGAGATCGTTACGAACCTCACGGTCGCGATCGTCCTTGGGTTGTTCGTGGCGCTGCTCTATCGCCACACGCACAAGGGGCTCTCGTACTCGCAGTCCTTCACGTTGACGATCGTCTTCGTCGGGGTGATCGTCGCGATCGTGATGATGGTCATCGGTAACAGCATGACGCGGGCCTTTGCGCTTGTCGGAGCGCTGTCCATCATCCGGTTCCGCACGGTGGTCAAGGACACGAAGGACACCGCGTATGTCTTCCTCGCGCTCGCCGTGGGAATGGCCGCGGGAACGAGCAACTTCGTTCTGGCCGGGATTGGAACGGGCGTGGTCTCGGCCCTCGCGCTCGTCCTGAACGCGACGAACTTCGGGGCCCTCTACAAGAGCGAGTTCATCCTGCGCTTCCGCCTCGACAAGAGCAGCGAGAGCACGGAACACCTGGAGCAGATCAACCTGATGTCCAAGCGCTCCAGCCTGCTTCACATCGAGCACGCGGGCGACGGCGAGACGCTGCAGATGACCTTCGACATCGTCCTGAAGGAGGGGCGGAGCGCCCAGGAGCTCGCGAGCGCCGTCGGCGGCCTCCCAGGGCTCAGCGAGGTGGTGCTCATCGCCTCCAAGAGCGACGTCGACTACTGAGGGAGGTCCAGCCGAAGCGGGTGGCCGTGGACCGACGGCCCCCGCATGGACCGTGGCAGGCGCTCGAACGCGAGGCAAACGACACGCCAGCGGGAACGAGGGAGGGGGCGGGCAGGGAGGGCGTTCCGCGGACGCCGGAAAACACTCGAGGAGGCCTCCCCGGTCCTCGTACCCATGGGCGCTCGGGCTTCCGGAACAGGCGAGCCAGCTTGGGGCGACAGGTCTGCGCCGCGCCGGCCCCTCGTTCACCCGCGCCTGGCGCGCGGGGGCGGCTGGCGGGCGGCGAGGCCGTGGGTGAGAAGCAGGGGAGCCGCCCCGGCGCTGGACGCGGGGACCTCCTGGGACTCGATCACGCCCGGGGACGCGGGCGAGGGATCACTGGAAGGTGAGGCGGACCGCCGTCGAGAAGTTCGACGTCGGGTTGCCGCCAGCAGTCTCGCGGGACCAGTACTGGAAGAAGCGCGTCTCGCCCGCCATCGCGGTGGAGGAGCCAGTCGGGCCATGCGCGCCCCGCCCTGGGGCGACTTGGACGACCGCTGCAAGATCGAAGGGGGCGCCACGATGATCCACGGCATAGGCCTCGTCGTCGACGCCCACGCGGGATCGGACGGGGGACAGTCCTCTTCTCGACTGGACCCCCGGAGGCAAGCGGCCAGGGTCCGGGGAGGGCGCCTTCCCCCAAGTCGGGCGCGGTGCCTCCCTCATGGGGGAGCGGAGGCCCTCGACCGGTCCACATCGGAGAGGGCACCGTCATCGGGCCAACACCGCCGTCCTCGAGAGCGTCCCGGGGCACTCCGCCGTCATCCCTCCGCCGCTCGTCAAGGCCGGGCGATCCGGACGCTCACCGCAAGCCGAGGGGCCACCGTGATCGGCACGGCCACCCTCGGCGACCTACATCTCCAAGGTTTGAGTAGGATGCCCACCTGGGCCCGAACGGGTCCGGCGGCCCCATGCCTGAGACCGAGACCGAGATCCCCACTGGTGACAGCCGCATCACCCGAACGACGCGTGCCGTTCTCGGTCGGGATTGGGCCGCGGTCGCCGTCGAACTGGTCCTCGTGGTCGCCGGCATCCTCATCGCCATCGAGCTGGACCGGTGGAACGCACTGCGCGTTGCGGAGCGGCAGGAGACCTACTACGTCGAGTGGCTCCTGGAGTCGTTGGACGAGTCCATCGAGCTGACGGAGCGCGCGGTGCGTGACCTCGAGGGCCGTAGCAAGGACGCCTTCTGGATCGCCGATCGCCTGCGAGAGGAGCATCTTGACGCCGAGGATCAGCCACGGTTTGAGCGCGCGTTCCTCGGCCTTGGCCGCTGGACCCATGGCAAGCTCATCGATGCCCCCTTCCGCGAGCTTCGGGCCTTGGGCACCAAGACGGGCCTTACGGACCGTGGCGTTCGAAGGGCGGTGGCCCTCTTCGAGACCAAGTGGGCGGATCGGAGCGACAGCGTCGAGCACGTGAAGCTCCTCATGATCCGGCTTGTGGCGCCGCTGCTCCTCCTTCGGGACGAGCGGTTGGAGGGAAGCCAGCGGCGCCTGGTGACCTCGTTCTCGGAGCTGTGCGAGACCGACTCTTTGCAGATCGTCACCCAGCTCGCGATGCTCTACGCCGCGTTGGGTGACTACTCCACCTTCATGAAGCGCGACATGCTCGAGCTGCGTGACGTCCTCGAGGCCGTCGCGACGGCGGACCCCGCGCAGCCGCCCGCGCCGCAGGGGTGAGGGCGTTCCGCCCCTCCCTCTCCACGCGCGACCACGAGGCTGCTCAGCCGGAGGAGGCCAGTCCGGACCCTTCGGCGCAGGGTCCCTCGCCGGCACCGTGACCCACGAGCTGAGCCTCGCTGGCAGGGACCGTGCCCGCCACGGACATCTGGTCCGAGGGAACAACCCGGCCCATGCACGACACCGCTGAGCGTGCCCCCTTGGGTAGAGCGGAGTCAATCATGGGGTTCGAGGGTTGGCCCCGTGCGAGCGAGCGGGTCAGCGCCCCAAGCGGCGATGTGGGCTCAGCATGGGGCGATGGACGGGGGAGGGGCGGCCACGGCACGGGCGGTATGCGGGCGCTGACTTGGCCTCCTTGGGACGAATCCTTGACCTCTGAACGACGACGATGCGATCGCCCTCCGGGTGCTGCAGTGTGCCGCGAAACGAGGCACGGCCGCGCCAGTGGGCGTCAAGAGCGTGCCCCGTCGCAGGATCGCAGGGACTTGGTAAGGTCGGTTCACGCCCCCAGTGCGGGGCCCTTGCGATCGCTGCGAAAGCGGCCCGAGGCCTCCGACACGGCAGAAGCCGGTCTGGGGGCGAGGGTGACCGTGCGGGGCGTCCTGCCAGCTTTCTGCTCGCCTGCCCCCTTCCCTGACCCTTCCCTGACCCTTCCCTTTCCATGACTTTCAGAACCCTCCTCACAACGGCCACGGCCATGGCGCTCGTCGCCAGCGCCAGCGCCCAGGTGAATCAGTACGTCGGTCCGTCGGCGAACGCGCCCTCGGGCAACCTCGACTTCGACAACCCTCCGGTACCGTCCGGGCCGATCACCGGCACGGACCCCGCCTTCACGAGCGCGGGAGTCACTTCAGTGACACTGATCGGGCTCGGGTGGGCTGCTGCTGGCGACACCACCTCTCCCGGCATCTCGAATAACGCCCTCCAGGGGCTGCTGTCCCAGGGCGGCATCCTCGCCGTCGGTGGCGACACGGCGGGCACGCCCCTTGACAACCCTGGTGCCGGCGACGGCTGGGAGATCACGCTCGCCGCGCCGGTGCTGGAGTTCCAGTGCATCTTCACCGACCAGGTGAACATGAACTACGACGTGGAGCTCCTCTCCGGCGGAGCCTCCATCGGCTTCGGGTCGTTCAACTACTCCGGTGGCTTTCCGAACCCGCCGCACTTCTGGCGTGGCGCCGGAGCCTTCGACACGATCCGCATCACCTTCCCCGGCGGTTCCGGTGGCGTTGGGATCGACGAGTGGTCGTGGAACAGCGGACCTGGCCCGCAGCCGCCGGCCAACGACGACTGTGCGAACGCGACGCCGGCAGCGGTGGGCTCCAACGCCCTCAACAACCTGTTCGCAACCGCGAGCACGGCCGGCTCGAGCTGCGGCGCTGACTCCGCGGACGTCTGGTATTCCTTCACGGTCCCGAGCGCGGGCAACTACCGCTTCGAGACCTGTGGCTCCACGCTCGACACGGTTGTCGAGGTCTACTCAGGTGCCTGTGGATCGGCGACCTCGCTGGGCTGCAACGATGACGCCTGCGGTGCGCAGAGCCAGGTTGACCTGGTGGGGCTGAACGCTGGGGACAACCTCCTGATCCAGATCGGGGGCTTCAACAACGCTCAAGGGACCGGCTCCCTCGAGATCTCGACCTTCTCGGCTCTCGGGAACGACGACTGCGGCGGCGCCACTCCCATCGCCTTCGGCTCCAACCCGCTTGACAACAACTTCTCGACGACGGGAGCCACGATCTCTGGCTGCGGTGCCGAGCAAGCGGACGTCTGGTATTCCTTCACGGTCGCGACGGCCGGGGACTACCGCGTCGAGACCTGCGGCTCACTCTTCGATACCGTCCTCGAGGTCTACACCGGCTCCTGCGGCGCGCTCGTCTCGCAGGGATGCAACGATGACGCCTGCGGCACTGCAAGCCGCGTCGATGTCCTCGGCCTGAACGCGGGCGACGTCTTGCTCCTCCAGGTCGGCGGCTTCGGTGGCGTCCAGGGGACTGGCACCCTGACGGTCGGTAACCCGCCGCCCCCGCCCACGGCCAACTGCGCGACGACCGTCTTCGCGTCGAACAATGGTGGGTCCCTCGGCGGCGCGGTGTACTTCGACATGACCCTGACCCAGGCTTCATCCTTCGCTGGACTGCTCACCAATACGGGCGTGGCCGCCGGAAGTCCGATTGGGCTCTCGGTCTACACCTGCGTCGGCTCATCCGCCGGCCAGGAGGCGAACCCCGCGGCCTGGACCCTGGTCGCAGAGGATGACGGTTCATCGCTCAGCGCCGGGGATGACGTCGAGACCCCGGTGACCTTCGTGGCGCCGTTCTCGCTCACTGCGGGCCTCACGGGCATCGCTGTCGTGGGAGACAACTTCACCACAGGGCTCCAACTGGACCACGAGTACACCAACGGCACCGGCGCGAACCAGAACTTCGTGAGCGCCGATGGTGTGGTGACGCTGGACCTCGGGACGGCGTCCAACGTGCCGTTCACTGGCGGGATCTTCAGCCCGCGGGTGTGGAACGGGCAGTTCTGCCATGGAGGCGCTGTGGCGCCTGGCTCGAATTTCTGCACGGCGAACGCCAACTCGACGGGGGCCGCGGCCTCCATGGGCGCGTCCGGCTCCAACATCGTGGGCAACAACGACCTCGTGCTGGAGGCGAACGACCTTCCGGTCAGTTCGTTCGGCTTCTTCCTGACCTCGACGACCCAGGGCTTCGTTGCGAACCCCGGGGGCAGCCAGGGCAACCTCTGCCTCGGCGGCGCCATCGGGCGCTACGTTGGGCCGGGCCAGATTCAGAACTCTGGCGCTGGTGGCTCGATCTCCCTCGCCATCGACAACACCCAGGTGCCCCAGCCCACGGGCTTCGTCGCGGTCGTCACGGGTGAGACCTGGAGCTTCCAGGCCTGGCACCGGGACGCTGTCGGCGGCTCTGCCACGTCGAACTTCACCGACGGGTACGAGATCACCTTCCAGTGATCCCGACCCCGGGCGCTCCGGCGCCTGACGCTCGCCCCCGCTTCGTCCCCCAAGGATGGAGCGGGGGCGTTCTCTATCAGGGAGCCTGACGGGCGGTGGGGGCCCACGCTGAGGCCGCAGCGGCCCGTATTTTCCTCCTCCGCCTCGCCGCCCGGCAGCGGAAGGCCGGACAGGGACCCGCTGGCGTCCGCTGGCATCACGTGATGGACCGCGCCATCGCGCGGCGGAGCTCCGCGCTTTCCTGCGCGGGCGGCTCGCAGTTCGGGGCCGGGTCTGGCGTAAGCCTTTGCAGTACGTCCGGGTGTTGGCCCAAGCCACCACCACGCACCTGGCGCATCGCCGGCGACAGTACATCGCCGAGGCCGGATCGAACGAGGATCAAGAAGACCCCGCGCGTCATGGACGCGCGGGGCCTTCTTGAGGTCTGCCTCATGCGGCCTGGTGAGCCAAACAGGCCGTGGGCGCGATCACTGGAACGTCACACCAAGCGCACTCGAGAAGTTCGAGCTCGGCGCCCCGCTGGTGTCGACGTCGCGGTACCACGCCTGCCAAAACCAGGTTTCGCCCGCGACCACGGCCGTGGAACCGAGGTTCGTCGGCACGTCGGCTTGGTCGAGGGTGAGAGACGCGCTGCCTGTGGCGCCAGAATTCGCGATGTCGTCCAGGTGACGACCCATCGCGAGGCTCCCGATGCAGAGGTCCCCCTGGCTGCCCCCTGGGTTCGCGACCAGGACCGTGTCACGGGAGTTCACGAAGAGGACGGTTCGGTCCTGAGGAAGCCCCGACACCTCGAGGGTCGTGTCGTCGTCCGCGACGGCCACGCTGCCCCGTGCGATGAGCACGGCCCCGACGCCCGTCGAGTTGGGGTTGCCGAGGCAGACAATCGAGCCGATCCCCTCGTTGACGCAGATGACGCCGTCGCCCTCCTGATAGTAGTAGCCACCGACCTGGAGGTAGTAAGTCGTGCCGGCGGCCGCAGAGAAGGAAAGGAGGCTCGTGGCGCCGCTGCCGCCGTTGTCGTCGCAGTCGACCTGGATGAGCGCCGAGCAGTTCCCGGTCCAGACCGCCGCTGCGGTGTCATAGGAGCTACCGCTCAGGTCGATGGTGACGGGGCCGTCACCCAAGGCGGTGTAGCTGAACCACAGGTCGTTTGCCTCGCAGAGGAGGACGCAGTTCTCGACGCCGCTGTCTGCGGCGCGCTCGTTGTTGTAGGGCGTCTCTCCGATCCCAATCGGGAGTGCACCCGCGCAGTCGTCGTTGACATAGGCGGTGGGATAGACGGCCACGAGAGTACCCGTGCCGGTCGCGTCGTCAAAACCAGCGACACGCACGTAGTACGAGGTGAATGCGGTTGCTGTGAAGTGCACCTCGCTGGTGGAGCCGCCGCAACCAGCGAAGTCGTCGTTGCAGGTCTCGGAGACGAGAGCGCCACAGTCACCGGAATAGACCTCCAGAGTCGTGTCGTAACTGGCCGCGCCGCAGGTCGAGACCGAGGCGGGGCCGTCGAAGACCGGCCGAAAGGAATACCAGATGTCAATCGGGTCGACAACGCCGCCACAGGTCCGCGCAGGGGCGCTGGCGGAGTGGGTCGCGAAAGACGTACCGAAGGCCACGGCAGCCCCGCTCCCGACCTGGAAAGCATCGACGCACTCGTCATTGGGAGACACACCGCTCTCGTACCAGGCGATCCTGCTGTCGTCCCTGCAGGCCGCGAGGACGTCGGGGTGGCCGTCCCCGTTGAGGTCCGTGGCATACACGGAAATGGGCTCCTTCGCGCCGTTCGTGATCAGTTGCTGTGCGCCGAAGGCCCCACCGCCGAGGTTTTCGTACCAGGCGAGCGTGCCGTCGAGGCGGGAAGCCGAGAGGACGTCGGCATCGCTGTCTCCATCCAGGTCCGTGGCGTACACGGAAATGGCGGCGATCGCTGAGGTCGTGATCACCTGCTGCGGCCCGAAGGCTCCGCCGCCAAGGTTCTCATACCAGGCGATCTTGTTGTCGTTGTAGCTGGCAGACAGCACGTCCGTGTCCCCATCCCCGTCCAGGTCCGTGGCGTACACGCAACGCGCTTGGTTCGCCGAGGTCGTGATCACCTGCTGCGGCCCGAAGGACCCGCCGCCAAGGTTCTCGTACCAGGCGATCTTGCCGTCGTTTCTGGAGGCCGAGAGGACATCGGCGTCGTCGTCACCGTCCAGGTCGATGGCGTACACAGAGCGGGCGGAATCCGCCGAGGTCGTGATGATTTGCTGTGCGCCGAAGTTGCCCTTGCCGCCAAGGTTCTCGTACCAGGCGATCTTGTCGTCGTCCATGGACGCCGAGAGGACATCGGCATCACCGTCGCCGTCCAGGTCCGTGGCGAACACGGAAGTGGCGGCGTTCGCCGAGGTCGTGATCACCTGCTG
>JAQWJQ010000054.1 GCA_029248265.1 Planctomycetota bacterium
CTACCAGGACTACGGCTCCTCCACGACCGCCGCGAGCAACCGGATCCAGACGGTGGTCAACACGATGAATCTCCAGTACGAGGGAGAGGTCGCGATCACCCACGCCATCACGACCACCCTCGTCCGAACCTCCTCCAACCAGCCCTACACCTCGGCCGACGCCTCGACGCTCCTGACCCAGTTTCGTTCGGAGTGGAACGCGAACCAGGGCTCGATCCAGCGGGACGTTGCCCAGCTCTTCACCGGGAAGAGCATCATCGGCGGGACGATCGGTATCGCCTGGGTAGGGGCCGTCTGCTCGAGCTTCGCCTACGGGATGGTGGAGTCTGACTTCAACGGGAGCTTCGCCAGCGCCACGGACCTCTCCGCCCATGAGCTCGGTCACAACTGGAACGCGAGCCACTGCTCCTGCACCTCGTACACGATGAACCCGTTCATCACCTCGTCCAACACCTTCAACCCGCAGGGCACACGACCGACCATCACCGCCTTCCGTGACTCCCGCAGCTGCCTCAGCACCGGCGGCGGCGGCGGCAACAACCCGCCGGGGAGCACCGGGAGCCCCAGCCCGTCCTCCGGGGCGAACAGCGTCCCCACCTCCGCGGACCTCGCCTGGGGCGCCGCCACGGGCGCGACCAGCTACGACGTCTACTTCGGCACCGATTCCACCCCTGACCCCGGGGAGTTCCTCGGGAACCAGTCGGGGACGTCACGAGCCCTCGGGACGCTGTCCTTCGCGACCACCTACTACTGGCGCGTCGACGGCGTGAACTCCAACGGCACGACGACAGGCAGTGTCTGGAGCTTCACGACGGAGAGCCAGCCGCCGGGCGGACCCTCGAACGACAGCTGCGGCGCCGCCGCGACGCTGCCCCTGGGGAACACCACCTTCGACACCACCAACGCCACCCTGAGCCCGGGCAGCTGGACCTGCGCCGGCGGCGGTGGACCCGACATCTGGTACCGCTACGTCGCGGGGAGCACGGCCGACCTGCGGGTCGAGACCTGCGGGTCCGGTTACGACACGGCGCTCGAGGTCTTCACCGGGACCTGTTCCAACCTGTCCCTGCTGGCGTGCAACGACGACAGCTGTGGGCTGCAGAGTCAGATCGACATCACCGGGGTCTCGATCGGAACCACCCTCCTGTTCCGGGTCGGCGGCTACAACGGCTCGACGGGCACCGGCACCGTGACGCTGACGGAGACGTCTAACCCGCCCCCGGGCGTGGCGGGGAGCCCCACGCCGAGCAACGGCGCCTCCGGGGTGGCAGCAGACCAAGACCTCTCATGGAGCGCGGGGAGCGGCGCCACCAGCTACGACGTCTACCTGGGGACCAACCCCGCCCTCGGCCTCTTCTCCGGCGACTTCCAGGGCAATCAGACGGGCCTCAGCCGGGACGTGGGCACGCTCCAGTTCGACACCACGTACTACTGGCGCATTGACTCCCTGAACGGTGCCGGGACGACCACCGGCGACGTCTGGAGCTTTACCACCGAGAGCAGCCCGATCTCCAATGACGATTGCAGCGGCGCTGAAATCATCGGAGTCGGGAGCTACGGCTTCGACACCAATGGAGCCACCCTCGGGGGCAGCGCTTGGACCTGCGCCGGCGGCGGCGGCCCAGACCTCTGGTTCTCCTACACCGCCACCAGCGCCGCGGACCTCCGCTTCGAAACCTGCGGGAGCGGCTACGACACCGCCCTCGAGGTCTTCATCGGAAGCTGCTCCAGCCCCACGTTGGTGAGCTGCAACGACGACGCCTGCGGACTGCAGAGCCAGATTGACATCACGGGTGCGTCCACCGGAACCACGCTCCTCGTGAGGGTCGGCGGCTACAACGGCGACACCGGTTCGGGCACGCTCACGGTCACCGAGACCTCACCTCCGCCTCCGGGCTCAACGAGCAACCCGCTCCCGGTCGACGGGGCCACCGGCGTCCCCATCGACCAGGACCTCTCGTGGACCGCCGCGAGCGGCGCCGCGTCCTATGACGTGTACCTCGGTACGGATCCTGCGCTCGGACTCTTCAGCGGCGACTTCCTGGGCAACCAGACCGGCGTCAGCCGGGATGTCGGCACCCTGCTGTACTCGACCACGTACTACTGGCGCGTGGACGCCCTGAACAGCGGCGGCACGACCCTTGGGACCGTCTGGTCCTTCACCACTGAGGGACCGCCGCCCCCGACCGAGACCCTCCTCTTCCTGGATGGCTTCGGGCAGGGAAGCCTCGGGCCCGGGTGGAGCTCCCCCGACCTGCGCAAGATTCGGATCCGCGGTGGCAACCCGATCGACGGCTTCTTCGCACGTATCCGGCGGGCGCAATACATGGAGGTCACCGTCGACGCGAGCGCCTACACCGGCCTGCGCCTCGAGTCCTCGCGGCGCGCGCGCAATTACGATGCGGGTGAGTCGTTCCAGGTCATCGTCAACGGGACTGCCGTGGAGACCATGACAGGGTCCACGGGTTGGATCACCTCGGACATCGACCTGACGACCTTCGCTGGCCAGTCCACGGTGACCGTCCGCTTCAAGTCCAATGGCAGCCGACTCAATGAGTCCGGGGACATCGACCAGATCCGGATCATCGGTCTGAACTGACGCCGCCGAGCACCCATCCCGGCGGGGCTCCCGCGGCGCGACCGATGGTCACGCCGCGGGGGCCCCGCCCCTCTCCAACCAGCCGCCCCGCGCCTCGAGCCGGCTACACTGCCCCCCCTATGGACCCGCTCACTCAGGTCGCGCTCGGCGCGGTGGCCGCGCAGGCCATCTCTGGCGCCGGCGGCCAGCGCAGGGCCGCCCTGGCCGGGGGGCTCGGGGGGCTGATGCCCGACGCCGACGTGTTCATCCGGTCCACCTCGGACCCGCTGCTCTTCCTCGAGTACCACCGGCACTTCACCCACGCCCTCGCCTTCGTCCCCCTGGGCGGAGTGATCGCGGCCGTGGCCACCTGGATCCTTGGGCGTCGGCGATGGAGCCTCGCGTCCCTTGTCCTGCCAGCCACCGTCGGGTGGAGCACCCACGGCCTCCTCGACGCGTGCACGAGCTACGGGACACACCTCCTGTGGCCCTTCACGAACGCCCGGGTGGCCTGGAACGTCATCTCCATCGTCGACCCGATCTTCACGGTGCTGTTGCTCCTGGGCGTCTGGCGGGCCTTCAACCGCAACATCCCTGCGCCCTCGCGACGGTGGCTGTGCGCCGCGGCGGTCTACCTGGGCCTCTGCAGCCTGCAGGTCGCGCGCGCCCGCGCGGTGTACACGGAGGTCCTGGCAGCCCGTGGGCACGCCCCCGCGGCCTTTGAGGTCCGCCCCTCCCTGGGGAACAACATCCTGTATCGCGCGTTCTACGCCCTCGGAGACGAGCTCCACGTGGACGCCATCCGCGTCCCCTGGACGGGAGGTGGGACCGTCACCGCGGGCGGCGCCCACCCCATCCTCGACGAGGCCTCGTTCGCCCGTCGCTATGACCTCGATGCACTCCAGCGAGAGGACCTCGAGCGTTTTCGGTTCTTCAGCGCTGGGTTCCTGATCGAAGACCCACGCTTCGCCGGCGTGGTCAGTGACTTCCGATATGCCGCCGTGCCGGATTCGGTCGCGCCTCTCTGGGGCGTAGACTTCGCGCGCCTCAACCCTGGGGAACACGCGCGCTACCGCACGTTCAACAGGGTGGCACCGCAGCAGCGAGAGCGATTCATGAACCTCCTCTTCGGGCGTGCCGATGGGCATGGAACCGTTCGCTAGGCCCCACCATCACTCCCCGATTTCCGCGCCTCACCTATGCCGCTGCTACGCACCTGCCTCCTGCTCAGCCTCGTCTTCCTCACCGCGGCGCACGCCTCCGCCCAGCGGAAGAAGCCGGCCGTCCCGGACCTGTGCGCCGGCGGCGTCGCCGACGACAAGCACGACTGGAACCTCGGACCGACTGGGGCGCGGGGCTGGATCTGGGGCTGGAAGCTCGAGACCACGGACGCACGACAGATCCTGATCACAGAGGTCGCCGCCGGCTCACCTGCGGCTGAGAAGCTTGCGCCCGGGGACGTCATCCTCGGCGTGGGCAAGAAGCCATTTGAGCGGGACCCTCGCGTCGCCCTGGGGCAGGCCATCGCCGCCGCCGAGACGCGCAAGCGGAAGGGGCGCCTCGATCTCATTCGATGGCGCGACGGCGAGAGCAAGACCGTCCGGCTGAGGCTCCCCACCCTCGGAGAGTACAGCGAGTCCGCCCCGTTCGATTGCCCACGGTCCGCGCGGGTCCTCGAGGCCGCCTGCGACCACATGGCCGCCAACATGAAGGGTGGCATCGACGGAATGGTCAACGCCCTCGCCCTCCTCGCCAACGGGGATCGACGGCACGCGGACGCCGTCCGCAACCTGGCCCGCCAGGTCGGACGCGCGGACCTATCGTTGACCCTCGAGGGTCGAACCTCAGGCCTCCTGGCCTGGGAGTGGGGCTACCGCGCTGTCTTCCTGTGTGAGTACTTTCTCGCCACGAGGGACCGGCAGGTCCTCCCCGCGATCGCCGAATACACGGGCACCATCGCGCGGGGCCAGAGCAGCGTCGGCACCTGGGGGCACGGGATGGCCTGGCCCGACCTCAACGGAGGTGCGCTCCACGGCTCGCTCGGCGGCTACGGCGCGGTCAACCAAGCCGGCCTGGTCTGCCACCTCGCCCTCGTGCTGGCCGAGGAATGCGGCGTCAAGGACCGGGAGATCTCCGCTGCCATCGAGCGGGCGAACCGCTTCGCCTCCTTCTATGCCGGCAAGGGCGCCATCCCCTACGGCGACCACCGCCCGGGCTGGGCGAACCACGACGACAACGGAAAGAACTCACTGGCCGCGCTGATCTTCGATCTCCAGGGGATGCAGGAGGAGGCCGTCTTCTTTGGGAAGATGTCCGTGGCCTCCTACGACGAGCGAGAACAGGGACATACCGGCAACTACTTCAGCTTCCTGTGGGGTCCTATCGGGGTGAACCGCCTCGATGAGGAGGCCGTGACCGCCTTCTTGCGTGAGCAGCGGTGGTATTACGACCTCGCCCGCGCCCACGACGGGAGCTTCCCGTATCAGGGCGGCGCGGGCATGTCCGGCGGCGAGCACAAGTACGGCAAGTGGGATTGCACGGGCGCCTTCGTTCTCGCTAACACCTTCCACAAGCAGCGCCTCTTCATCACAGGCCGAGGCGTGGACAGGAAGAACCGGCTCGATGAAGAGGAGGTCGCAGAGGCGATCGAGGCGGGGCGCGGCTATGACTCCTGGTCCAAGGGCGCCGACGCCTACGCGGCCAAGCGGTCGCCGGAGCTCCTGCGCGCCCTCGAGAGCTGGTCACCCGCCGTGCGAAGCCGCGCCGCAGCGGCCCTGGCAGCAAGCGGCCAGGAGCCCGTCGACGAGCTGCGAGGCATGCTCAAGGCCAAGCGCCGCGACCTCCAGTACGGAGCGTGCCAAGCCCTCGCGGCACTCGGCCCGAAGGGGGCGCCCGCGGTCGCGGAGCTCCGGCGCTGCCTCGGGTCGAACGATGTCTGGCTGCGCATCCAGGCCGCCTACGCTCTCTCCGCCATCGGGGACCGAGCTCGAGTGGCCATCCCGGACCTGTTGGACCTCGCCCTCTTGGCGGACGAGGACGACCCACGGGAGATCACCCAGCGCTACCTCGCCTTCTGCCTCTTCTACCCCGGCGGCGCCCTTGGGATGCGTGGGCTCCTCTCCAAGGACCTGGCCGATCTCGACCGCGCGGACCTCCTGGAGGTCATCGAGCGACTGCTGCTCAATGACGACGGGCGCGCGCGCGGCGCCATGGGGACCATCTTCAAGCTCATGAGCCTTGAGGAGCTCTCGCCGCTCCTACCGCAGATCGTCGAGGCCGTGCGGACGCCGTCGCCAAGCGGCGTGATGTTCTCCAACGGCGTTCGCCTCGCGGGCCTCGACTTCCTCGCGGCCCATCGAATCGAGGAGGGCATGGAGCTCTGCATCCAGGTCACCGAGATCGACAAGTGGGGCAAGCAGGACCGCATCCTCCGCTGCATGGCTGCCCTGGCCCGCTACGGCGGCGCGGCCCGCGCGGTCCTCCCGGAGCTGCGGGACCTTGAGACCCGCCTTCGCGCCCACCGCGAGGCACGCAATCTGGAGAAGCAGATCCAGGCCTGCGTCGACACGATCGCTTCGATCGAGGCAGACGAGGCCCCCCCCGAGGTCCAGGCGGTCTCGGACATCATGGGCTCACGGCGACGAGGACGCTGAGTCGTATCGGGACCACCGCCCCCCCCACGGGCACCCCCGGAGCCAGCGCCCAGGAATCCTCCTGGCGATTCCGCTTGCGCACGACCAGGGGCCGATCTATCCCTGAGGATTGGAAAGGCGTGGCCGAACGCGCCTGCCTGTCCCCGCTCATGTCGCAGCACCTCAAAGCTCTAGCCCTCCTGATCCTGGCGTTGCCCGGCTTGATCCTTGCGCCATGCTCGGCGTTCACGGTCTGCCTTTGCGACTCGGGGGCCCAGGCGCCCACGGCGAGCCTTTGCTGCCAAGCAGGGGCATCCGGGAGCGCCTGTGATGCCGGCCTGATCAACAGTGGCTGCTGCAAGGATCCGGCCGGGTGTGATGGATGCCTCGAGATCGAGGTCGATGACCTCGCCCTGGTGTTTGATCATGGGGTCCCCTCGCCCGTGGACCCGCCGGTCGCCCTGGCGCTCGGCCACGACGCGCGGGCATTCCTCTGGGCTCAGCGCACGCCCACCGCCCATGTCACGCGGCCTCCGCCGCGGCACGGTCCCCCGTCGGCGGGCCTGCTACCAGGCGTGCGACCACTACGAATTTGAGCATCGGGAACCGCTCGTGCCCTCCGCCGAGCGCCGCCACTTTGGTGACCCGATTCCTCAACCCGTAGCTCGATGACCCGCCCGTACTCAGTCGGCCTCCTGGCCGCGCTGACGACTTTCGCCTGCGCCACTCCCGAACGCGTCCCCCTGGACGCAGAGGCCGCCCGCCACGCGCTCATGGAGCGCGCCACGCAGGAGGTCTCCCTCGAGCAAAGCTTGGCGGCCGATCTGCCGGGGAGCCTCCTGGTGACTCCCACGCCCGCCGCCTGCGCGACGCCCGACCAGCACGGCTATTGCTACCTGCGCGCCGCGGCCTGGTCGCCAGAGGTGCGCGCCCAGCGACGCGCCCTCGGCGCAGCGCAGATGGCTTCGAAGAGTGCAGGGGCACCCGGCGCCATCGCCGTCCAGGTCATCGACCCTGACCTCCAAGGCGACGAGGGGGTCCTGAACGCTCTCGCCGCGTTTGACCTCGTCGGACTCCTCGGCCTCGGCCCCTCCGCCGCCGAGCAGGGCCTCGCGCAGGCGCAAGTCGAGGCCGCCCGGGCTGGCCTCGAGGACGCCGCGTGGCGTGCATGGCTCGAGTCAGAGAGAGCTCTCGTGGTGTGGCGTGCCGCGGCTCGGCGACGGGAGCGATTGACCCAGTTCAGCGAGCAGGCGGGCACGGACATGAGGCGCGCCCTCCTCCTCGACGAGGCGGGTCGGGTCGGTGCCAGCACCCTGGACTCCGCAACGGGCGCCACTGGCGAGCTGGAGCGCCGCGCCTCCCTGGCCACCGACGGGGTGACCCGAGCGCGGGCCCGCCTTGCCGCCGTGGTGGGCGTCGATCCGGAAGCGGCGCTCCCACAAGGTGCGCCACAAACCACCCCCCCTGTGTTCCTCGGGGGCGATGAACCCGAGCTGTGGTTCATGAGCCACGAACACCTCGAGGCCCACCCCCGGCTACGCATGGCGCGCCGCGCGTTCGAGGTCCGCGAGCAAGAGGTGCGACAGGCCGCAGCCAGGGCCTGGCCGGGCGTCTCCCTGGGACCCCGGCTCGGGTTCGTGGACCCAACGGAGCTCGGGGGCGTCCTCCGAATCACGGTGCCCTTCCCCTCAAGCTGGCGAGGCCTTCTCGCCGCCGCGACCGAGCGCAGAGACGGTGCGATTGAGGCCTACGAGGACGAGCTCCACCTCCTCCAGACGTCAGAGCGCGACGCCCTCAGCCGCGTGACGGAGGCGACCGCACGGGCCCGCGGCGCCTCCCAGGAGGTCGTCCGCTCGCTGGTCGAGGAGTGGGAGGCCGCACGCGCAGGATTTCAGGTCCAGCGAACGCCGCTGAAGGAGTGGACGGGCAGCCTGCGCCGCCTGTCCATGCGCGCCACCTGGGACATCGACGACGACGAGCGACGTGACCTGGCCGCGCTCGACCTCGTCGCTTCACGGGGCCCGATGGCCTCACCCCTCTTCATGGGAGCGAGCCAATGAGTTCCGTGGATCAGAACATCGACCTCGCGGGGCTGACCCGGCGCGAGCCGGCCCTGGAGCCTCCGCGCAGGAGCTGGGTGCGGATCGCCGTCCCGCTGGCGCTGCTCGCGGCCTTCGCGTTCGTCTTGCGTGATGCCATCGCCGAGCTGCTCACCGAGCGCGTCCCCGTCACCCTCACGCGCCCCGTGCGCCTCGAGGGGCCTTCTGGCGATGAGGCGCAGCGAGCTCTGATCACCCAGGCTGCCGGGTGGGTGGAACCTGACCCGTTCCTTGTGCACGTCCCTGCCCTGGCTGCAGGCGTCGTCCTCGAGGTCATGGTCCAGGAGTCAGATGAGGTCGCCCTTGGAGCACCGGTCGCGAGGCTGATCGATGACGACGCCCGCCTCCGGCGGGACCGCGCGCGCGCGCTCCTCTCGATCGCCGAGGCGGAAACGGCCCTGGCCACGAGCGATTTGAGCTTCACCGAGGCGAGCTTTGAGGCCGCCATCGAGGTGACCGCCGACCTCGAGACCGCGCGGGCGAAGCACGCCGGCGCGGTGGCCGCGGCGGAGCACGCCGCCGCCGCGGTGCGCCAGGGGGCGGCGAGGGTCTCCTTGGCCTCAAGTGAGGTCGAGGTGCAAGCCAGCCTCGAGGCTGCCGGCACCTCTGGGCCGAGGCAGGTAGAGATCGCGGAAGCGGACCTCGAGGCCGCGCACGGCCTGCTGGCGGCCCTGCAAGCCGACGCGGCGATCGCGGTGGCGTCCCGTGGGGAAGCCGCTGCCGAAGTCGTACGCGCCGAGCGAACCCTCGAGCTTCGATTCGAGGAGCGCCGCATCGTGGATACCCACCGCGCACACCGCGCGAAGGCCGCTGGCCAGGTCGCAGAAGCCCGGGCCGCGCTGGCCGCGGCCGAACTCGAGCTGGAGCGGATGATCGTCCGTGCGCCCATGGCAGGCATCGTCCTCGAGCGCCTCGCGGTCGCCGGCGACCCCCTGCAGGCCGGGCGCCCGGTCTGCTCCCTCTACAACCCCGAACGGCTGCGGGTGCGGGTGGACGTGCCCCAAGCCGACGTGGGCCGCCTCGCGGTCGGCATGGACGCCGAGATCCTCGCCGATTCGCGCCCAGGGGAGCCCTACACCGGCGAGGTCCTGCGGATCGTCCAGCTCGCAGACATTCAGAAGGTGACGCTCGAGGTCCAGGTGAGGATCAAGGACTCGGATCGCCTCCTGCGCCCGGACATGCTGGCCCAGGTCCGCTTCTTCTCGAGCCAGAACGGCCCCGCCGATGGCGCCACGGCGACCCAGGCGCCGCGCCGAATGGCGGTGCCCCGAGACCTCCTGAGAGACGGCCTCCTCTGGGTCTACGACCCCCGGGGAGAGCGGGCCGTGCAGCGCGAAGTTGAGACCGGGGCCAGCTCTACCGACGCCTCCGGGCGTGAGCTCATCGAGATCGTCCAGGGGCTGGACTGGACCGTCGAGCTCATCGACCAGGGCCGCAGGCAACTCCCAGAGCAGGCCCCGACCGACGGGGTGCCCGTACGGATCGAGCCATCGCTCGGCGCGAGCGCCGATGGAGGTCCCAGGTGAGCTTCATCGAACTGCGAGGCGTCACGCGCCAGTACATGAAAGGCGGACACGCCGTGACCCCCCTGGACACGGTCGATCTCGACGTCGACCCCGGAGACTTCTTGGTGCTCCTTGGGCCATCCGGCTCTGGCAAGACGACCCTCCTCAATCTCCTCGCCGGGATCGACCGTCCGGACGCCGGGACCGTTCATGTGGGCGGCCAGGACGTGGGCGGGACCCGAGCCGCGAAGCTGGCTCGCTGGCGCGCGCGCACGGTGGGATACATCTTCCAACGCGCGAACCTCGTGCCGGTGCTTACCGCCTACGAGAACGTCGAGCTGCCCCTTTGGCTCCAGAGGCTCACTCGCGCGGACCGGCACCGGCGGGTCGAGCTCGCCCTCGCGGCCGTGGGCCTCACCGACCGGGCCACCCACCTGCCCAAGCAGCTCTCCGGCGGCCAAGAGCAGCGGGTCGCCATCGCCCGTGCCCTGGTCGCGGATCCCGAACTGCTGGTCGCCGACGAGCCCACAGGGAGCCTCGACGCGGAGTCCGCGGAGGGGATCCTCACCCTCCTCAAGCGGCTCAACAAGGAGCAGGGCAAGACCATCGTCATGGTCACCCACGACGAGCAAGCGGCTCAGGTGGGGAGCCGTGTCTTCCGCCTCGTGCGGGGCAAGCTGGTACCGGCCCCGGACGCGCGGGAGGTGACCCCGTGAAGGTCCTCTTGCTCGTGACCCGCAACATGAGGCGCCGCCTCGGGCGGACCACCATGACCGTGCTCGGCGTGGCGAGCGCCCTCGCCCTGTTGGTTCTCGTCGAGAGCCTGGGGACCGGGCTCTCTCGGGCGATGGACGCCACCGACGCTGCGCGCACCCTCGTGGTCTTCCGGGACAACCGCTACTGCCCCCAGACCTCGTTCCTGCCGGAGTCCTACACCCGGCGCATCGAGGACGTGGACGGCGTGGAGCGGGTTCTTCCGGTGAAGGTCTTCCTCAACAACTGCCGCGCGAGCCTGGACCTGGTGACCTTCCAGGGCGCGCCCGCTGCGGACCTTCTGGCCCAACGTGACCTGGAGACGGTGGCCGGAGACATCGGCACCTTCGAGCGCGAGCAGGATGCGGCCCTCGTGGGCCAGACGCTCGCCTCGCGGAAGGGGCTTGAGGTCGGCGACCGGTTCCGCTTCGGCGAGATCGACGTCAAGGTCGCCGCGATCGTGGCGTCGCCAGATTCCACCCAGGAGTCGCTGATCCTGACGCACCTGGAGTACCTCCAGCGCGCGGGCCCTGTCAACCGCCTCGGCACGGTCACCCAGTTCGAGGTACTCGTGGACGAGCGCGCCGAGCCTGGCGTGGTGGGCGCCAGGATCGACGAGCTCTTCGCCACCGCCGAGTCACCGACCGATACGCGGCCACGGGTCGCTTACCTGGAGAGCGCGACCCGCGACCTGCGCGAGATCCTGCGCTTCGGCAGGCTCCTGGGCCTCGCCTGCATCATCGTCGTCCTCTCCCTCGTCGCCAACACCGTGATCATCGCGGCGCAGGAGCGGGTCCGAGAGACGGCCGTGCTGCGCGCCATCGGGTTCAGGGAGACGCACATCGCGGCCCTGATCCTCGGGGAGGCCATGGCGCTCTCCATCACCGGAGCCGTGATCGGGGTCGGAGGCGCGCTCCTCCTCCTTGGCACAGCCCACCCGACCATCGGCAGCGAGGGCGTCTCCATCGAGTTCATGGTCACCCCGGAGCTGGTGGGTCACGGCTTCCTGCTCGCGCTCGGCACGGGGCTCGTGGCCGGGATCCTCCCTGCCCTCCGAAGCGCACGCGCAGGCATCGTGGATTCCCTCGCGAGCTGACATGGCATTGCCCCTCGATCACTCCATCCGCAACCTCGGGCGGCGGCCCACCAGGACCCTCCTGGCCGGGCTCTCCAGCGCCATGGTGGCGGCCCTCCTCGTGGCTACCGTGGCCTTCGCTCGCGGCCTCGAGGGCACCTTCTCAGGCGCCGCGGACCCGCGCACGGCGATCCTTCTCTCCTCGGTGTCCGACCGAGATGTGGTCCGCTCCACAGCCCAGGCAGGGCTCGGGTCCCTGGTGGAGGCCAGCGTGCCGGGGATCCTCGCGGCCTCCGACGAGATCCACATGGGCACCACGATTCTCGTCCCCGGTGTAGATGCGTCCTACTCAGGGTTCGTGCGAGGCGTCACCGAGGCGGCCTACGAGGTCCACCGCGCCTTGACGCTGACCGCCGGCCGGCTCCCTGGGCCGGGCGAGGTGATGGTCGGGCGCCTGGTCGCCGGACAGATGGGCCTCGCCCCCGAGCGACTGGAGCTCGGACGCCCCCTGCTCCTCGAGGGTGCGGAGCTCACCATCGTTGGTCACTTCGCGGCCCCTGGCACGACGCTAGAGGCCGAGATCTGGACGCCCCTGGAGCCACTCCGAGGCCTCTCCAGCCGCGAGGACTCCTCCTGTGTCTTCGTCCTCCTCGAGAATGAGCGCACCAAGAAGCTGCTCAAGCTCTTCTGCGACCGCAGGCTCGACCTCGAGCTTGAGATGGTCTCAAGCCAGGAGTACTACGCCGAGCTGGCGGAGTACATGCGACCTATTCGCTCCATGGCCTGGGCGCTGGCGTTCCTCATCGGCGTGGCCGCGCTCCTCGGAGGCGCGAACACCTCGATCGCCTCCGTCCAGGACCGCATCCGAGAGCTCGCGGCGCTCCGCGCCCTTGGCTTCAGCTCATGGTCCATCGCTCGGTCTCTCCTCGTCGAGGCGATCCTCATCGCCGCAGCGGGCGCCCTGGTCGGCCTCGCTCTAGGCCGCATGCTTCTCACCGGCGCCTCCGTGAGCCTCGCCATGAGCGCCTTCGAGCTACGCGCCGACGCTGTCGCCGTGCTCGTCGCCTTCGGGGCGGCCCTGCTGATCGCCTTCCTCGGGGTCATACCCGCGGCGATCCGCGTCGTCCGCCTCCCCATCGCCACCGCGCTGGTCGAGGACTGAGCGCGGCCGCGGCCGCCTGCCACTCTCACTCTCACTCTCACTCTCTTCACCCTCTTCACCCCTTCCCCCTGAGCCCTGTCGCCCTGCACGGGGCGCCCACCCCGATACCGCCATGAAGATCCTCCAAGCCACCGCTGCCATCTCCCTCCTCGCGCTCAGCGCCAGCTGCTCCAACGAGGCCGCCCCCGCGCATGAGGAGCGCGCGGCCATGCCCGAGGCGTTCTGGTCCGCCACCCCGATGGCCGATGCCGTCGAGGTCCTCGCCGCCAAGGAGACCCCCAACGGACAGGTGGTGGTCGTGAAGGGGAACCTCCAGGACTTCGGCGACCTCGCAACCTTCCGCCTGGTGGACAGCTCCGTGCCGCCGTGCGCGAACCAGTGCGCGACGCCCTGGGACTACTGCTGCGAGGATCCCTCGGACGTCGCGGCGGCGACCATCAACGTTGAGTTCCTCGACGGGGACCTCCCCGCCGCCTGGAGCCTCCGTGGCGCCCACGGCCTGGACCACCTCTCGGTGGTCGCCGTCACGGGCACCCTGCACACTGACGAGGCCGGCAACGCCCGCCTCTCGGCCACCTCCATCGCGAAGCTCTGATCCGCGCACCGGGCCAGCTCCACCCTCGAGCAGGGGCGTCCACTCCGCCGTAGGGGCGCGGGCGCACCGCGTGGGCCCCTCCGCGCCCTCCACCCGGCCAGCAGGCGTCGCCCCCCCGCAAGATCGCGACCCTCGCCAGGCTCGTCCGAGGGGTCGTCGGGCCGCACAGCCCCGGCAGGCATCGGCGAGCCGAGCGTCTTCACGGAGGCCGCAGCCCGCCGCTCCTAGCGAGCCGCGCCCGTGAAACCGCCAGTACAGGGGCGCCGGCAGCGGCGCCCCTGAGCGAGGGCAGAAGGTCTTGGGAGTCGAGCCCAGGGGGCTCGACTCCCCGCCCCGCGCGGCCGCTGGCGAAGCCGGCAGGCACCGCACCTTGGGGACCGCGACGTTCGCCGGAGGCCCCGAGCGCCGAGCCCGCCGGACGTCACCGGCGCCAACGACCCAGCGAGACTGACGGCGGGCCGAAGCGGTGCTCCACCTCCGCCGGCCGTCCAAAGGCACGCTCAGCGCCGCAGCGTCTTGACGTACGCCTCGAGCTCCGCCTGAATCGCCGCCAGCTCGTCCACGCCCAGCCGGGTGGTGCTCCGCCGCAGCATCTCGCCGAACCAGGCCCTCTCCTCAGGCTCGACGGGGCAGCCGATGTTCCCGGTGGGTGCGTCGCTGCAGACCAGCTCCTTCCCGTCCGCATCGAGGATCACCATCCACGGGATGCCCGTGCGCCGCTCACCGCGCAGACGCTTGGCCACGGCGTCGCCGTTCGGGTTGCGGTCCACATCGATCTTGATCGTGACGTAATCACGCCCCATGGGGTCCTTGACCCCCTGGCGCCCGAGGAACTCCTCGAGCTTGAAGCACCAGCCTCACCACGGGGCGCCGAGGTGAATCAGGACCCGCTTCTTTTCCTGGGTGGCCTGGGCCAGAGCGTCCGCCAGGATCACCTCCGCGTCCACCCTCGCCACCTTGTGCTTCCGCGCAAACGCCCACAGGCGATCCCTGTCGAGCCCTCCCATTGCGATCGACCCCAGGGGCGCGCCGCGGGCGTCCAACGCCACCACCGTGGCCTCTGTCGCGGTCACCCCGAGCGCCGCCGCGAGCGAACCGCCCAGGGGCCCCGGTACGGTCTCGTACTCGTTGCTGAGCTCGCGGCGCAGGGCCCCGTCGAGCCGCGACACCTTGTTGAAGGACGCGCGATCGTCGTCGCTCCCCAGGAGCACGAGGAGGCGCTTGTCCTTGCGGACCGCGCGTTCCGCTGCCTCGGTCAGCTCCGCAGGGAGGGACGCCGGCGCAGGTTCGTCGAGGAGCGCCTGGACGGTCGCCTCGAGCGCCCCGTTCTGGAGGTCCGCGACCCTGAGGTTCCCCGCGCGATCCACCACGTAGTAGTCAGGGAACGAGTCCACCGCGAAGGCCCCGACCGTGAGCTTTCCCGGGCGGTCGATCGCCACGGGGTAGTCAATGCCCTGCGCCTGGACGAAGCCGTCCATCTGCTCGCCGCCGTTCGCCGTGTGGATGCCGATGAGGACCAGACCCTGGTCCTTGTAGCGCGCCGCGAGGTCCTTCAGACCCGGCACCGCGCCACGACAAGGGCCTCACCAGGTGCCCCAGAAGTCGAGCACCACGACCTTCCCCTTGAGGGAGGCCCAGTCCATGGGCGCGCCCCCGGTGTTCATCCAGCCGTCCACCTGGAGCTTGGGGGGTGCGTGCCCCTCGAGCGCCGCTTTCGCGGGGTTCGGCTTCTCGCGTGGAAAGTCCCCGCTCGCGAAGAGGGGAAGGCTGGTGAGTGCCGCGAGGCCGGCGGCGAACAATGCTCGTCTCATGGGAAGGGGTCGCGCTGCGACATGGGGACGGATGAACCTGAGGCAAGACGAGCGTAGCCTCGATCCGGCGACCGGCCACGTAAAAGCGAGCGGGGTGGACCTGGACCCCACCGGGCGCAGTCAGGCGCCGGTGCACGGAACGCGACTCACCCGTCGAGTTGGCCGGGGGTCCCAGTACAGTGTGGTGATCGCCCGGGACCCAATGCTCACTCGACGTCGACTCATCGCCCTCTTGGCCCTCACGATCCTTGCGGGCACTCTGACCTGGCCGCACCGACGAGAGGTCCTCGAGTTCCTGGCGCCGCCCGAAGATGACTACGTCGTGGACCAAGCCCTGGGTGACGGCTATGGCCGTGCCAGCGCGGACCTCTCTGCGGCCTGGAGCGTCCCCCTGGAACCCGGCTACGGCGGCGCAGAGGTCTTCGACCGCAAGGCCTACGTGTTGGATCGAGAAATCGGCGTGGGCGACACCCTGCGAGTGATCGACGCCTTGACCGGCGCGCCCCTCTGGACCTTCAGTTACGAGGAGCCTGGGCGCCTGCAATCGGCCGGGTCCCGCACCGCCCCCGCTGTGAACGAACGCTTCGTGCTGACGTGCAGTGGATTCGGCCTGGTGCACTGCATCGACCGCTCGACCCAAGATGCCCGTGGTCCCTGCGCCTCGATGAGGACCTCGGCGGAGAGATGCCAGACTTCGGCTACTCCGCCGACCCGCTGCTCCACGACGACCTCGTGATCCTGCCGGCCCTCGGCGACCAGGTCGGCCTCGTCGCCCTGAGGCAGAGCACCGGTGAGCTTGCCTGGAGCACCGCGCCGATCGGCACCAGCCAGTCGCAACCGGTCCTGATGAGACTGCTTGGGGAGGAGTTTGTGCTGTTCCTCTCCTGTGAAGAGCAGGGCGGCGGCGAGAACTCGCCCGCGCCGGTCCGCGTGACGGCCTTCGACCCCAGCAC
>JAQWJQ010000076.1 GCA_029248265.1 Planctomycetota bacterium
AGGACATCCTGAGCGAGATCGTCCGCATGCTGGAGGCGCGGTACTTCTTCAGCGAGCGGGTCTATTACCACCACGCGAAGGTCGCTGCTGGGGCGCTGGTCGCCCGGGCGATTGACCTGCTCGTGAGGGAGGGAGCGCTCGGGGAGGGAGACCTCTACGGGACCACGGACAGCTCGATCCTCGACGTCCTCCTGCGAGCGGGGGGCAAGTGTGCGCCCGCCACCCAGGCGACGGTTCGAGATCTGGTGGAGCGCTTCCAGGAACGGCGCCTGTTCAAGCGCGCCTGTGTCTTCCCTGCGTACGAGAACGCAGAGGTGCAGGCGGAGCTGGTCGATCGCTTCTTCGCCGCTGGCGGCGGAGAAGCGCGCGCGCTGGTCGAGGGACGCATCGAAGAGACGGTGCGCTTCGCGACCGGACGTGACATCAAGGTCATCGTCTACTGCCCCGCCCGGGAGATGCAGCTCAAGGAGGCCCGCATCCACGTGCGCTGGCCGGGTGTTGAAGGCGTCCACCCGCTCTCTGACTTCGCGGACCGAGTCCCGCGGCTCGGGGACCTCGAGCGGTCCTATCGCGACCTCTGGAAGTTCTACGTCCTGTGCGACGACCCGGACCGGGACGTGCTCCTGAAGGTTCAGGAGGTCGCGGCGGCCGAGTTCCCGGGCGCGCGAAACGTCTACTCGATCGCCCCCGCCTGACGGCGGGACCCCATTGCAGGGATCCCGTTGCCGGGACCCCGCTGGAGGGACATGAGCCGGGCCAGGAGCCGGCTCACCTGGAGGGCCCGCGGGCACCCCGCCCCGTCGGAGGTCGACCGCGGGGGTCGGCTCAGGGGCGGTCCGAGAGGAACCGCTCCAGGCGGTCGAGGGCCTCCACCAGGCGGTCCTCGCTCAGGGCGTAGGAGAGGCGGATGTGGCGCGGCGCGGAGAAGGCTGTACCGGGGACTGTCGCCAGTGCCTCGGCCTCGAGGAGGTCGGCGCAGAAGCCCGAGCTGCCGCGTTCGTCGAAGCGGTGGTGGAGGTCGGGGAAGGCATAGAATGCGCCCTTCGGCTGCGGTCCCTTGAGGCCCATTCGGTCGAGGCCTTCGATCACGACGCGCCGCCGGCGGTCGAACGTGGCGATCATGTCCTTCACCTCCTCCGGCTCCTCGATGAGGCAGGCCTCGAAGGCGCGCTGGGAGATGTAGTTAGGGCAGCCGGAGATCTGGCTCTGGAGGTCGCCGACGGTGCGGGCCACGTCGGCATTCGCGGCCAGGTAGCCCATCCGGTACCCGGTCATGGCGAAGACCTTGCTCGCGCCGTCCACGAGGATCGTGCGCTCCTTCATGGCCTCGGAGATGGAGGTGGGAGAGACGTGCTCCGCGTCGTCGAAGACGAGCCGCCCGTAGATCTCGTCGGAGATCATCCACAGGTCATGCTCCTCGCAGATGGCGGCCAGCTCTTCGATCTCGCTGCGGCTCCAGACGTAGCCCGAGGGGTTGCTCGGACTGTTGAACATGAGGCCTCCGGTCCGCTCCGTGACCGCCGCGCGGATCGCCTCGAGGTCCGGTGCGCAGGTCCCGTCCTGCTTCGGGGGCACGTGTACGGCGACCCCGCCCACCAGCTCGACCTGGGCGTGGTAGCTGCTCCACGCCGGATCTAGCAGGAGGACCTCGTCACCGGGGTCGACCAGCGCGAGGAGCGTGTGGCTGAGCGCGTGCTTGGCGCTGTGGCAAATGACGACGTTCTCGACCCCGTAGGCCACGCCCCGGGTCTCCCTCAGGTGGTCCGCCACCGCCTGGCGGAGGGAGTTGAGGCCTGCCGCCGGGGTGTACTTCACCGCGCCGCTGTTGATCGCAGCGATCCCCGCCTCACGCGCGCGGCGGGGGGCGTCGAAGTCCGGTTCTCCGACCGCCATGTTGATGACGTCTCGGCCTGAGGCGGCCATTTCCTTCGCGGATGCGGCGAGGGCCAGGGTGACCGAGCCCTTGAGGTTGGAGACGCGCTGACTCAGTTTCATGGGTGTCCTGGGCGGGGGGAGGCAGATGGTGCCCATCCGAAGGCCATTCCGGCACGAATCTCGACGTGAAATCGGGGAAGGCCCGGCGCCCCCGGTCGTAGATTCTCCATCCGCCGCCCTCTTGGGCACCTCCCCAGGTAGACGAGCCCGAACATGACTCTCAAGAAGCGCCTCCTCAAGCTCGGCTGCATCTCCCTGCTGCTCCTCTCGTTCGTCGGGTACTTCACTTTCTCGACCTTCGTCTTCTCACCCTTCGAGGGTCGGTTCAACGCGGACGTGGCGGGCCTGATCCCCCGGGACGTGGACCTGTATGTGGCCAGGGCCGAGCTGCGGACCGCCTTTGACGAGTTCCCTGAGCTCGCGGTGATGGAGGAACTGGAGGGCAACGACGGGTACCAGGTGCTGACGGAGTCCCCCGGGTGGGATGACTTCGTCCGCGAGCAACGTGTCGAGGAGGTCCTCGCGGACGTGAGGGCCCAACTGGCCCAGCTGCCGGCGGGGCTCGACCTCCTGGACATCATCGGTGGCGAAGACCTCGCCATCGCCGCCAACTTCACCGGGCGCTCCCTGGAGGAGGCCGAGTGGGCGGCCTACGCGCGCCTCTCCATGTGGGGTCGCGGGGCGGTCTCGGCGCTTGACTACCCAGGCTTGCTCGGGCTTGAGGCGCAGGGGGTCGCGGTCGAGGTGGACGGCGCGGTGAGGACGCTGAACTCGCCGCAGCTCGCCGGCCCGATCTACGTCGCCCGTATCCGCGATGTCGCGATCATCGGGACCTCGCGCGATCTCGTGGACCGAGCCCTCGTGCTCGAGGCCACCGGCTCGGAGGATTCTCTGCTCCTCGCTGCGCCCTACAACGACTCGATCCTCTCGGTCGACCGTGACGCTCAGCAGCGCGACTTCGAGCTTCAGGTCGACCTCCGTGAGCTGCGTGAGTCCTATGGCCTGACGGAGGGGCTCCTCAGCAAGGACGACCAGCGATTCACACCCGCCTTCCTCGCGCGCCTCCTCCCGCTGGACGCCGTGCGCCGCGTGCTCGGGGTCGTCGACTTCGAGCGGGGCGTGGACATTGATCTCAGCGGAGACTTCTCGTCGGAGCTCATGACAGCCGCCCAGGAGCGCATCTATCGCTTCAAGGGCTTCGATCACGACGAGGTGCTCGAGGTCGCGCGCTTTGCGCCGGACGACAGCACGCTCTTCGTCTATGTGCGTGGCCCTATCGCGACGATGCTCCAGATGGTGGTCGACGCGCTCGAGCCGGCTGCGCGGCGGAACCTCGAAGAGTCACTCAAGCAGATCGGCGTCAACAGCATCGCCTCGTTGATCGAGATCCTCGACAGCGCCCTCGTGGACCGCGTGGCCTTCATCGCTCGACCGAACGACTGGGGCTACGAGAGTGACATGGAGGTGGACCCTGCGTCGGGGGAGCGGGTCTACATGGGGCCGCCCAACGACGGCGCGCCGGTCTTTGCCTGGGCGGCGGTCGCCTGGGTCTCCGATCAGGAGAAGATTGAAGACCTCCGGGAGCGGATCGCCCTCGCCGGGTCGCGGATCGGAATTCAGGGCAGGAACCCGGGTCAGTCCGGCTACTTCAAGAAGCCCATCGGCGGCGGCCTCTTCGTCCGTGAGTTCTGGTCCCAGTTGATCCCGGGGACCGGTCACATCGCCTCGTTGATCTACGGTGAGAACCTGTTGATCTCGAACCGTTACGCGCTCATTGACTCGCTCGTGAAGAACCGCATCGGGCGCTCCTCGAGCGTGCCGCGGCTCTCGAACCGCAGGGACTTCCAGGTCTCGCTGATGGACTCTGTGCCCAGCGCCAACGTCCTCGCGTGGATGGACCCGACCTCAGGCAGCGCGCTGCTCCGTGACCAGGCTCAGCTGGACGCAAAGAACCGGATCACCCGAGGGATCGACTACGGCAGCAAGCGCCGTGAGCTCGAGCGAGACGTGCTGAAGACGGCCTTTGGCGGCCGCGCCCGCACTCAGCTCACAGCGGACGACGCCGTACGGCTGGACAGCCTGTTGGACCAGCAGCTCCTCGCGTTCACCGATGATGTGGTCGCGTCGAACATGCCGCGTGCGCTCGAGGAGGTGCGGCGCCTGAAGGCCTACCTGGACTCGGTCTCATCGGTGTTGACGATGGTCCGGCTGTCCCCGAAGGAATTCGAGCTCACCCTCCGCGCCGACGTCCCCCTCGAGAGCGAGTGATCGGTGCGGGCGCGCGGTGGGGGCCTCGGTGGCCCGTGGACCCGGCGCCGACGCTGCGAGTGAGCCGAAGACCGCCGCCCTCGGGCGGCGCGCGGCTGGTAAGTGAGGCGGTCGTCCCCCGCCGGCACACGGCTCGGACGGATCCCTCGAGCGCAGGGCTCGTGGGTTCCAAGCGAGAAGGCGCGTGAGGCTTCACCTTGCGACCCCTTCAAGAGGGGGAAGGTGGTGCCCGGAACTGGAATCGAACCAGCACGGGTATTATCCCACCAGATCCTTAGTCTGGCGCGTCTACCAATTCCGCCACCCGGGCTCCATCACGCGGCGCCGTGGCAGATTGCCGCGGCTACCTTCTGCTTGTCAGTCCCCGGCGGAGCAAACCTCCGTCCGAGGCTGAGAAGGTTAGGA
>JAQWJQ010000085.1 GCA_029248265.1 Planctomycetota bacterium
GGATTCCTGAACCTCGCTGGCCGCACCCTGTGTACCGACGGGCACCTCGCCCGGGTCGGGTTCCTGCACCCGACCCAGGTCCGCCACTTCAATCAGGACCTGCAGCGGCTCGGACTGACCGTCGCGACCGAGGGACGCTTCATCCACGCCGCCGTGGTGGACCAGATGTACGGCCTCACGCTCCCCTGCGACTGGCTCGAGATCGGCCGGGTCCCCCACGAGGACGGCACCGAGATCGGGTACGCCCAGCTGGTCGACGCGCGCCATCCGCGCACCCCGGTGACCTCCTTCCAGCAGGTCGCCGTGCACGAGGGCTGGACCACCGAGTTCACCAGCGGCATGACCCTCCAGATGCCGGAGTCCGAGGACCACCTCCCCGGGATCCACCTGACCTCGGAGCCGCCTCACGGGCGCTGGAGGTCCTGACATGGCGATCGTTGCAGAGGCCTTCTCGGTCTTCGTCCGCCACCAGACCATCGACGCGAAGCTCCGCTCCCACTGGAGGTACTACCCGACGGTCTCGAACCCCTCGGTCAGCACAGACTCGGACATCTTCCGCGCCGGGTTCCTAACGATGTCGGACGTCCAGGGGCACCTGGAGGCCCTGGAAGATCTTGGCCTCGAGATCCAGAGCGGCGGCCACTTCGAGGACGCCTGCGTCGTGGATCAGCGCGCGGGCCCGCTCCAGCCCTGCAACTGGCTCCTGATGGACCACCTGCAGGTGGGCGGGGGGCCGCCGGTCCCCTACTGCCGGATGGTGGACGATCACGACGGGCCGCCGGCGACCCTCGAGGACATGACCGTTCCGAACCTCTGGACCCTCGAGGGGCACTGGAGTATTCGCCCCAACCCCGCCGGCGACTACGAGCCGGCCCTCAGCAGGACCTACAACACTCCGACTGAGGCCTTCGGCCGTCGGATGAAGATCGCGGGGACCCCGAACAAGCGCATACGTGAGGTCACCCGTGAGGCCGAAGACCGGTGGCGGGCCCTCGGCGTTCTCCTGGAAGGTGACGACCCAGCTCCATGGAGCGTGTTCCCTCCGCCCGGAGAGCGGCCCCGCCGATGATCGCCCGAGACATGGAGGGTTTCGAGCCTCACACGCCGGAGGAGTCCCTCAGGCGCCTCCCGCTCGAGGAGCGGCCCCGGGCCATCCGCGAGGACCTGGACAGCGGCGCGCGACGGTTCGCCGAGATCGACCCGTTCCGGCTCGCGGAGCTCCTCGACGTGCCGTTCCCTCCGAACTACGCGGACTGGGCGTACGAGACCTCGGTCTCGGTCGACACCCTGGAGGAGTAACTCCAGTGGTTGATGCCGGACGACGAGGACTTGGAGCCCATCCTGGCGACCCTCGACGTCACCCAGGAGCGCTTGGAGGAGCTCAGCCGCCTGAGCGAGGCCGCCCTCGCCCTCGACCCGCCCGACTTCTCGTTCCTGACGGAGGCCGAGCGCCGGGCGCTCACGCTTCACTTCGCGCACGAGGCGCTCGAGAGCATGCAGCAGAACGGGCTCTGCTGCGAGGCCTGGTACCGACTCGAAGCCGGCGGCGTCGAGCTCTGGTTCCGAGGCGACATCGAGGACGACGGCGAGTGCCACTCCCTGGACGGCCCGTACCAGGGCGTCGAGGCCCCGAGCGACGACGAGGACCCCGAGGTCCTGCGGATGCCCCACTACTGAGCCGCGCATCGGAGCGCTCCGCGAACCACCTACGTCCGAGCGAGGCGGCTCGCGAACAGCGCCGAGCCGAGGCCGTCCGGGTGAGCGATGGTCGGCCCGGCGGCCGTGTCATGGAGTGCGATTCCCCGCCCATTCGGCGTTCCCGAAGCGAGGAAAGGCCGGCTCTTGCCCCAGCGGTCACTTCCCCTGCGCTCGCAGCGCTCCCCATCCGCCGATGGTCCGCCCCCGCCCCTGCCAAGCACCTTCAGCCCCCCTTCACCCCATTCCACCCATGAAGACCCTCCTCACCGTCGAGGCCACCGATCGTGACTTCCAATGCGCCGTCTCCGACGCCCAGAATCACCTTGCGAGCTGCGCCGACTGGTCCGGCACCTACGGCCTCTACCGCCCGCGCCGCGAGCCCCGCGGCGTCGCGAGCATCCGGTTCCAGTTCGACGACCTGGGCCCTGTCGCCAACGCCTCCTCCCACCTCACCCTGCGCTTCGGCGCCAACCTCTTCTGCATCCACCTCCTGCTTCCCTCCCACATCCCCACCCCGGGCTCCCTGGAGGGACTGGCCGAGGTGGCCCGCATCATGGGCGCGACCCCCTGCGTGATGCGCCAGGGCGGCCACGACGCCCGCGTGCTCGGGATCCCCAACGAGTGGGGCCTCCTGCACCTCGAGACCGGTGAGGCCGTGGACCCGCCGTCGATGCTCCAGGACGACCCCGGGCTCTTCCCGGACGGCGAGCTCCAGTATTTCGCCATGGAGCACGTCCAGTGGCGGCTGATCCGCTCGGGCGGAGGCCCCCCCGTGTTCAGGAATGCCCTCGCGGACGACCACGCGACCCTCTGGTACTTCGACCCGAAGAGGATCGTGGACTCGAGGTGGGAGCTGAGGTGGCTCGTGGTCCGGGCCGTGCGCGAGCCCGCTCCCCACGCCTCCCCGCCGGACGACTGGGAAGCGCGGGCCCAGCGCCTCGCCGAGGCCGACCTCGCCGCGGACTACCCCGGCGTCGACTGGCAGCTGTTTGACCGCAGCGGAAAGAACCGGGCATACCTCAGGCGCCTCTTCAAGCAGCGCGGCTTCAGGGGCGACTTCGTCTCCGTCCGCTTCTTCCACCCCGACACCCAGCCCCCGGGCGAGCCCCCCCTCCCGCTCCACCGCAACGGCTACCTCGATCTCGAGGCCCAGGGCCAGTGGATCGACGACCACCCCCCGCTGCCGCCGGTGAAGTCCTGGAGCGAACGCCAGGCCGAGAAGGGCGCCTCCTGAGCCGGCCTCGCAGAGCCTGCCCGCTGCGCCCCGGGATCAAGACGGCCACGTGCAGCGTCACGCTCGCGGCCTCAACGAAGGACGAGTTCGGCCTCGACGACACCATGAATGGAGCGCGTTGGGCCGCTTGAAGGCCCGACTAGTCCGTCCCGCTCACCTCAGGTTCAACGGCTGCCGGACGGATGTCCTCCGGAAGTGATTCAACCGAACGAAGGCCGGCCATGATCTCGGCGTAGAAGCGACGCACGCCGGCGCAAATCTGGTCGATGTGATGTTGTCCACCTCGGCCCGCGCGCCCTTGGAGCGAGTGCGTCCATTCA
>JAQWJQ010000088.1 GCA_029248265.1 Planctomycetota bacterium
CCCATGATCATGGAGTTGACCTTGGCGTTGGCGAGTAGTCCGCCGAAGCCGACGCTCACCACCTGACCCCGGCCCGATCTGAGGCGGAAATGGAGCGCACCAGAAAGCAGCGGCTCCACCTCGGGACGCTGGTCGGGTCACAGCGGCCACACCCCGGACTCGATGACCACTTGCTTCTCCGAGGGCCATCCTCGAGCGGGCAGCTGACACCGACGCGGAGGCCCACGATGGCCCCATCGTGGCGATCGTCAGGCGGGTGGGTGCGCGCATCCTCCTGGAGGCCGTCTGGGTCGCTGCCGAGACGAGGCTCGGAGCGGCGCCGCTCCTGGGCCCCCCGCTTCCGGGAGGAGTGGGCGCCGCCGCGAGCTCGTGCCACAGGCGCCCGCGATGCCATAGCATCCGAGGATGCGCCTGATCCTGACCTGCCTTGGCGGCCTGCTCGCCGCCTGCTCGACCCCGGACGCGGACGCGCTGCGGCCTGAGCCGTGGATCGCGGTGGCGCCCGAGGACGCTGGCTTCGACCGCCGCGCCATCATGGCCCTCGTGGAGGAACTCCGCCGGGGCGATCACGGGGCCGTGGACCACTTCATCCTGATCCGTGATGGTCAGAAGGTCCTCGATGAGCGGTTCCAGCCCGCGGGCTACCGGACCCTCATCGACCAGACCGGGTCCTCGCCGCGCCCGGCCCACGACTACTCGCACCCCTCCTGGCACCCGTACAAGGAGGGGACGGAGCTCCACTCGCTGCAGTCGGTCACCAAGAGCGTCACGTCCCTGGCCGTGGGCATGGCCATCGCGGACGGAGCCCTCCCCGGGGTCGAGGTCCCGGTCGCCAACTACCTGGAGAGCGTCCAGGTGAAGGATGACCCGCGCTGGTCCGAGCTGACCCTCTTCGATCTCCTCACGATGCAGAGCGGCATCGACTGGACGCCACCGAAGGGCAGCCGTGGCTACACGCCGGAGCACCCGACCCTCCGGATGGAGGGCTCGGATCACTGGCTTCCCTTCGTCACCGCGCGGCCGATGCGGACGGCGCCGGGGACGGAGTTCGAGTACGTGGACGGCGCCACGGTCCTGGTCGGACACATCCTCGAGCAGGCCCTGGGCGAACGCGTGGACGCCTATCTCCAGCGCCGGCTCTTCGACCCCATCGGGATCGAGGAGTGGTACTGGAAGACCAGCCCGGCGGGTGAAGCCGACACCGAGGGCGGGCTCTACCTCTCGGCCGAGGGGCTCGCTCGCATCGGCGTGCTGGTCCTCGACCAGGGCCGCTGGAACGGCGTACAGCTCGTGCCCGCAGGGTGGATCACGGAGTCCACGTCCGCACACGTGCCCCAGATCGGCCCCGGCACGACTCTCGGCTACGGCTACCAGTGGTGGATCCGAAGGCAACAAGGCGGCGTGACCCGGACCTTCGCCGCCTTCGGCTTCGGCGGCCAGCTCCTGCTCGTCGACCGCGGGACCCGCACCGTCGCCGTGCTTCTCGGCTGGGACGACTCTGGCCAGACCGCGTCCCTTTTTCCCGAGCGAATCCTCCCCGCGATGAGGTGAGCCGCTGCGCCGGCTCGGAGACCCGCAAGACCCGGGCCTGCTTCCTCGGGCGCACCGACGTCACCCTCTTCTACTCCGCCGCCATGGGCCGAGACCGGAAGGCGAACATGCCGAGGAATGGCGCCCTCGGAGAGCGCCTCTGGCCGGCCGAGGAGCCTGTCGCGAGCCAAGGGGGAGCGGCCGCGGGGGAGCCCGAGGCGAGGGTATCTGCGTCACGCCCCACGAAATTTCTTCGCTGGGCAGCGTAGCCAGGCGAGGGTCGGACCGCGAATATCTTTGACCTTCATCCCCCTCCCGACCCTCGACTCGACAGACGCTCGCTCCAAGCCATGCGCCAGCTCCTCAAAGCCTCTCTACTGCCCCTCCTCCTCTTCAGCTGCGCGACGCAGCAGAGCTCCGTCGAGGCCTTCCTTGTCGACGACGGCGGCGAGGTCGTCACGGCGGCGACCTACCCCACCCACGAGACCTCCCGCCAGATCCTGATCGCGCAGGAGACCTCCGGCGTCAATCAGCTCGACCACCGGCGCAAGCTCGTCCCCACCGACGAGCAGACCGTGGTGCGCCTGAACCGGGACACCTACTACTCCCTCGGGGTGGTCAACGTCTCCGGGGGCGCGACTATCACCATCCCAGAGGTCCCGGAGGGCACGTACGTCTCCGTCCAGGGAGTGACCGAGGACCACCGGATCCAGGCCATGACCTACGGGCCGGGCACCTTCGACCTCACCACCCACACCGGCACCCACCTCTACCTCGTGGTTCGCCTCGACTCGACGCTGTCGCCGGAGGAGGCCCACCGGATCCAGGACGGGATCCTCATCGAGGCCGCCTCGAGCATGGACTTCACCGCCGAACCGATCGACCGCGCGTCCTTCGAGCAGGTCGAGACCGAGCTCAGGGCGATGCTGCCCGCCATCGCGAAGCGGGACGGCGTGACCGCGACGAGGGGCATGTTCACCGACCCGCGGGACGACTCCGACGCCCTCTATTCCGACGAGAAGTACCAGACCGGCGCCGCTGGCGGCTGGGGTGGCGCGCAGTGGGTCGACAACATCTACGAGATGTCCGGCGACTACCCGACCGGCGAGGGCTTCGCGGCCACCTTCGAGGACCCGGGCAACGACGCCTTCTGGTCCTTCACCGTGTACGACAAGAAGGGCTTCATGTTCGACGACGTGGGCAGCCTGAACTCCGACACCGCCACGCCGAACGCGGACGGGACCTTCACGATCCGCTTCGGGTGCGGCCTCGACGCGGTCAACAACATCCCGACCGACAACCCGACGGGCTCCTTCAACCTCATCGTCCGGCACTACAAGCCGTCCGAGCGGGTGCGGGACGAGGGCTACCGCCTGATCCCGTCCGTCAAGCCGACCGACGGCTGAGGTCCCGCCTGCAAGGGCGGCCGACGCCGCTGCCGCTCACTCCCCCGAGCCCTCGAAGAGCTCGGGGCAGTGAACGTCGATGAGCCGCCGCTCATCCGCTGGACGTGAGGCTGCATTGTCGGCCCGCGCTCAATCCCTCATACTCTCCGCCCTTAATCCAGGCGGTGGAGCGGATCCGTGAAGTGCTCAGCGGATGAGCAGAGCGCGCGGCTCCCCACCCCAAGAAAAGAAATATCCATGACGTCAATCAACACCCTTTCCCTTCCGCTGGCCTTGCTGGCCGCCGCCCTGGGCGCTTCTTGTGCGTCGCTGAACGGCGCCCCGTCCGGCACGCACAGTCGTCTCGCCATCGAGTTCGAAGACAACGGCTACCTCGAGCAGGCGCTCGTGGAACCTGTTCGCGACGAGCAGCTGCGCGCGCAGGCCATCTCGGCCCACGAGTACGCGCTGCCGATCGTCGGCCTCGAGCGGTGGCGTGCGGGCTTCCTGAAGGAGGCGGAGTACGGGGATTGGCTGATCTACGAACAGCGCGATCAGAAGATCCCGATCCTGACCGCCAACACGACCACGCCCTACGTGCTCACCTTCCTCGATCTGTCGGAGGGCAACTACTACCTCGACCTGCCGGCGGGACCGATCGGCGGCATGATCATCGACATCTATCAGGCGCCGCAGGCGGACCTAGGCGTCGTCGGGCCCGACCAGGGAAAGGGCGGCCGTTACCTGGTGGTCGGCCCTGAGTCCGTGATCCCCGAGGAGCACGACGCCGACTTCGTCGTGTCGTCCAGCAGCAACCTCGTCTTCATCGGCAGTCGGATCATCGGCCTCGAGGGGGATGCCTACACGGCGGTCTTGAACGGGCACCAGATCCACGCCGTCGGCGCGAAGCCCGGGGGCCAGAAGTTCATCGACGCGACCTCGTCGCCCACGTGGATGGGAGATCAGTCGCAGGGCATAGAGTACTGGCAGGACCTGAACCGGGTGCTGCAGAACGAGCCGGTCGTCGACCGGAACCGATTCATCCTGACCCAGCTGCGGCGCCTCGGAATGGAGAAGGGACAGCCCTTCGAGCCCGACGAGCGCCAGACCCGACTCCTCACCGAGGCCGCTGAGATCGGCAACGCGGCCGCGATGGTGAACAGCTTCAGCCGGGATGCCGTCAAGGAGAAGCACTGGCCCGACCGGAGCTGGCTCTATGTGCTCAACATGAACCATCTGGACCATGTCGCGCCGGGCTACTACGAGACGATGGAGATCGGGGCCTACGCCTACGAGGCGATCACGACGTCGAAGGCGATGGTGCTGAAGAACGTGGGCGCTGGCTCACAGTATCTCGGCGCGTATCAGGATGCTGAGGGTGAGTGGCTCGACGGCCGACACCAGTACGAGGTGGTCGTTCCGAAGGATTCCCCGGCCAAGCAGTTCTGGTCCATCACGGTGTATGACAACGACACCCGCACCCTGATCCAGAACGATCAGGG
>JAQWJQ010000103.1 GCA_029248265.1 Planctomycetota bacterium
GCAAGTCGGCCATCCGCTCCAAGCGCGTCTACAACCCCACCAAGAAGATCTCCCCCATCGAGGCGGAGCTTCGCGCGGCCCTCACGACGACCAAGGTGACTCTCCCGAGCATCGAGGACGAGGAGAGCCTCAAGGTCGTCATGGGTTACGTGGCCGACTTCACGAACCTGCCGATCATCGTCGACCAGGCCGCTGAGGACCTCGTCTCCGACGAGGGCATCGTCTACAACTTCAACTTCCAGAACGAGTTGTCGGCCGAGCAGGCCATCAACCGCATCGTCGCCGCCTCTGGCGAAGACATCCGCTGGACGATCATGTTCGACGCGGTGCTGGTCACCAGCGCCGAGAAGGCCGTTGGTGCCCCGGAGCCGGTCGTCCACGACGTCTCCGACCTCATCTTCGCCCTGACGGACTTCCAAGGTCCGCGCATCGACCGGATTCGTCTGATCGACCAGCTCGAGGACGATGACGGCGGCGGCCCTTTCGGCGCGATCGGTGAGGCCCCGCGGATCATCGAGCTGGAGAACCTCCAGACCCTGATCACCGACACCGTGGCCCCGGACTCCTGGGAAGTCGAAGGCGTCGGCATCGAGGTCGGCGAGACCAACCTTCTCGTCACCCAGACCCCCGAGGTTCAGATGCAGGTGGTCGAGTTCTTGAACGACCTTCGTCGCTTCAACTCCTCGCTCGTCACCATCGAGTCCAAGTTCCTCGAGGTCACCGACAACTTCATCCAGGAGATCGGCAACGACTTCCGTGGCCTCGACAACCGGAGCCTTGAGGACGTCACGAACGGCCTCGAGGACCAGGCCTCTCTCGGCCTCGATAACGGCGGCACGGGCACCGACGGCACCAACGCCGCGGGTGCACCGAGCTCCGGTCTCTTCTTCGACGATGGCCTGGACGGCGCCTTCAGCGCGACCACCCAGAACTTCTTCGAGACCGCTCTCGGCAGCAGCCTGAGCACCATCGGGGGCCTGAGCTTCCAGATGACCTTCTTCGACGACGCAGAGGTCTCCTCGATCCTGCGCGCCGTCGAGAAGAGCGAGAAGAGCCAGATCGTCAACAGCCAGATGCTCAGCGTCCAGGACTCCCAGCGCGCCTATGTTGCGGTGCTGAACCAGCGCGCTTACATCCAGGACTTCGACGTTGAGGTCGCCCAGTTCCAGGCGGTCGCCGACCCGGTGGTCAACGTGCTCAACGAGGGCGTCGTCCTCGACGTGCGCCCCACCATCCTCGAGAACCGCCAGTGGCTGCGGCTTGAGATCCAGCCCACCGTGGCCAAGGTCGTCGCCCTCCGGAACTTCGCCACCACCCTCGGTGGCAACACGGCCCCGGTCGAGTTCCAGCTCCCCGAGCTCGAGGTCCAGAGCGTGAACACCAGCGCCTTCCTTCCGGACGGCGGCTCACTGCTCCTCGGTGGCCTCTCCAGGATTCGCAACATCGAGCGCCGAGCGGAAGTCCCGTGGATTGGGCAGATCCCCGTCCTCGGCTTCCTCTTCAAGAGCGAAGGCTTCAACGACGAGCGCAGCTCGCTGATGGTGCTGGTCAAGGCGACCATCACCAACATCCGCGAGTCGGTCGAGTCCAAGCTCGAGTCCCAGTGATCGGTCGCGGGCCTCACGGCCCGCCCTGAGAGCCAACAGAAGAGCCCGGCGCCCCGTAAGGGATGCGCCGGGCTCTTTTCATGGATCGGACCAAGGGGCTCCTGCGCCCGCCTGAGGGCCCTTGAAGAAGTGCCGGTGGTGCGCCGACCGTTGTGATGGATCAAACCACAGGCCCTGTGCACAATAGAGACACCTCTCCTCCCTCCCCTATCAGCACATGAAGGCCGTCCTCTTCGACATCGACGACACCCTGTTCTCCACCACGGAGTTCGCCAGGAACGCACGGTCACGCGCCGTGGACGCGATGATCGAGACCGGCCTGGAGGCCACCCACGACGAGATCGCCGCGGAGCTGCAGGAGGTGGTCCGAGAGTTCGGGTCCAACTACAACCAGCATTACGACAAGCTGATCCAGCGGCTCCCGCCCCACCAGAAGCGGGACGTCAATCCGGCCCTGATCGTGGCGGCGGGGATGGCGGCCTACCACGACACCAAGTTCCAGGACCTCCGTGCGTTTGACGACGTGGAGCCGTTCCTCAAGGCGCTCTCCAGCGCGCGACTTCGGACCGGGATCATCACCCACGGCTGGACGACGAAGCAGTCGGAGAAGCTCATCCGCCTGGGACTCGTTCCCCTCCTGGGGCCCCGCAACATCTTCATCTCCGACCAGGTAGGGATCAGCAAGCCGAACGTGAAGCTGTACCAGCACGCCCTGCGAGAGATGGGGCTCCTCCCTGGCGAGGTGCTCTACGTCGGGGACAACCTCGCCCACGACATCGTCCCGCCGGCCAGCATCGGCATGCACACGGCATGGATCCGCCGCGCCGCGCGCGACGGGCAAGACGTCGAGGCCGCGAGCCCCGAGTTCATCGTGAACGACTTCCGCGAGCTGGCAGCGATCCTCCGCGAGCGATTCCAGATCCCGCTCGAGGAGTTCTAGACCGCCCGGGCGGCGAGCGCATCGCGACCCGGGGTCTGCCCCGGACCAGCAGGACGCCCCCCCCGACCCGGCTCCTGGTCCCGGCCCCCGGCCGCTCAACGGTCGCTGGAGGCGGAATCAGGGCTCGGACCGCCGACGAGTGACCGCCCCCGCCCCCCTCGCGGGCGCCCCGGCGCTTGAACGGTACGGCTCGCCCGGCGGAGATGGGCGGCCGCGAAGCCACGACCGGGGGAGGCCTCACCCCCGGGTTCAGGACGATGCCTGGTCTTCCGAGACGAAGGGCGCATGTCCTCGAGGAGACACGGCTCCGGGGCCACCGAGGGCCCCTTCACGGTCAGCGGCCCCCATCTGGGGTCGAGGGGGTCATCCATCCCGGCCCCGGGCCGGGGCTCCAGGCTCAGGCCCCTCGTCTCCAGCTCCTGCAACCGTACCGCGTCGCCCTCGCCGGCCCTCCCGTCAGGCGCTGAGGTCTCCCCTGTGGGTCATGCCGAAGACGCGGACGAGCTCGATCTCTCCGAGGGCGAGGCTTCCCACCAGGAGCAAGCGCCACAGCCCGGGGCGGTCGACGGGAGCGGGGAAGCGAGAGGCCCCCTCATGATGAGGCGAGGAGGCGAGGGCCGCACCCAGGAGGGCGCGCGGTCCATCTCTTGGGCCTCAGGCCGGGCCTGAAGCCGGGCCTCCAGGCTCTCCACCTTCGCTTCCAGCTCCTCCACCCGCATCGAGTTGCCGAGCCGGGTCCCCCACAGGGCCCCTTTCCAGTCGTCGCCACTCGCCGCCATGATGAGGCCGAGCGGGACCAAGCCGAACACGAACAGCCCGATGAGGAATGCGATCCCTGCCATCGCAACGCCGCACCAAGACGGCGGGCGCCGCGCCGGGCCCCACGATGTGCGTGACCCAGAGCACCCCCTCCGAGGCGCGGCGCGGCGCGTCCCAAGGGAGAGGGCCATGAGCGGCGGGCGTCCCCCCAGAGGCAGGAACCCAGAGGCAGGAACCCAGACGCCGGAACCCAGACGCAGGGACCGAGAGACCGGGACCCAAGCGCCGCCATCCAGAGCCGGCCAGGAGGATCGAGTTTGCTCTGGGCAGCGAACGACCCTCCACCCGGGGTTGAGGCTCGGGTCGCGACAACGCCGCGCTCTCCAGCGGGCAGGGGGACCGCCCTGAAGCCGCGAGGTCACCCCGAAGAGCGAGACCGGATCGTCTCACAGGTGGCGACTCCGGCGCTCCAGGAGCCGCCGCGCGGGGACCCGGCCGCCCCCCCTTGGACCGCTACATTCCGAAGAGGAGCGCCAGGACGAGGACCCACATGACCGTGAGGAAGCGCCAGTACTGGTACAGCATCTGGAGCGAGCCGGCCTGCGGACCGCGGCCGCCGGTGGAGCGCGCGAGGACGATCCCGTTCGCGACCACACCGCCGAGGACGTGCGCGGCGTGAGCCAGGGTGAGCATCAAGAAGAGGAACCCCTCCATGCGCAGAGTCCCGTCCCCCTGGGGGTCCCCCTGGGCGATCAGCGGGATCCAGCTGATGCTCTGGACGACCACGTAGATCAACGCGGTGATGAGGGTGAGGCGGGTGGAATTGAACGCGACCTTGGTGCCAGCGCCGCTCCGGTAGGCGCGCGCCGCCGCGAGGTCTGCGACCACGAGAAGCAACGTCGCCACCGCGAGTCGCGTGACCTCGCCGCTGTCCACGGCGCCCTGCCAGGTGTCCTTGCTGCGCCACCAGATGATCCCGTACGCCGCGAAGGTCGCGCCGAAGATCATGGTCAGTGACGCGAGGAAGAGCTTCATGCCGAGGCCCAGGACCTCGGACTCTGAGGCCGGGATCTCGGACGCGTCCACGCCGCGCGCTCCGGCGCCGGCGTAGCCGTCATCGGGGGCGTCGCCTGAGGCTTCAAGGCGGGCGACGCGCTCGAGCAGGCGGAGGGGGCCGGGGGTGGAGTAACTCATGGGGGTCTCTTGGGAATCTAGCCCATGTTCGCCCGGTATAGGCCCCCTGATGCCACGCGAAGAGTGATTCACCGGGCCAAGGGCAGCGGGCGCTCCCGGACAATGAAGGCGGCCCCGCCCCCCAGGGCGAGGGAGCGGGGCCGTCATGAGGTCGCGCGGCCGAGGGTCACGGGCCGTGCCGCGCCAGGCGAGGGCTATTGCCCCAGATCGATCGCGATCTCCTGCTGCTCCTTCTCGTTGATGTCCGGCTGGTACTGACCGCGGTCAATCCAGACGAAGCTGATGAACAAGAAGACGAACAGGAAGGAGCCGTAGATCAGGAGTGAGTGGAAGCCCTTGTCGAACCCGAGGTGCATGAAGATCAGCATCACGAGGGTCGCCTTGATCGTCGCGATGCCCATCGCGACCGGAAGGTCGAAGGCTCCGAGCGGGAAGGTGGACGCGGTGACCGTGAAGATCGTCAGGCCCATCAGGGCCAACCAGGTCCCGATCAGGAGCCAGAGCGGGAGGACGTGGTGGTCGCCGTGATCATGACCCTCGGCGTGGTCGTGTTCCG